>CAIMXF010000029.1 GCA_903845345.1 uncultured beta proteobacterium
CGCGGCGTCGAGTACATCGAGGTGCGCTGCATGGACCTCGATCCGTTCGTGCCTGCCGGCATCGCGCCGGCCACGATGCGCATGATCGACATCTTCCTGCTGCACTGCCTGCTCGACGACAGCCCGCTCGACTCGCCCTACGAGATCGCCGAGCTCGGACGCAACCAGCAGCGCGTCGCGGCGCGCGGCCGCGAGCCGGGGTTGAAGCTGGAGCGCGGCGGCGTCGAGATCCTGATGACCGACTGGCTCAACGAGATCCTCGCCGAGTGCGGCCCGATCGCCGCGTGGCTCGACGCGCACGAAGGCACCGACGCCCACTCGCAGGCGCTGGCCGCGGCGCGCGCGGCGGTGCTCGCGCCCGACACGCTGCCGTCGGCGCGCGTGCTGGCCGAGATGGTCGGCAGGCACGGCGGCTCGCACGACGCGTTCGTGCGCGCGCACTCGCGTCGCACGCGCGCGCACATGCTCGCGCTCGACCTGCCGCCCGACGTCGCCGCGCACATGGCCGAACTGGCCACCGAGTCGCTCGCCGAACAGGCGCGCATCGAGGCGGCCGACACGATGCCGTTCGAGATCTACCGCCAGCAGTACCTGGCGCCGGAGCGGCTGCGCCTGCCGCGCGGAGCGCCGGTGCCGGCGGACTGAGGCCGCGCCGTCCCGGCACGGTGCGAGGCGGCCATGGTCACGCCAGCCGTCCGATCGGCAGCGCCTGGGGCTCGCGGCCCATGCGCCACCAACGCAGCGCGCACAGGGCCACGGTGGCGGCGGCCACCCCGGACGCGGCTTGGCCGTCGGTCCACCAGTCCAGTCCGGAGCCGAACGCGATGGCACCCATCACCAAGCCGATGCCCAGCATCGGCAGCAGCGCGCCGAGCGCGGTGGGCGCCCCCGCCCGCGCCCATGCCCGCCACTGCATCACGGCCAGCGGCAGACCACCCACCGCGAACAACCACACGAGCCGGTTGAGCATGGGCAGCACCGGAACGTTCGGTACGCCCGAGTGAAGCGCCATCAACGACCGCGCGAGCAGCACCGCACCGACCAGCGCCATCGCGAACTGGCCCGTGAACTGCCACGCCAGGCGGCGGCTCAGCGCCGCGCCGCGCGGCGCCCCGGGCAGCAGCACCAGGAGCGCCTGCTCGCGCCGGGTCTGCTGCAGCCGCGCGTGCACCTGCAGCGAGTTGCCCATCAGGCCGGGCAGGATGCCCACCGTGGCGCCCATGATCATGAGCGGCACGAAATCGTGGAACAGCGCCGGAACGAGCACCGCGCCCAGCTTGAACACGCCCTGGGCGGCGACGATCACCACGCCGGTGCACGCCACGACGGTCACGATGTTGGTCCAGTGCACGCCCGGGCCCAGGCCCAGCATCACGCGCGAGAACGCGGGGCTCTGCGGGCGCGCGAGCACGCGGCGCCACCACGCGAAGTAGGTGCGGCTCATGAAGCGGTCGAGCGCGCCGCGCTTGCCCGCGACGACCGGCTGCGCGCCCGTGGCCCGCATCTGGAAGCGCTTGATGCGATTGCGCCGCACCTCGTCGCTCGCGACGTGGCGCCGGCCGCCCGACTGGATCAGGCCCACCAGGATCACGACGGACACGGCCGCCAGCGTGGCCGCGATCGCGCCCGGCTGCACGGCCCACTGGGCGCGCAGGCTCGCCATCAGCGGCTCGCGGCCCGGCCACTTCAGCATCGCTTCGACCCCTATCGGCGCGATCGCGCCCAGGATCCACACCATCGGCCAGCGCACGGACAGCGCAAGCACGGCCAGCACCGGCGCCGTGATGGTCATCGTGAGCAACGGCTGGTCGAAGCGCACGCCGACGAACAGCGCGACGAGGCCCACCGACCCGGCCCAGGCGGCGATCAGCGCCACGCGCAGCCGGGCCGGATGCGCCGGCACCAGGTGCGCCAGCACCGGCTTGTTCTGGTCCAGCAGGTTGGACACGGTGAGCGCCCACGCGCCGAGCACCAGGACGCACAGCGCCCACATGGTCACGCTCACGGCGCCATGGCGCATGTGGGCGACGAGCTGCGACGCCTGCGAAGGATCGCTCGGCGCCAGCGGGCCCACCCCCAGCTGCGTGAGCACGCTCAGGGCGAACACGGCGGCCGGCCCCAGCATTGCCATGAACACGATGAGGCCAAGGCCCCACAGCGAGCCGGCGTTGCGGCGCTGCCGCCACGGAGCGGCCAGCATGGGCCCGATCGACGAGAACAAGGAGGTTGTCACTGGGGCGCTCCTTCAGGCGGTCAGCGCGAGGAACAGGTCCTCGAGCGTCGCACGATCCACGCTGACCGTCGGCGTGGCCGCCGGCATCGCCTCGGCCTCGCGCCCGCGCGCGATCACGGGCACGCCCGCGTCGCGCGAGACTGGCTGCAAGTCGTGCGCGGCGACGAATCGTTCGATGTCGGCCGGCACGCCGCCCAGGCGCACGCTCGATTCGAGCAGTGCGTCGAGCGGCGCGTGCAGCGCGATCTTGCCGCCGCTGAGGAACGCGACGTCCACCGCCACGCGCTCGAGGTCGGACAGGATGTGCGTGGAGAACACGATGGTGGTGCGCTGGTCGATGACCTGGTCGACCAGCTCGCCGAGGAAGTCGCGCCGGCCCGCGGGGTCGAGGCTCGCGACGGGCTCGTCGAGCACCAGCAGCTCGGGCTCGTGCGCCAGCGCGCGGATGATGGACAGGCGCTGCTGCTGGCCGCCCGAGAGCTTGCCGATCGGCTTGTCGCGCGCGATGTCCCAGCGCGACATGAGGCCGTCCACCTTCGCCGTGTTCCAGCGCGGATAGAAGCTGCGGAAGTACGCGAGCAGCTGGTCGGCGGTCAGCCATTCGAACAGGTCGGAGCGCTGCGGCACGTAGCCGATGCGCGCGCGGGCGGCGTCGTCGAGCGCGAGCGCCGGCTGGCCCAGCAGCGTCGCCTGGCCGGACGACGGCTCGCGCAGCCCGAGCAGCGTCTCGATCAGCGTCGTCTTGCCGGCGCCGTTGCGGCCCAGCAGTCCGACGACGCGGCCCGCGGGCAGCGACCAGTCGAGGCCGTCCAGCACGCGCTGCCGGCCGAAGGACACCGTCAGGCCTTGCAGGGCCAGGCAGGGGGATGCGATGTCGTTGCGTGGGGAGCTCATGTCATTCACCTTCCTGTTCGTTCAGGATCGTCTTGAAAAGGGACAGCGCCTGCGCGGCCGGCAGCTGCAGTTGACGTGCTTCCTGCGCCGCCCGTTCGAGCGTCGGGCGCAGCAGGTCGATGCGGTCGGCGGCCGGCTGCGCGCGCCGGTGCTGCTCGGCGATCACCATCGCCAGCCCGCGCCGCCGCGTCACGAGCCCTTCGGCCTCGAGCAGTCCGAAGGCCTTGGACACGGTCATCGGATTGACGGCCAGCGCCTGCGCGAGATCGCGCACGGACGGCAGCTCGTCGCCGGCCTTGAGCTGGCCGCCGGCGACGCAGCGACGCACCTGCGCCACGAGCTGCCGGTAGATCGGCTCGGCGGAGCCGGCGACGACGGAAAAGAGGGAGGGATCGGTCACGACGGTGCGTTTCCTGTCTATGTGTATCGTTACTGTAATACACCATGACACCACGGCGCAAGCCCCCAGCGCTTACGATGCACGACATGACCGACACCACCCCCCTCGACGACGACCGCTTCTGGGCCTTCATCGCCGCCGCCCGCGACGCGGCGGGCGACGACGTGGACGACCGCGTCGGCGGCCTCGAGCAGGTGCTGCTGACGCAGCATCCCGACGACGTCGCCGCGTTCCAGGCCAAGTACGACGAACTGCTCGCCCGCGCCTACCGCTGGGATCTGTGGGGCGCGGCCTATCTGATGAACGGCGGCTGCTCCGACGACGGCTTCCGCTACTTCCGCGACTGGCTGATCTCCGAAGGCGAGGCCGCCTACGAGGCCGCGCTGGCCGATCCCGACAGCCTGGCCGACGTGGCGCAGGACGAGGAGTTCGAACTCGAGTCGTTCGGCTACGTGGCCGCCGAGGTCCACGAGCAGATGACCGACGCGCCATTGCCGCGCGGCAGCATCACGGATCCCGCGTCGCCCGCCGGCCAGGAATGGGACGAGGACGAGCTGCCCGCGCTGCTCCCGCGCCTCGCGAGGAAGTTCGCCGCATGACGCTGCTCACGCCGATGACGCCAGCCGAATACACCGCGTGGCTCGCACAGGCGATCCCCGACTACGCGCGCGACAAGGTGGCCAACGGCCAGTGGACGGAGGCGGAGTCGCTGGCGCGTGCGCGCACCGAGACCGAAGGCCTGCTGCCGCACGGGCTCGCCACGGCCCGGCACCACCTGTGGACGATCCGCGAGCACGCGGACGGCCCCGGCATCGGCACGCTGTGGGTGGCCGAGCAGCATCACGGCGCGCGGCGCATCGCCTACGTGTTCGACTTCCGCATCGCCGCGACGCACCGGCGCCAGGGCCACGCGCGCCGCGCGTTCCTGGCGCTGGAAGACAAGGTGCGCGCGCTGCACCTCGAAGGCGTCTCGCTGCACGTGTTCGGCCACAACGCCGCGGCGCGCGCGCTGTACGAGCGCCTGGGCTACGCGACGACCAGCCTGATGATGTTCAAGCCGGTCGGCTGACGCTTCAGGACAGCGCCACGCGCTCGATGTCGTCGGCCGGCGCGAAGCCGAACACCTGCGCGTAGAACGACAGCTCGGCCTCCAGCGTGCGCCGCACGGTGTCCTTCTGGCGGAAGCCGTGGCCCTCGCCCGCGAACTCGAGATGCGCCACGGCGATGCCCTGCTGGCGCAACGCGGCCACCATCGTCGCGGCTTGTGCCGGCGGCACCACCTTGTCGTCCAGGCCCTGGAAGAAGATCACCGGGCAGTTCAACCTGTCGGCCGCGTGGATGGGCGAACGCCCGGCGTACAGGCGCTCGCGCTCGGGCATCGGCGCGAGCAGGTCGGTGGTGTAGTGCGACTCGAACTTGTGGGTGTCGGCATCGAGCGCGCGCAGGTCGCCGACGCCGTAGTAGCTGGCGCCCGCCTTGAACACGTCGTGGAAGGCGAGCGCCGCGAGCGTGGTGTAGCCGCCGGCGCTGCCGCCGCGGATCGCCAGGCGCGCGCCGTCGGCGAGTCCCGCGTCGACCAGGTGGCGCGCGCCGGCAATGCAGTCCTCGACATCGACGATGCCCCACTGGCCGCTGAGCCGCTGCCGGTAGGCGCGGCCGAAGCCGGTCGAGCCGCCGTAGTTGACGTCCAGCACGGCGAAGCCGCGGCTGGTCCAGAACTGCGTCGCGAGCTTGAGCGTGTTGGTGGCCATCGCGGTGGGGCCGCCGTGGCTGATCACGATCAGCGGCGGACGCTCGCCCGCGGGCAGCGCGAAGCCGGCGTTGCGCGGCGGGTAGTGGAACGCGTGCGCGGTGCGGCCGCTGGCGCCGGGAAAGCGGATCGCGCGCGGCACCGACAGCATCGCCGCGTCGGGCAGGTCGTCGGCGCTGCGCGCGAGCACGTCGACCGCGCCGTCGGCCAGCGAGAGGGTCGCGATGCACGCGGTCGTGGTCGGCGACCCGGCCTCGACGACCAGCACGCCGTCGGCCACGCGCAGCTCGGCGATGTCCTCGAACGGCGTCGCGATGGTCGTCGCCATGCCCGTGCGAACGTCGATGCGCAGCAGCCGGCTGATCGCGTTCTCGCGGCAGGTCGCGATGATCTCGTTCGCGTTCGCGAAGCCGTACGACGACTGCGCGAACACCCATTGCGGCAGGCCGAACTCGGCGTCCATCGGACACACCGGCACCAGCCCGTTCACCTCGAGCCGGTACAGGTTCCAGAAGCCGCTGCGGTCGGACACGACGTAGAGCTTGCCGTCCGGCGCCCACACCGGCTGGCACAGCGACTCCGTCGCGCCGCCGGCCACGCAGCGCGAGTGCACCAGCGAGCCGTCGTCGGCGAACGCCGCCAGCCACAGCTCGGTGCCCTGCCACGGCATGTTCGGATGGTTCCAGCGCAGCCAGGCGAGCCGCCGGCCTTCGGGCGAGACGCGCGCCGAGGCGTAGAAATCGGCGCCCTCGACGAGCGTCGCCGCGCCGCTGCCGTCGAGGTTCAGCGCGACGATCGTGTTGCGCGGCTCGCCTGCGCCGCCGTGGTCTTCGCGGACAGCGATCAGGCGCCGGTGGCGCGCGTCGAGCTCGAGGTCGGCGTGGCGCTGCGTGCCCTGCGAAGTGATCGCGACGGGCGCGGCGCCGCCGACCTGCGCGTAGACGAGGTTGTCGGCGAAGTTCGAGAACCAGACGGTGTCGCCGGCGGCCACGAACGCGCCGCCACCGTACTCGTGCACCCGCGTGCGCACGTTGAACGGCGCGGGCGTGACGATGCCGTCCTTCGAGGCGACGGCCATGCGCCCGCCCTCCTCCGGCAGGCTCTGCAGCCACAGCACGCGGCCGCCGACCACGCGCGGCGCCGACACGGGCCGCACGCCGGCGGCGACGCGGGCGGCGGTGATGGGCGAGGCCCAGGTGCCGGCGGGAGAGATCACGGGTTCGGTCATGGCGAGGCGATGAAGTGAAGCGACGGGCAAGCCGTCATTCTCGGTGCTGTTCGAGCACCGCGTGCACCAGCCCGGCCAGGCGCTCCAGCGTGTATTCCTTCTGCAGCAGCGCGCCGATCTGCAGCTCGCCGGCCTGCTGGCGCATCTCGTCGGAGATGAAGCCCGACGTGACGATGATCGGCAGCCGCGGCGCCGCGCGCGCGCGCGCCGCCGCGAGCTCCATGCCGTTCATCTCGGGCATGTTGAAGTCGGTGACGACGATGTCGAACGCGCCGGGGTCGGCCCGCACGCGCGCCAGCGCGGCCGCCGGCCGCTCGAAGGTCGTCACCTTGTAGCCGGCGCGGCGCAGCAGGCCGTCGACCATCAGCACCATCGCCGGGTCGTCGTCGACGCACAGCACGTGCTGGCCGGTGCCGGGCGGGGTGTCGAGCGCGCCGTGCTGCGACTCGACCGCTTCGTCGGGCGCGTCGCGCAGCGGGAACCAGAGGTCGAAACGGCTGCCGACGCCGGGCGCGCTCTCGACATTGATCGCCCCGCCATGCACGCTCACGATGCCGTGCACCACGGCCAGCCCGAGGCCCGTGCCGTGGCCCACCTGCTTGGTGGTGAAGAAGGGCTCGAACACGCGGGTGCGCGTGGCCTCGTCCATGCCCGAGCCGTTGTCGGCAATCCAGAGGTGCGCACGCGGACCTTCCCGCAGCGCGGCCGGCCAGGTGCTGGCGGCGTCTTCCTGCGCGGGAGGGACCGCGTCCTCTACGGCCAGTCCGACCTCGATGCGGCCGCGGCCGGCCGGCAGCGCGTGCCACGCGTTGGTGCACAGGTTCATCACGATCTGCTGGATCTGCGTGGCGTCGGCGCGCACGTGCACCGGCGCCTCGGGCAGGCTCACGCGCAGCTCCACCTGCGCGGGCATCGCGGCGCGCAGCATGTCCAGCGTCTCGTCGATGACCGGCTGCAGCGCCTGCGTCTGCAATTCCTGCACCTGCATGCGGCTGAAGGTGAGGATCTGCTGCACCAGGCTGCGCGCGCGCACGGCCGCGCGCTCGATCTGCGCCAGGCTCGCGTCGCTCGACAACCCGA
Organism: uncultured beta proteobacterium; assembly: GCA_903845345.1. Classification (GTDB taxonomy): domain Bacteria; phylum Pseudomonadota; class Gammaproteobacteria; order Burkholderiales; family Burkholderiaceae_C; genus Scleromatobacter. Next base: position 7,586 of record CAIMXF010000029.1, read on the forward strand.
TCGCCGCGTCCTGCCGCGCGGCCGACACGTTGCCGATGATCGCGGCCAGGATGTTGTTGAAGTCGTGCGCGATGCCGCCGGCCAGCGTGCCGATCGCCTCCATCTTCTGCGCGTCGCGCAGCTGCATCTCGAGCGCGGCGCGGCGCTCCTCGGCCTGGCGTCGCTCGTTGATGTCGGTGAGCATGCCCAGCGCCCCGGATGCCTGGCCGGCGGTGTCGACGATGGGCCGCGTCGACAGCGACACCCACATCGGCGTGCCGTCCGCGCGCCGCAGCCGCAGCTCCAGCGTGCCGCCGCCGCCGGCGATCTGCGCGGCCAGCGCGACGCGGCAGCGCTCGGCCTCCTCGGCGTCCATGAAGTCGTCGATCGGCCGCCCGTGCATCGCTTCCTCGGCGACGCCCAGCCACTGCGGGATGCGCGGATTGACGAACGCGAGCCGGCGCGACGCGTCCAGCAGCCAGATGCCTTCGCTGGCAGTCTCGACGATGCGGCGATAGCGCTCCTCGCTCTCGCGCAGCTCGCGCGTCATGGACTGCGCGGCCGCATAGGCGCGCGCGCGGCCGGTCACGAGCTGGTGCGTGATCATGGCCAGCAGCAGGCTCAGCACGACGCCGGCCACCAGGATCACGCTGGACGCGTTGCGTTCGTGCAGGCGCTCGAACTCGGGCAGCGAGCTCAGCTGCAGCGTCCACGTGTGGCCAGCGAGCGCCACGTATTCCTGCGCCTGGAAGCGCGCGCGGGCGACCAGGGCCATGGGGTCGTCGCCGGGATCGGCTGGCAGGTCGGAGCGGTACATCAGCGAGGCCTCGCTGGTGTCGGCGCCGTCGTGCAGGCGCACGACCAGGCCCGGGCTCTGCTCGCCGTAGAGGGTCGACATCAGGTCGCCGACGCGGAACGACGCGCGCACCCAGCCGATGGCGTTGTCGCGCCGCGCGGCGACGGTGTCGACGGCCGCGCCCCGGCGATACACCGGCAGGTAGATCAGGCAACCCGGCTTCGTGTCGGGGCCCGCATCGACATGCAGCGGCACCAGCGACGTGAGCGTCGCGTTGCCCGAGTCGCGCGCCTGCAGCATCGCGGCGCGACGGTTGGCGTCGGACATCGGGTCGTAGCCGATCACCCGGCGATTGGGCACGCTGTCCGGCGCCACGAGCACGATGGGCGCGTACATCTCGCGCGTGCCGGGCGGGCGGATCGCGTACTCGGAGTGGCCGCTCATGCGCTCGTGCCCCACATGGTCGGCCAGTTCCTCAGGCTTGACGAGCAGCGAGAACGCGACGCTCTGCAGGCCCGCGGCGTCGGGGCCGGACATCACGGTGTCGACGTAGGACTCGAACCCGAGGCGGTCGATCCCCACGTCGGCCGACAGCAGCCCCTGCACGCCGCGCAGCATCTGCTCGTAGTTGGAGATGCGCTGCTCGATGCGGCCGGCGGTCTGGCGCGCGTTGGCGTCGAACACGGCTCGCAGCCGCTGCTGCTCGCTGTCGCGCTCGTGGATGCACAGGCCGATCGTGAACGCGAGCGTGATGGCGCCGACGAACAGCGAGATGAGTGGAGGCAGGGCGCGTCGCATCAGAACTGCGTCATCTGCCGGGCCAGGTCGGCCGGAAAGTACTTCCCGAAGATGCGGCGCATGGTGCCGTCGGCGCGCATGGCCACGATCACGTCGCGCCAGGCCTGCTGCTGCGCCGGCGAGAGCGAGCGCCTGGACATCACCAGCCCGTGCAGCACCGGCGGATCGTCGAACTCGAGGATGGCCGTCTGCGCCTTCAGCCGCGCGCCCGCGATCGCCGGGAAGTCGAACGGCTCGATGATCATCGCCTGGATGCCGCCGTCCAGCAGGATCGTGTAGAGCGGGTCGAGGCTGCCGGCATACGTGATGCGCTCCTCGCCCTCGATCGCGTCGACGAACTCGTTCGCGCGCTCGCCGTAGCGGAAGCTGCGGATCAGCCCCAGCCGCAGCCCGCGCTTGCGGCGGAACTCCGCCACGCTGCGCGCGCCGGCGTCGCGCCGCACCAGCAGGTAGTACTTGTTGGACACGTACCAGGCGAACGCCGCGAAGCGATCGCGCTGGGCGTTCGCGATGCCCGACAACGTGAAGTCGAGCGCGCCCGACTCGACCAGCTGCCAGATGCGCGCGCGCGGCAGCACCGTCAGCGTGATGCGGCAGCCGCTGCGGCGCGTCATCTCGTCGGCGATGTCCTTGTCGATGCCCTCGCCCGTCTGCGACGTGTACAGCAGCCCGTGTTCGTGCAGGCCCAGCGACAGCGGGCGCGAACAGTCCGGCGCCTGTCGCTCGACCGGGGCCGGCGTCGAAGGCGCCAACGCCGGCACGGCCGATTCCTGCGACGGCGACGGCGCATCGGGCACCGAAGCATGCGCCGCCATGCAGCCCGCCAGCGCGATGGCCACGCCCACGGCCCGTCGTCTGATGCTGCAGCGCAGCGCGGACGATCGGGGGCTGGCGCGAAGAGGCATGGTGTTGCGGGCTGGGCGGGTAAGCCGGTTGAACACGAGGCGCAGGATGGACCGTCGCCGGGCGCATGCCATGTTACCGATGCGCGGGGGTGGCGAATACGCGATCGGCCGGCGGTGGACGCTTTCTTTTAGGCGAAGGGCCGGGGAACGGCGTCACTGACCGTGCGCGTTCGGAGGTTGCGGCCTTGAGCCCGGGATTGAAGCGGGCGATCGGTCTGCCGATCGGCCTGCGGCTCGACGATGAGCCCCCTCATTTCAGCGGTTTGCGCGCCGCTTGCCGAAGTTTCGACCAGCACCCATGACCCCGCAGCAGCGGTCGCGGAGCGCTATCGATCGGCAACGCTCACCGATGGCCGCCTTCGCTCCGAAACGAGCGACGAGCAAACTTGCTGAGTTTCCGGAGCGTTCGGTGCCACCGTCCTGCCTCGAGCGCTACCGTCTGGAGCGCGTCGTCATGGGGAGAGACGCCTGTGAAAAGGCGACTTTCAATGACCCACCGAATTGGTAGAGAGAGAGAGTGGTAGAAACAAATGAAAAACGGGCCGCTAAGGCCCGTTTTCATCTACTACCTGGCGGAGAGGGTGGGATTCGAACCCACGGTACCTTGCGGTACGCCTGATTTCGAGTCAGGTACATTCGACCACTCTGCCACCTCTCCAGGATTCTTGGCGTCCGCTGTGGTCGATTGAGCGGAGTCCGACACTCTAGCACGGCTTCGGTGGATCGGCAAGTTTCGGGGCGGGTGGCGGGCACGAGCTCAACCGCCGAAGCGCAGGAACGTCACGCGCACCTTGCCGTCGGCCACGCGCACGTCGCGCACCGCCAGCTTGGCGAGCGCGGAGCGCGCGCCGTCGCCCTTGAGCGAGTAGATCGGATGGCCCTGCAGCGTGCGGCGCAGGGCCTCGGGGCCGCGTTGCTTGACGACCTGGACGAGTTCGGGCGACACGCCGGTGAGGGAGAAGTTGTCGATCTGGACGTCGTCGAGGTAGAAGTCGCCCTCGTAGCGCACGTAGCGCAGCGCGCCCGAGAACGCGACCTGGCCGGGCATCTCGCGGTGGCCCAGCGACACCAGCACGTCGGCCGAGAGCCCGATGCGCGGCGAGCCGTCGGTCAGCCGCACGACGGGGCTGCTGAGCGTGACGCAGGCGACCATCATCGCGCAGTTCTTCTGCGGGAAACGCGCATCCAGGCGCTGCTGCAGCTGGGCCTGGTCGATGTCGATCGACGCCTCCGGCATGTATTTCGTGACCGCCCACCAGCCCGCCGCGCCCAAGGTCGTGACGATGCCGAGGCCGATCGCGACGCGGCGTCCGCTCATGGGGTGGGCGCGTCCGCCGGTTTGCGGGCCGGCGCCTCCTGGCGGCGGTTGTACTCGGCGCCGTACTTCACACCGAGCATGAGGCACGCGATGTCGCACAGCACGCACAGCAGCGTCAGGTCGAGCGGTCCCGCGTCGCCGTCGATCACCAGGCTCATGAGCACCGTCGCCATCGTCATGATGCCGCCGACGCGGTACTCGTCGCGGCGCGCGATGCGCGCGCACGCATAGCCCGCGGCCACCGAAATCAACGCCCCCAGCACACCGGCCATGAGCACGAGCAGGAACGGTGGCGGCGTGTCCTGCAAGGCGTCGTGGAGCTGGTCCGGCGTCATGTCGGCCGTGCCGACCTGCATCGCGAAGATCGTCCGGATGCCCAATTGCAGCAGGGTCGACGCGCAGACGTCGATGCTCGCACCGGTGAGCACCGCCCGCAGCGCGAGGCGCGCGGCCTCGGCCGGGTCGGGCTTGTCGGAGCGGGGATCGGGTGGCGGGGACGGCGGATGGGGCATGGGATCGCGGGAAACGGACAACGTGGAAGGATCGACGCAACGATGGGCGCGGACGGCGCGGGCCGTCAGGCCGGCGGATCGTCCCAGTGTGCCGCACGCCGCCGGCGCTCCAGGCGCCAGTTCGTAACTTCGAGTCTCACGCCGTCCGGATCCTCGAAGAAGGTGGCGCAGTAGTCGTGCGAGTACTCCGGGTAGAAGCGTGCGTCGGTGGCGGCGATGCCGCAGGCCTGCAAGTCCCGCGCCACCGCGTGCACGTCCTCGACCGTGTCGACGCGCAGGCAGAAATGGTGCAGCCCCGGCGAGTACGGTACGTGCGCGCGCTGCACCCGCGCGGGGCGCAGCACGAAGCCGAACAGGCGGTTGAAGTACTGCACGTGCGGATCGCCGCCCAGCGTGAACGTGTTCTTGCGAAAACCCAGCGCGTCGCGCAGCACGCGGTCGTAGAACGCCTCCGACCGGGCGAGGTCGGCGACGCTGATGTAGATGTGGTCGATGCCGGTGACTTCGGTCAAGACGCGTCGCCTCTCGATGCCAGTGAAGCAGCGTGACCAGGCCCACGCCCGCGGCTACGCCCGCCCGGAACAGCCGGCGCCGCCACCCTGCCGACGACGTCCGCGCCGGCCCCGGCGCCATGCCGGCGAGCATGCCCGGCAGCGCCGGCCCGGGCCGGTCGGCGATCCGGCGTGGGCGGGGATTCGGCACGGCGCCGCTGTCGCTCGCGGGCCGGCCTGGCGCGCAGTTCGGGGTTGGACATGCGCGCGATCGTAGCGTGTCCGCGTGCGCTACTCGGGCACGGCGTCGCCGCGCATCAGCTGCAGCAGCTCGCGCGCCTGCGGCACCGCGGCCATGGCGTCGCCGTCGCTCTCCAGCACGCTGTCGGCCAGCTCGCGCTTGGTCTGGTGCAACGTGAGGATCTTCTCTTCCAGCGTGCCGGCGTTGACGAGCCTGTAGACGGTCACCGGCCGCTGCTGGCCGATGCGGTGCGCGCGGCCGCTCGCCTGGTCCTCGGCGGCCGGGTTACACCATGGGTCGGCGATGACCACGTAGTCGGCCACGGTCAGGTTCAGGCCGAAGCCGCCGGCCTTCAGGCTGATCAGGAACAGGTCGCCCTCGCCGTTCTGGAACGCCTCGACGCGCTTCGTGCGTTCGGCCGACGGCGTGCTGCCGTCCAGGTATTGGTAGGCGATGCCGGCCGCGTCGAGCGGCTCGCGCAGCAGGGCGAGGAAGTCGACGAACTGGCTGAAGACGAGCGCCTTGTGGCCGTTGGCGACGAGCTCGGTGGCGAGCTCGGCGAACGCGGTCACCTTGGCGCCGGCGCGCTTGAGCGTCGGCGTGACCAGGCGCGGGTCGCAGGCCGCGCGACGCAGGCGCGTGAGGCCGGCCAGCACGTTGAGGTGCGCCTGGCCCGCGGCGTCGCCCGACAGGCTCTTCTCGGCCGCGGCCAGCGCCTCGCGGCGCAGCGCCTCGTAGTGCGCCTTCTCGGCGTCGTCGCCCTGCACCTGCAGCACGAGTTCGGTGCGCGGCGGCAGGTCGGCCAGCACCTGGGCCTTGGTGCGGCGCAGGATGAATGGCGCGATGAGGCGCTTGAGCGTGCGCTGGGCGCCGCGATCATGCTGACGTTCGATGAGGTTGGCGAACCGCTCGTTGAAGCGCGCGAGCGTGCCCAGCAGGCCCGGATTGCACGCGCGCATCACCGACCACAGCTCGCCCAGCCGGTTCTCGATCGGCGTGCCCGACATCGCCAGCCGGAACGTCGCCTGCAACGCGAACACCGCCTGGCTGCGCTTGGCCGCGGCGTTCTTGATCGCCTGCGCCTCGTCCAGCACCAGCGTGGCCCACAGCTTGTCGGCGAAGGCGTCGCCGTCGATCTGCAGCATCGGGTACGAGACGAGCAGCACGTCGTGCCTGCCCATGCCGGCGATGACGCCGGCGCGCTCGCTGGTGCTGCCCTTCTCGGCGTAGACATGCACGCGCAACGACGGCGCGAAGCGCGACGCCTCCGAGCGCCAGTTGCCGATCAGCGACGTCGGCATCACGACCAGCGTCGGCCCGTTCGCGGCGCGCGCGAGCATCACGGCCAGCGCCTGCAGCGTCTTGCCCAGACCCATGTCGTCGGCCAGGCACGCGCCCAGCCCCGCGGCCGCGAGCCGCATCGCCCACTCGAAGCCTTCTTCCTGGTACGGCCGCAGCTCGGCCTGCAAGGTCGACGGCAACGCCGGCACGACGCGCCGCGCCTCGTCGAGCGCCATCAGTCGCGCCGCGTAGGCCGCGTCGTGCTCGACGCGCGCGCCCTCCATCGCGGCCTGCAGCCACGGCGCGGCGATCGCCGGGGCGCGCACCTCGTCGGGATTGTTGGCCCGCGCGGTCTGCTTCTCGGTGACGGCGGCGATGTCGGCCACGCGCTCGCGCAGCTCCTGCGTCAACGCGAGGAAGCGTCCGTCGCCCAGCGGCATGAAGCGGCTCTTGCCTTCGGTGGCGAACGTGATCAGCTGCTGCAGGCCGACCACCAGCTCCTCGTCGACCTTGAGCTTGCCGTCGAGCGCGAGCCAGTTCTCGTGGGTCCGGACCTTGAGCGTCAGCTGATCGAGCGCGCCCGGCTCGACGCGCACCGGCCGGCCCTGCGGCCAGTCGAGCGCGAGGATGGACGTGTGCGGCTGCAGCCGCTCGACCAGCGCGAGGGACTCGTCCGCGGTGTCGATCAGCCATTCGCACGGCGCGTCCTGGGGCAGCTCCGCCAGCATCGGGCAGGTGTCCAGGACCCATTCGAGATGCCGGCGCTCGAGCGTCAGGTCGCGCTGCACGCCCACGCTCTCGCCCTTCAACGTGGCGACGACGCGCGCGCGGCCGCGGCCCGGGATCAGGCGCGGGCCGACGTTCGCATAGTCGGCGCCGAACGGCGCGGCCACCAGCCGCAGCTGCAGGCCGTCGCCGACGGGCTGCAGCTCGGCGCGCAGGCGCGACTCCGCCGGCAGCTCGCGCGCGGCCTGCGCGGTCTCGGCGTCGTCGGCGTGGATGCGGAAGTGGCTGCCGAGGCCGGTCAGCACCTCCTGCAGCTGCGCGGCACCCGCGCGCGGGATGTCGAGGCCGGTCGGCCCCAGCAGCTGCGCGACGCGCTTCTGCGAGGCCGTCAGCCGGATCAGCTTCGCGCGCTGCGGGCCATCGCGCCAGATCGAGACCAGCCGCAGCGCGTCGAGTTCCTTCTGCTCGGCCTCGCTGCCGGCCCAGCGCGCCGTCGCCGCGTCGTTGGCCACCTGCAGCGACGGCTGCATGCGCACGCGCAGCCGCTCGCCTTCGTCGACGACCTCGAGCTCCGGCCCGGCCTCCACCAGCTCGATGAACTGCTCGGGCGCGTCCGAGAACGCGACATGCGGATGGTCGAACAGTGCGCCCACGGCTTGCGCGAGATCGAGACGCAGCCCGCGCCCGAAGGTCTCCTGGCGGATCGCGCGCACCACGCCGGCGTCGGCCGGCGTCAGCGTCTGCGCGCCGCGCTGCAGGCGGCTCAGCGGCACTTCCCTGAGCTGGCCCCAGCCGCGCGGACCGCGCTTCTGTTCCTGCGGCACGAGGCCGCGGATCGCGCCGTTGGCGCCGGTCTCGATCAGCCAGACGAGGCGGGTGTGCGGCGCCGCGGACGGTGCCGACGGCGCCGTCGCCGGCTCGCCGAGTGCGCGCAAGGCGGCGAGCGCGACCTGCCAGCGTTCGAGTCCGGCCGGCACGAAGAACCAGGCCGGCGCGGGCTCGCCGCCCAGCACGCGCAACGCCGCGCCCAGCTGTTCGGCCAGGCCCTCGAAGCCCGCGGACTCGTACGCGCTCTTGAGGTTGCGCGCCGCGTCGGCCTCGTTCGGCGGCAGGCATTCGGCAAGCGAGCCTTCCTTGAGCCAGGCGCGCATCAGCCAGCGGTTGTGGTCGAGCGGCGAGACCACGCGCGACGCGCTGCGATAGCCCCACTGGCTGCCGTAGGGCAGGAAGGGCTTGGCGTCGCGCGGCGCGGCGCCCAGCCGCATCTGGATCGCCAGCGCGATCGCGCCCAGCGGATGATCGAGCACGGGGTCGCGCTTGCCGCCTTCGGCGAGACAGAACTTGAGCGCCTTGTCCAGGTGCGCGGGCGTCTGCTGCGCCAGCAGGGCCAGCACGCTGGGCACGGCCACCGACAGCGGCACCAGCCCGCGCCGCTTCCCGGTGAGCTTGCGCAGCGCGGCGAACGCGGCGTCGAACTCGGGCTCGGCGTCCGACCAGCGGCCCTGCGCCGCGAGCGCGGCCGCGCCGATCGCCTGGGCCAGCGCGCGTCGCCCCGCCACCGAGGCGGGCGCGGCCGTGGCCGGACGCGGCGACACCGCGTGGCCGTGCGCCGTGCGCATCGCGTCGAGCAGATCGCCATCGGCGGGCGCGTCGACGGCCGGCGCCAGCATCGCGCCGAACGACGCCACCCACTCGGGCGTGCGCTGGTCGGCGCCATCGGCCAGCAGGCGGTCGAACGCGAACGACCAGCGCAGGCCGTGCGTGTGCGGCGTCGACTCGTCGCCCACCAGCCGCGCCGCGCGCTCGCGCACGAAGGCCGCCGACAGGCCGATGCCGGTGTTCAGCGACGTGCCGAGGCGATCGAGCGCGCCGGCGAGCATGTCGCCCTGCATCGCGGGATGCAGCCGCGCGAACAGCCGCTCGTCGACGCAGTCGGCCAGGGCGGTGTCGAGCAGCGCCGGGATGTCGTGCAGGCCGGGCGGCAGGCGATCGAGCAGTTGCGCGAGCTCGACCGGCGCGGCGCCGCACATCGCGTCCAGCCGCACCCGCGCGATGGCGGCGGTGAGCGTCGGGAAGCGCCCGTGCGCCTGGCGGCCGAAGCTGCCGGAGGAATAGGCATCGGCGTGCGCGAGCGCCTCCTGCAGCGCGGCTTGCGGCACGCGGGCCAGCAGCGTCGCATACACCACGGGGTACACGTTCAGCGGCAGCGTCCAGAAGCCGGGACGGCGCTCGTCCTCGTTCGCGAGGCCGGCGGATTGCAGCCGCGCGAACGTGTGCCGCACCAGTTCCAGCGACGGCGCGACGCTGCCCGGTGTTCGCACCGCCGGCGACGCGAGCAGGTCGGCGACCCAGGTGCGCGAGCGCGCCAGCGCGCCGAGGGCCAGCGCGGCCAGCATGTCGCGCGCGGGCGCGTCGAGGTCGCCGAGGCCGGCGTCGCCCGGAAACAGATCGTCGGACAAGGGCGGACTCACGCCGCCTTGCGCGCCCACAGCTTCAGCACGACCTCGGTCGCGGCGCGGCTCAGCTGGTCGCGCACCTGCGGGTCGTCCATGTCCTCGGCGTCCGCGTCGGACTCCGGCGGCGCGTCGATGTCGCCGCCGAGGAACGCGATCGTCGCCAGGCCCGGGCCGATCTCGGCGTCGGCGTTCAGCGGCGCCCACGCGTCCGGCGCGAGATCCATCGCGGCCAGGAAGCCGAGGCACCAGTCGGTCGCGTCGGCCAGCTCCTCGCCCTGCGTTCCCGGCAGTTCGGCGACGCTGAAGACCGGCTCCCACGCGTCCGGCGGGCCGGACAGCGCCGCCTCGATGCTGCGCAGGTGGCGCAGCACCAGCACCGTCGTGCGCTTGCGCTTCTGGTTGCTGGCGAACGGCGCCGGCGCAGGTTCCTGGTCGCCGCCCCAGATCACGGGCAGCCAGCCGGACGACGCGCCGATCGGCGTGGGGCCGACGAGCAGCGCCGTCAGGAAGCCGTCCATGCCGTCCAGCGTCATCGAGCCGTCGGACGGCAGGTTGGTGAGCAGGTCGTCCAGGCTGGCGAGTTCTTCCTCGGGAAGCGGCGTGTTGGGCGACTTCGGGTCGTACGAGGGGTAGTCCATCTCAGACCTTCAGGACGGCCAGGCCGCCCATGTACGGACGCAGCACTTCCGGAATCGTCACCGAGCCGTCGGCCTGCTGGTAGTTCTCGAGGATCGCCACCAGCGTGCGACCGACCGCCAGGCCCGAGCCGTTGAGCGTGTGCACCAGCTCGGGCTTGCCCTGCGCGTTGCGGAAACGCGCCTGCATGCGGCGCGCCTGGAACGCGCCCATGTTCGAGCACGAGCTGATCTCGCGATACGTGTTCTGCGCGGGCAGCCACACCTCGAGGTCATACGTCTTGGTCGCGCCGAAGCCCATGTCGCCGGCGCACAGCAGCACGACGCGGTACGGCAGGCCCAGCTTCTGCAGGATCGTCTCCGCGTGGTGCGTCATGTCCTCCAGCGCCTGCATGCTCTGCTCGGGGTTGACGATCTGCACCATCTCGACCTTGTCGAACTGGTGCTGGCGGATGAAGCCGCGCGTGTCGCGGCCGGCCGAGCCCGCTTCCGAGCGGAAGCACGGGCTGTGGGCCGTCAGCTTAACGGGCAGGTCTTCCGACTTGAGGATCTCGCCGCGCACGGTGTTCGTGAGCGAGATCTCCGACGTCGAGATCAGGTACTGCTCCGGCTGCGTCTCGTCGCCGCCGCGCAGCACCCAGAACATGTCTTCCTTGAACTTCGGCAGCTGGCCCGTGCCTTCGAGCACCTCGCGGTTGACGATGTAGGGCGTGTAGCACTCGGTGTAGCCGTGATCGGCCGTGTGCGTGTCCAGCATGAACTGGGCGAGCGCCCGGTGCAGGCGCGCCATGCCGCCGCGCAGCACGGTGAAGCGCGAGCCCGAGAGCTTGGCGCCGGTCTCGGGGTCGAGGCCCAGCGGGGCGCCGACGTCGACGTGATCCTTCACCGCGAAGTCGAACGTGGCCGGCGTGCCCCAGCGGCGTACTTCGACGTTGCCGGTCTCGTCGATGCCCGGCGGCACCGCGTCGTCGGGCAGGTTGGGCAGGCTCATCAGGATCGCGTTGAGCTCGCCCTGCAGCGCCTCCAGGCGTTCGGCGCTGGCCTTCAGTTCGTCGCCGATGCCGGCGACTTCGGCCATGACCGACGCGGTGTCCTCGCCCTTGCCCTTGAGCACGCCGATCTGCTTCGAGAGGCTGTTGCGGCGCGCCTGCAGTTCCTCGGTCTTGGTCTGCAGCGTCTTGCGTTCGGCCTCGAGCGCCGAGTAGGCGGCGACGTCGAGATACGGCTGGGGGTTCTTGCGTTTTTCGAGTCCGGCGATGACGGCCGGCAGGTCGCGGCGCAGCTGGTTGATGTCGAGCATGGTCTGTTCCTTCGATCCGAAGTCTTTCAGGCCGTCGCACGCATCCGCACGGTGCGGGGCGCGACGAGAGGGCGGTGGCGGCGAGCGCGCGGCGCTCGGACGACGAGCGTCAAGATCGCGACGACCGCAGTTCGGCCATGCTGCGATCGCCGAGTCCCACCGGCAGCGGGAACTCGACCGTCTCCTTGACGCCGTCGATGTTGCGCACGCTGACCGCGCCGAGCTGCTTGAGGCGGTCGATGACGGCCTGCACCAGCACGTCGGGCGCCGAGGCGCCGGCCGTCAGGCCCACGCGGGCGCGGCCGTCGAACCATTCGGGCTGCAGGTCCTGCTCGCCGTCGACCATGTAGGCCGGCGTGCCCAGGCGCTCGGCGAGCTCGCGCAGGCGGTTGCTGTTGGAGCTGGTCGGGCTGCCCACGACGATCACGATGTCGACCTGGGGCGCCATGAACTTGACGGCGTCCTGGCGGTTCTGGGTGGCGTAGCAGATGTCCTGCTTCTTCGGCTCGCGCACCTGCGGGAAGCGATTCTTGACGGCCTCGAGGATCTCCGCGGCGTCGTCCACGGACAGCGTGGTCTGCGTGACGACCGCCAGCCGCGTCGGATCCTTCGGATGCACGCCGGCGACGTCGGCCACGTCCTCGACGAGGTAGATGCCCTCGCGCAGCTGGCCCATCGTGCCCTCGACCTCGGGGTGGCCCTTGTGGCCGATCATGATGAACTCGTAGCCTTCGCGCGCGAGCTTGGACACCTCGACGTGCACCTTGGTCACCAGCGGGCACGTGGCGTCGAACACCGAGAAGCCGCGCTGCGCGGCTTCCTCGCGCACGGCCTTGCTCACGCCGTGCGCCGAGAACACGAGCGTCGCGCCGGGCGGCACGTCGGCCAGGTCCTCGATGAAGATCGCGCCCTTGCCCTTGAGGTCGTTGACGACGAAGGTGTTGTGCACGATCTCGTGGCGCACGTAGATCGGGCGACCGAACTTCTCGAGCGCGCGCTCGACGATCTCGATGGCGCGGTCGACGCCGGCGCAGAACCCGCGCGGCTCCGCGAGCAGCACCTCGTCGACGAACTTCTGGTTGGGCGCGACGTCGCTCATCACAGTACCCCGATCAGTTGCGCTTCGAACGTCACCGGCTGGCCGGCCAGCGGGTGGTTGAAGTCGAACAGCAGCCAGTCGGCGCCCTCCTCGCGGATGACGCCGGCGAACCTGGCCGTCCCGTCGGGCGTCGGGAACTCGACGACGTCGCCCACGCGGTACTCCTCGCTCGCGTCGCCATGCTGCGCGAGCAGGCTGCGCTTGACCCGCTGCAGCATCTGCGGATTGCGCTCGCCGTAGGCGGCGCCGGGCTGCAGGTGCCAGGTCATGCGCGTGCCCTCTGCCATGCCGAGCAGGCAGGCCTCGATGGCGGGAGCGAGCTGGCCCGCGCCCAGGGACAGCGTGGCGGGCTTGTCGTCGAACGTGCTGACGACCTCGGCGCCGTCGGGGCCGCTGAGGCGGTAGTGCAGCGTCAGAAACGAGTCGGGCTGGACGATGTTCACGAATATGAGGCAGTTGGGCAGGCACGGCCTGCCGGGGTGCGCACGACACTGGACGGGTCGGCTTGCCGAGGGCGCGCAGTCCGCGCAGACCCCCGAAGAAAGCCGATTTTACCTGTGAGGCCCGCCGCCATGTCGATCAAGGAATTGCCCGCCGCCACCCGCCCGCGCGAAAAGCTGCTGGCGCACGGCGCCCGCTCGCTCGCCGACGTCGAGCTGCTGGCCCTGCTGCTGCGCACCGGCGCCCGCGGCCAGGGCGTGCTGCAACTGGCCGAACGCCTGCTCGGCCACTTCGACGGCCTGGCCGGCCTGATGCACGCCACGCCCGACGAACTGGCGCGCGCCGGCGGCGTCGGGCCGGCCAAGCAGGCCGAGCTGTCGGCCGTGCTGGAGATCGCCCGCCGCACGCTGGCCCAGCAGCTGAAGCAGGCGCCGGTGTTCGACTCGCCGCAGAAAGTGAAGGACTTCGTCGCCCTGCGCCTGGCCGCGCTCACCCACGAGGTGTTCGGCGTGCTGTTCCTCGATTCGCAGCACCGCCTCATCGAGATGCAGGAGCTGTTCCGCGGCACGCTGGCGCAGACCAGCGTCTATCCGCGCGAGGTGCTGCGCCAGGCGCTGCTGCTCAACGCCGGCGCCGCCATCCTGGTGCACAACCATCCGTCGGGCGTGGCCGAGCCGTCACGGGCCGACGAGGTGCTGACGCAGTCGCTGGTGTCCGCGCTGCGCGTGATCGACGTGCGGGTGCTCGACCACCTGGTCGTCGGCGCGGGCATGGTCGTCAGCTTCGCGGAGCGGGGACTGCTCTGAATCGAGTGACGGGTACGCGCCGTGCCGGATGTGGGGCCGGTCGCCATCGCGGGCGATCCACCCGATCAGGAGCCGCACCATGAAACCACCCGTCGCCCACCAGCCCGTCCCGCCGCCGCGCGGCAACGCCAACCCGACGTACGACGCCGGCGACGATTCCATCCAGCCGCCCGACCAGGTCGCGGCGGACGGCGTCCGCGACAGCTCGACGATGGCCCGCGAGCCCGGCCGGGCCGCAGGATTCGGGCCACGGGTGGAGCCGGCGGTGCCCGATTTCGACTTCGACCCCGCCACCGACCGGGAACGCCGCGCGCACTGAACGCAGCGGCCGCGCCTCAGAGCCAGGGCGTGTCGTAGTACGCGTGGATGCCGCGGCCGTACGCCTCGTCGTATCCGGGGCGGCTCCCGCTCGCGTAGCGCGGCGCGCTGCCCAGTTGCTCCTTCTCGAGCGGCACGACATAGCCTTCCTTGTCCACGTCGTACCTCAGCATCGCCCACGGCAGCGGATACAGCTCGCCGCCCATGCCCAGGATCGCGCCGAACTCGAGTGCCGCGTAGCGGACGTTGCCCGAGCGCTTGTCGATCACGAGGTGGTCGATCGACCCGAGCGAGTCGCCGGCGGGGTTGAAGACGTTCGTCCCCGCGACGCGGTCGGACGTGATCATCGGATTGGCGGAAAGCGTTGCTGGCATGTCGTCGATTCCTGAAGTTCCGGGCGAGGCGGAGTGCGTCGCGCGCGTGGCGTCGAGGCAGGCTGTGTTCCCGCACGGGGCGTGCGCGCGCGCGTCGCGATCGCACGCGCCAGGACGATCGTCCGGGCGCATGACTTGCCGGAACGACCGCGGCCCGGCGCCCCCGCCCGCGGCACTCGAACCCTCTCAACAATCGGCCTGCACCATGGACAACACCACCTCGACCAACGACGCCACTTCGACCACGCCCTTTCCCGCGCACGACGGCACCGGCGACGCGGCCCGGGCGACGCCCTCCCCCGCGAAGCCCGCCGAGGCGACGGAGGCCGCCGCGCCCATCGTCGACCGTTTGATCAAGCGCGCGACGAGCAGCGCGCACGACGCCGTCGACGGCATCGCCGCCAAGGTGAGCTCGGTCGCCGACGGCCTGCAGGGCGGCGTCTCCAAGGTGGGCGACACGCGCGACGAATGGGTCGAGGCGGCGCGCGACGCGATTCGCGAGCATCCGTTGGCCACCGTGGCCGGCGCGCTGGTCGTCGGCGCGGCGCTGCTCAGCCTGATGTCCTCGCGCAGGGACTGACTCGCCTTCCGGATTCCAGCGGCGCTCTCGACGACGCGGCTGCGGCACTCGCCGTCGCCGGGCCCGGGCGCGCCTGTCCCAATCTCATCCCAGGAGCGCCTTCGTGCCGAAATCCAAGCAAACCGCGTCGCCCATCGCCGCCTCCCTCGGCTCGGCCGGCAGCACCATCGCAGGCCCGGCGTCGGGCATTGCCGCAGATCCTTCGCTGAGCACGGCCGGGCCGTCGATCGGCGCGCTGGCCGCGAAGCAGGCCGGCACGCAGGCCACGGCGGCCGCGATGCCGGCCAACCCGTTGAAGGCGCTCGACCACGGCCTGGCCGCGGGGCATGCGCCGGCCGAAGGCGCCTGGGTCGAGCCGCCGTCGGAGGGCGTTTCCGGCAGCACGCTGAGCGAACGCAACGAGTCGGCCAAGGTCGGCTCGGGCGGCATCGTCGGCCTCGACGCGAACGCCGGCTCGCTCGACGACGCGCGCGTCGACTCGGGCGGCCAGGCGCTCACCACCAACCAGGGCGTGCTCGTCGGCGACAACCAGAACTCGCTCAAGGCCGGCCTGCGCGGGCCGACGCTGCTGGAAGACTTCATCCTGCGCGAGAAGATCACGCACTTCGACCACGAGCGCATCCCCGAGCGCATCGTGCACGCGCGCGGCTCGGCGGCGCACGGCTACTTCGAATGCGATCGCGCGCTCGGCGACATCACGAAGGCGGCGCCGTTCGCCGAGAAGGGCAAGCGCACGCCGGTGTTCGTCCGCTTCTCGACGGTGGCCGGCGAGCGCGGCTCGACCGACACCGCGCGCGACGTGCGCGGCTTCGCCGTCAAGTTCTACACCGACGAAGGCAACTGGGACCTGGTGGGCAACAACATTCCCGTGTTCTTCATCCAGGACGCGATGAAGTTCCCCGACCTGATCCACGCCGCCAAGCCCGAGCCGCACCACGGCATGCCGCAGGCAGCCACCGCGCACGACACCTTCTGGGACTTCGCCTCGCTGTCGCCCGAGACGGCGCACATGCTGCTGTGGGCCATGTCCGACCGCGCGATCCCGCGCAGCTACCGCATGATGCAGGGCTTCGGCGTGCACACGTTCCGGCTGGTCAACGCGGCCGGCGAGTCGCGCTTCGTGAAGTTCCACTGGACGCCCTCGGCCGGCACGCACTCGCTGGTGTGGGACGAGGCGGTCAAGCTCTCGGGCTGCGACTCCGACTTCCACCGCCGCGACCTGTGGGAAGCGATCGAGGCGGGCCACTATCCCGAGTGGACGCTGGGCCTGCAGGTGTTCACGCAGGAACAGGCCGACGCGTTCTCGTTCGACATCCTCGACCCGACCAAGCTGGTGCCCGAGGAGCTGGTGCCGGTGATCCCGGTCGGGCGCATGGTGCTCGATCGCAACCCCGACAACTTCTTCGCCGAGACCGAACAGGTGGCGTTCTGCACCGCGCACGTCGTGCCGGGGATCGACTTCACGAACGACCCGCTGCTGCAAGGCCGCATCCATTCGTACGTCGACACGCAGATCAGCCGGCTGGGCGGCGCGAACTTCCACGAGCTGCCGATCAACGCGCCGCTGGTCGAGGTGCACAACAACCAGCGCGACGGCATGCACCGGCGCGCGATCCCGCGCGGACGCGTCAACTACGAGCCGAACTCGCTCGGCGGCGGCTGCCCGTTCCAGGCCGGCGCGCGCGGCTTCGTGTCGTTCCCCGAGCCGGTGATCGAGGACAAGGTACGCGGCAAGCCCGAGAAGTTCGCCGACCACTTCTCGCAGGCCACGCTGTTCTTCAACAGCCAGTCCGAGGTGGAGAAGAACCACATCGTCGCGGCCTTCCGATTCGAGCTCACGCGGGTGCAGACGCCCGCGGTGCGCCAGCGCGTGGTGAGCCTGCTGCGCAACGTGGACGAGACGCTGGCCGCCCGCGTGGCCGACGGTCTCGGCATGGAGCTGCCGCCCGCGCAGGCGCGCGCGCTGGAGCCGCCGGTGACCTCGGAACTCGAGGCATCGGCGCCGCTGTCGCTGTTCAACTTCCCCGGCGACGGTTCCATCGCGGGACGCCGCGTCGCGCTGCTGGTGGCCGACGGGGCCGACGCGGCGGCGCTGCAATCGGTGTACGACGCGCTGGTGGGCGCGGGCGCGGGGCCGCGCTACCTCGGTGCCCGGCTCGGCAAGGTGAAGTCCGCGAAGGGCGCGCCGATCGAGATCGAGGCGACGCTCGAGACGATGCCGTCGCCGATGTGGGACGCCGTGGTCATCGACGCCTCGGCGAACGCGCTGGCCCAGGTCGGGTCCGCGGTCGAGTTCGTGAAGGAGCAGTTCCGGCATTGCAAGTCGATGCTGCTGCTGGGCGACTGCGCCGTCCTGCTCGCGGCGGCCGGCATCGCCGCGCCTGACGACGCCGGCGTCATCGAGGCGCGTTCCCGCCAGCACGCGAGCGCGGCCTTCATCGCGGCCATCGGCAAGCACAAGCACTACGAGCGCGAGCGCGATCCCTCGCCGGTCTGAAGCCGCAGCGCCGCCGGCCTGGCGGCGGGCGCAGTGTCCATCCGGAATCGCGGACATCGCCCGGTCGACGAAAATGGTGTCCGACAGCCAAGCCGAAGAATGCGGCCGGAGGGACATCTTCTTGAAAATGCGCAGCTTGCAGGATCTCGGCGCCATGCGCGACGCGCTCGCGCGCGCGGAGCGCGAGGCGGCCGAGGCTGCGCGCCGTGCCGCGCAGGAGAGGGCACGCGCCGACCGCGAGCGGCGCCAGTTCGAGCTGGCCGTGGGCAGCGTCAAGCCGGTGAAGGCCGCGGCGCGCGCCGACCTGCGGCGCGAACCGCCGCCGGCGCATCCCCGCCAGAAGGAACTCGACGAGGCACGCGCGCTGGCGGAGGCGATGTCCGACGAGGTCGACGTCGAGACGCTGCTGCTCACCGACGACGGGCTCGGCTTCCGGCGACCGGGCGTGTCGCTCGACGTGCTGGGCCACCTGCGCAAGGGCAAGTGGTCGATCCAGGACCAGCTCGACCTGCACGGCCTGCGCCGCGACGAGGCGCGCGAGGCCGTCGGCGCGTTCATCCGCAGCGCCGGGCAGCGCGGGCTGCGCTGCCTGCGCGTGATCCACGGCAAGGGGAACGGGTCGCCGGGGCGCGAACCGGTGCTGAAGGCCAAGGTGCACAAGTGGCTGGCGCAACGGCAGGAGGTGATCGCGTTCGCCCAGGCCGCCGGCCCGCAAGGCGGCGCCGGGGCGGTCATCGTGCTGCTGGCGGCCTGATGACCGCGCGCGCCGTGTCGTGCGGCGTGGTGCTGGCCAACCGGCGCGGCGACCTGTTCATGTGCCACGCCACCGGCACCGCGCGCTGGGATCTGCCCAAGGGCATGGCCGACGACGGCGAAGCCCCGCGCGACGCCGCCGTGCGCGAGGCCTGGGAAGAGGCCGGGCTGCGGCTTCCGGCGGCCGATCTCGTCGATCTCGGCGTGTTCGACTACCTGCCCGCGAAGCGCCTGCACCTGTTCGCGCTGTGCGTGGCCGACGACGCCATCGCCCTCGCCGGCTGCCGCTGCCGCTCGTTCTTCCCGCACCGCCACACCGGCTCGCCCACGCCCGAGACCGACGCCTGGGCGTGGCAGCCGCGCGCCGACATGGCCGGGTGGTGCGGCAAGAACATGATCCGCGTGCTCGGGTCGCTGGACTGGGCCGCGATCGATGCCTTGCCCGAGCACGCGCACGTCGAGGTCGACGCCTCGGTCTAGGCTTTCGCGAACGGCTTGCTGACGAAGCGCGAGCCGGGCAGGCCGAAGCGCCACGGCTCGTCGACCGCCTTCGAGATGCCGATGCGCGGGCCGGCCACCGATTCGGTCGCGGCTTCCGGCGCGGCCAAGAAGAACGGCGGTCGATCCAGTGGCAAGCCGTAGTGCGCCATCGTGATGCCCAGCGCCTGGCCCAGCCGCCCCGGACCGGAACACAGCAGGCGCGGATCGCTCGCACCGCGGCGCCGCTGCATCTGCTCGAGCCCGGCGCGCGGCTCGATCGCGCGGATCAGCACGCCCGCGCCGTGCCCCGCCGGCCGGCAGGTGAAGTTCAGGCACCAGTGGATGCCGTACGAGCGGTAGACGTAGGCATGGCCCGACGGCCCGAACATCGCGGCATTGCGCGCGGTCGGCCCCCTGTGCGTGTGCGAGGCCGGGTCGGACTGGTCGTAGGCCTCGGTCTCGACGATCACGCCGCCGACGCCGTCGACGAGCAGCGTGGCGCCGATCAGCGCGCGCGCCACGACGTGGGCAGGCGCGTCGAAGTCGATCTCGCGCGATCCGCGGCGGCTCATCGCGCGCCGGCCAGCAGCCGCAGCGTCGCCGGGTCGGGCTGGCCGTCGAAGAACCTTGACAGCGCCCGGCCGAAGACGCCGTCGGCGCCGTCGATCTCGCGGAACAGCGTCAGGCACGACCGCAGCTTGAGGTCGTCGGGCGAGCCGAAGATGTCGTGCGCGCCGTGGCCGTCGACCGCCAGCGCGCGTTCGACGCAATCGCGCAGCCGCGGGCCCAGCAGCGGATGCGCGAGGTAGGCCACGGCCTCGTCGCGCGACTGCAGGCCGAAATGCCGCGCCATCTGGCTGTGGCCCAGGCCGCGCAGTTGCGGGAACACGAACCACATCCAGTGCGTGCGCTTGCGGCCGGCGGCGAGTTCGGCGTGCACGTCGTCGATGTGCGACGCCTGCGCCTGCACGAAGCGTTGCAGGTCGTCGTCGTGCATGTCAGTGCGGCAGCCTGCCCGCGAAGAAGCGCCGGAACGCGCCCAGCAGGTTCCTGGCC
The DNA here is from genome assembly GCA_903845345.1 of uncultured beta proteobacterium. Taxonomy (GTDB): domain Bacteria; phylum Pseudomonadota; class Gammaproteobacteria; order Burkholderiales; family Burkholderiaceae_C; genus Scleromatobacter. The sequence continues at coordinate 27,428 of CAIMXF010000029.1, forward strand.
GAGGCGTCCCAGCGATGCCGCGCCGCCACCTCCAGGCCTTGCGCGCAGAGGCGCTGGCGCAGGGACGCGTCATGGAGCAACTGCTCGACCGCGTCGGCGATCGCCTGCGGGTCGTCCGGCGACACCGCCAGCGCCGCGCCGGCCGCCACCTCCACCAGGGCGGTGGTGTTGGACGTGACCACCGGCACGCCGCTGGCCAGCGCCTCGAGGACAGGCATGCCGAAGCCTTCGGCGTGACTCGGATAGACGAACACCCGCGCATGCCGCACCAGCGCCGGCAGTTCGGCGTCGGCCACGCGTTCGAGAAAGGTGATCTCCTGGCCGAGCCCGAGCTTCTCGACCTCGGCGAAGGCCTCGTCGTGCTCGAAGTCGCGCTGGCCGACGACCAGCAGCGGCGGCCGCGGCTCGGCCATCCGCGCGTAGGCGCGCACCAGGTTCAGGTGGTTCTTGCGCGGCTCGAGCCGGCCCACGGTGACCAGGTATTGCCCCGGCGTCGCCCCGAGCGCGCGCACGAGGTCGGCGCCGTTCCAGTCGTCGCCGGCCTCGGCCGACACCGGATGGAAGCGTGCGAGGTTGACGCCGTTGCCGGTGATCGTGACGTCCATCGGCTCGATGCCGTACAGCCGCGCGATCTCGTGGCGCGAGAACTCGCTGACCGTCATCAGCAGCGCGGCCTTCTTCACCGAGCGGCGGCCCGTGAAGCGCGCCATGCGCAGGAAGCCCTTGGCGAAGAACTGCGGGTGGGTCTCGAACAACGTGTCGTGGATGGTCACCGCGCACGCGCCCCAGGGCAGCAGCGGCATGCGGTACTGCACGTGCAGAAGGTCGATGCGGTGCTTGCGTTGCAGCAGCGCGAGCTGCCAGCCCAGGCGCGCGAGGCCGCTGCGGTGCGGCATCTGCACGCAGTGGACGTTGCGCATGCCGAACGCGGGATCGGCTTGGCGCAGCTTGTCCGGCTCGGCGCAGAAGAAGACGAAATCGTATTCGGGCGCGCGCCGGATCGCCTCGCGATAGAGCCCCAGCAGATGGCTGCGGCTGCCTTGGTACAGCCCGTCGAAGGTATGGAAGTCGACGCCGATGCGGGGACGTCGGGTCTGGCCAGCGAGCAAGGAAATGGGCGTGGTCATCCGGTCTCAGGAGGAAAGCGTGGTCGTGGGCAACGCCGGTGCGGCAGGCGGCGGCATCACCGCGCATGGGGCGGCGCTCGTTGCAGCCTGCTCCCGCCAGGCGGAACGCAGCTCGGCAATCGGCAGGCCCGGCCGCGGGCGGCGGACGGCCGCGTCTTCGGGCGGCGGGGTGATGCGGTCAGGCGGCGTGTCCACCCCGTCATCCTATGTGCAACGCGTGTCGCTTTCGCGTGCAGCGCGCGGTCATTCGTCACGCGTGCCCGCCGCGAACAACAGCACCACCTTGCCGAATCCGAGCATCTCGTCGCTCCGCCTGATTCCGAATGCGCGCGACTCTGCCGTGGCAATCTGTCGGCGCGCCTGCACGCCGCCCCGATCCTGCCCATAATCCGCCGCATGCCGCACCCCACCCTGCCCCGATTCGCGCTGGCGCTGGCCCTGGGCCTCGCCGTTCCGGCCTTCGCCGCCGACACGCCCGACGCCCAGCTGGGCGCGATCGCCGACGCGGTCGATCCGCAGGCGCTGCACGCCACCATCGAGACGCTGGTGGGCTTCGGCACGCGGCACACGCTGTCGGACACCGTGTCCGGGACGCGCGGCATCGGCGCCGCCCGGCGCTGGACCCAGGCGCGCTTCGAGGCGATCTCCAAGGACTGCGGCGGCTGCCTGGAGATCGTCACGCCAACGCAGGTCGTCACAGGCAAACGCATCCCGAACGGCGTCGAGATCGTCGACGTCGTCGCCATCCAGCGCGGCACCGGCGACCCGGGCCGCGTGGTCGCGATCACCGGCCACATCGACTCGCGCGTCACCGACGTGATGGACGCGACGCACGACGCCCCGGGCGCCAACGACGACGCGTCCGGCACGGCCGCGGTGCTGGAGGCGGCGCGCGTCCTGTCGAAGCGAAAGTTCGCCGCGACCATCGTGTACGGCGTGCTGTCCGGCGAGGAGCAAGGCCTGTACGGCGGCAAGGTGCTCGCCGACTACGCGAAGGCGCAGGGCTGGCGCGTCGAGGCCGACCTGAACAACGACATCGTCGGCAACAGCCACGGCCAGGACGGCGTCAACCGCAACGACGTGATCCGCGTGTTCTCCGAAGGCACCAAGGCCCTCGAAACGCCGGAGCAGGCCGCCAGGCGGCGCTACAACGGCGGCGAGCTGGACTCGCCCTCGCGCAACCTGGCGCGCTTCGTGGCCGGCCTGGCCGAGCGCCATCTCGTGAACTTCCGCGTCGACATGGTCTACCGCACCGACCGCTACGGCCGCGGCGGCGACCAGGTGGAGTTCCTCGAGCACGGCTTCCCGGCGCTGCGCCTGACCGAGCCGCACGAGGACTACCGCAACGAACACCAGGACCTGCGCACCGAGGCCGGCGTGCGCTACGGCGACACGATCGACCGCGTCGACTTCGACTACCTCGCGCAGGTGACGCGCCTGAACGCGATCGCGCTGGCCGCGCTGGCCAACGCCCCGGCGCCGGTCCAAGGCGTGGCGATCGGCGGCGCCGTGACCACCGACACCGTCATGACGTGGTCGCCGCAGCCCGGCGTCGCGCAGTACCGCGTGTGGTGGCGCGACACCACCGCGCCGCAATGGCAGCACAGCCGCAGCTACGCCGCGAACGTCGATCCGGGCCACGCGGTGCTGAAGAACATCGATCTCGATGACTTCTTCTTCGGCGTGTCGGCGGTCTCGGCAGACGGCTGGGAGTCGCCGGCGACGTTCCCGGGCGACGCAGGCAGCTTCTGACGTCTACCGCGACGCATTGCGCGCCGTGCGCATCGTGATCGACCAGCGCAGCTCGTCCACCGGCGCCACGCTGTGCTGCCAGCCCCAGCGCGCCGGCCCGCGCATCGCGTAGATCGAACGCGGCGCGGCGCGCAGCTTCACCACGTCGGCGCGCTTCGGTGCGACCGGCGGATACGGACGAAAGCGCAGCGTGGCGGTCGAGCCGAGCGACACGCCGAAGACGTCCTCGTGCTCGGGCACATCGCGATGCCAGCCCAGCGGCGTGCCCGGCGCGTACTCGGCCACCAGCGTGTGGCGGATCGCCTCCGGCGCGAGGCCCGCCCAGCGCGCGACACGCGCGCGCAGCGGCACCAGCGCCGCGATCAGCGGTTCGGCGGGCAGCAGCTTGTTGGCGTCATGGTCGTAGCTGCCGCCGAAGCTGACCACGCGGCGGCGCGCGCTGTACTGCCTGTAGATGGCCGCCTGCAGCGGCAGCGCGCGTATCGTCTCGATCAGAGCGGCCTCTTCGTCACGCGCGAGGAAGCCGGTCTCGTAGGCCAGGCCTTCGGGAAGGTTCGCCGGAACGGGCTCGGGCAGGTCGTCGAACAGGCTGTCCTGGCTCAGGCGACACCTTCGAGCATGCGCGCGGCGATCGCGCGGTGGAACGCCATCGCCGCGGCCAATGACGCGCGACACCCACGCACCTTGCAGGCATCGGCGAACTGGCAGCCGGCCAGCACGCGCTCGCTGTCGGCGTCGGCGTCGGGCGCGGTGGCAATCGCGGACAGGCGGGTCATGCGAAGATTTTATGCCGCGCCGCCGTCGCTGGCGCGCCCCGGGAACAGGGTCTCGCCGGTGGCCATCGGGTTCCTGTAGTAGCTGCGCAGCGTGGCCTGCAGCTCGGAGTCGAGCGCCGCGCCCGCGTGATGCGGACGCGGGCGCGCGCGGGCTCGCCGATTGCCCTTCGCGGCCTTCGCCTTGCACGGCGCCTCCAGAGCCCGCCGCCCCATGAACTTCCCTGGTCTCGACGAGTGGCTGACGCCGCTGGCCTCCGCGCTGGGCGCGGCCGTCGTGGGTGTGCTCGTCTACCTCGTGCTGCGGCCAGTCGCGCGGCGCATCAGCAGGCACGCGCCGCTGGCCAACGCCGTCAACCGGCAGCTCGACAAGCCGCTGCGCTTGCTGTTCCCGCTGATCGCGGTGCAGGTCGCGCTCGAAGGCGCGCCCGACGACCTCGCGCACATCGACGGCGCGCGCCAGCTGGTCACCGTGCTGCTGATCGCGGCCTTCACGTGGGCGGCGATCGCGGCGGTGCGCGGCGTGGCAGACGCGGTGGCGATCCTGCATCCGCAGGACGTCGCCGACAACCTCGAGGCGCGCCGCATCCTCACGCAGACCCGCGTGCTCGCGCGCATCGCGATCGGCATCGCGCTGTTCGCCGGCACGGCGTTCATCCTGATGACGTTCCCGCGGGCGCGCCAGTTCGGCACGAGCCTGCTGGCGTCGGCGGGCTTGTCGGCGCTGGTGATCGGCCTGGCCGCGAAGTCGGTGTTCGGCAACCTGCTGGCCGGCCTGCAGATCGCGCTGTCGCAGCCGATCCGCATCGACGACGTGCTGATCGTGCAGGGCGAATGGGGCCGCGTCGAGGAGATCACGAGCACCTACGTGGTGATGAAGATCTGGGACGAGCGGCGCCTCGTCATTCCGCTGCAATGGTTCATCGACAATCCGTTCCAGAACTGGACGCGCACCACCTCGCAGATCATCGGCAGCGTGTTCTTCTGGGTGGACTACACCACCCACCTGGAGCCGCTGCGCAAGGAGGCGACGCGGCTGGCGCAGGGGTCGAAGGACCACGACGGCCGCGTCTGCCTGCTGCAGGTGGTCGACACCAGCGAGCGCGCGATGAAGCTGCGCCTGATCGTGAGCTCGCCGTCGGCGGGCCAGAGCTGGGACCTGTGCTGCCTGGTGCGCGAGGGCGTCATCGCCCTGATGCAGCGCGAGCAGCCCGGCGCCCTGCCGCGCATCCGCGCCGAGGTGTCCGAGCCCGCCGCATTGCACGGCTCCGGCCGCGAGCTGGAGGCGCGGCTCGCGGGCCAGCGCACCGATCGCGGCACCGCCGAGGTCAACAACGACACCGGCCTCACGAGCCTCGCCGCGCCGACCGGCGGCGTGCTGCCGCCGGCGCAACCACCGCGCTGAGCCCGGCCGCCGCGTCGCGCCGCGTCCTTGGTTCCCGGAGCCCGTCTGCGACCAGGCATCCTTGTCCTCGTCAGGAGGCGTCGATGGCCAGGTTCGCCGCTCTGAAGATACGGGTATGGGGTAACTGCCGGTAAGCGGGGTGTCATCCTGAAAGGCGTTGCCACAAAAGCCGCCCCGGCTCGGCAGAAAATTCGTGAACCGCGTCACACCTACGGGAAATCCACCGTTTCTGCCCGTCACTTCCTGACATCCATTGTCAGCAAGCTGAACGAAAATATGGGTTCCCCCTAGTTCCGAATGCGCTCCCTCCAAGCGCAGCAAAAATCATGATGAAGCGCCGCACGATGCTGAGCCTGCTGGCCTCCCTGCCGGCAGCCACCGCTTTCTCGAAGGAATCGGGCCCCCTGGTGATCGGCCAATCCGCGCCGGCCACGGGCCCCTCCGCGCAACTGGGCATCCAGCTCAACCGGGGCGCACGCCTCTACTTCGACAAGGTCAACGCCGCCGGCGGCGTCAACGGGCAGAAGATCGAGCTGCGCCTGCTGGACGACGGCTACGAGCCGGCCCGCGCGAAGGCCAACACCGAGATCTTCCTCAACGACGACGTGTTCGCGTTGTTCGGCTACGTCGGAACGCCGACGTCGCTGGCCGCGCTGCCCCTGGTCAAGGATTCGGGCGTGCCGTTCTTCGGCCCGTTCACCGGCGCGATGTCGCTGCGCCAGCCGGCGCTGCGCAACGTGTTCCACGTGCGCGCCTCGTACGACGACGAGACGGCGCTGATCGTCAACCAGCTGCACAACCTGGGCCTGACCAAGATCGCGGTGTTCCGCCAGAACGACAGCTACGGCCAGGCCGGCCTCGACGGCACCACGAAGGCGCTCAAGGCCCTGGGCCTCGCGCCGGTGGCCGTCGGCAGCTTCGAGCGCAACACGGTCAACGTGGGCGAAGCCGTCAGGACCATCACCGCCGCCAAGCCCGACGGCGTGGTGCAGATCGGCTCGTACAAGGCGTGCGCGGCGTTCATCCGCCAGGCGCGCGCGGCCGGCTACGGCGGACAGTTCTTCAACGTGTCGTTCGTCGGCACCAAGGCGCTGTCGGACGAGCTGAACAAGGACGCCCTGGGCGTCGTCGTGAGCCAGGTGATGCCGTTCCCGTTCTCGCCCGCCGTGCCCATCGTGCGCGACTACCTCGACGCCGTGAAGGCCGCCGGCGGCGACGCCACGGCCAACTACTCGAGCCTCGAAGGCTACGTCGACGCGCGCGTCTTCGTCGAAGGCCTGCGCCGCGGCCGCGCGAACACGCGCGAGGGCCTGGCGAGCGGCCTGGAATCGCTGCAGCACGTCGACTACGACGGCTTCAACCTGAACTTCGGCCACGAGCACGCGGCCTCGCACTTCGTCGAGCTGTCGATGCTGACGGGCGACGGCGGCGTGCGGCGCTGAGTCGCCCGCTCGCGTCGCGAGCCACCCGGGCCGCGCGGCATCGACGATGCCGACGCGGCCCGATTCGTTTCAGCTGCGCAGGATCTTCCACGCGCGCCCCGTGAGGTCGGCGCTCGAACGCGCCTTCGCCGCGAGCCGCGCATCGCCCCCGCGCACCAGCGAACCGAAGCGATACAGCGCGGCGCGCAGCGCGAAGCCGGCGACGGTGACGAGGTCGTACAGCAGCACGCCCTTGTCGCCGCGCATGTGGCGGTAGAACTGGCGCGGGCCCTTGAGCGACGACAGCATCACGTCGGCATCCTGCTGCCTCATGCTCTCGCCCTGGTAGTGGACGATCGACGCCACCGGGGTGTAGATCACCTGCCCGCCGGAAGCTTTGAGGCGATGGCACAGCTCCATGTCCTCGCCGTACATGAAGTAGTGCGGGTCGAACAGCCGGCCGCCCAGCTTGTCGCTGCGCAGGATCATCACCGCGCCCGACACCCAGTCCACCTCGATGTCGTGCGCGACGTCTCGATCGAGGTACAGCGGCATCGGCCGCCAGCTTGCGGGCAGCACGCGGTCGACGAAGAAGTAGTGGCTGACGACGTTGGCCAGGCGCGGAAACGCGCCGCCCGTCCAGCGCTGCAGGCTCATGTCGGCGTTCAGCAGGCGGCAGCCCATCACGGCGGCGGCGGGCGTCTCGTCCATGTGCCTGACCAGCGCCGCCAGCGCGCCGGGCAGCACGCGCGTGTCGGGGTTGAGCAGCAGCACATGGCGGCCGTGGCACAGCGGCAGCGCCTGGTTGTTGGCGCGGCCGAAGCCGACGTTGTCGGTGTTGGCGATCAGACGCAGCTGCGGGAATTGCGCGCGCACCATCTCGACGCTGCCGTCGTGCGAGGCGTTGTCGACGACGATCAGCTCGAGCCTGTCGGCCGCGATGCCGCCGTCCTCCAGCGTCGAGCGCAGGCACTCGCGCAGGAGTTCGCGCACGTTCCAGTTGACGACGATGACGCTGACGTCGATCGTCATGGGCCGGCATCGGCCGCCGGCGGCTCGCCGGCGCCGCCGAGGATCACGCGCGGCCGGGGCCACATCACGAGCGCGCGCGGCGGGATGTCGGAGGTCACCAGCGCGCACGGGCCCACCTTGGCGCCGTCGCCGACGTGCACGGCACCCAGCACCTTGGCGCCGAAGGCCAGCACGACGTCGTCGCCCACCACCGGATAGCCCGGACCGCCGCCGATGTCGTCGATGCCGAAGCCGCCGCCGCAGCCGCCGTCGCCCTGGATCGTGAAGCGCGCGCCGATGCGGCCGAACAGGTGCACGCCGGTGGCATGGGCGATCAGCGCGGACGGGCCGATCGACGTCGTCGGCGGCACCTCGGCGCGCGTGAGGTACAGCGCGAACAGGCTGATCAGGCGCGCCAGCCTGGCCCAGCCCTTGAGCAGCAGGGTGCGCGAGACGCGGTGCCAGAACAGCGCCTGCATGCCGGGCAGCAGGAAGAAGTAGGCGCGATGCGTGAACGAGCGCGGCTGGTTCAGGTGCAGCGCCAGGCGGTCGAGGTCGGAGCGGATCAGCGCGCGCGTCTCGGCCCAGGTGATCCTGTCCTGCAGGGTCGAGTTGGGCGCCGGGAGGCCCGGATTCGCGGAAGTGCTCATCGTGATGCGGTCGGTCGATGACGGGCGGCGGCGAAGCGCGCCACCACGTCGAGGTAGTAGGCCTCCTGGTCCGCGGCCACGGCGTCCCAGTCGTATTGTCGGGCCCAGTCGCGCGCGCAGTCGCCGCGGCGATCGAGCTCGTCGTCGGGCGCCGCCACCAGCGCGGACAACGCCGCCGCATACGCCTGGACGTCGTACGGCGCCACGCGCGGGCAGCCGGGCGCGGCGACCTCGTTCATCGGCACGCGATCCCAGATCACCGCGAGACGGCCTGCCGCGTTGGCTTCGGCCAGGGTCATGCCGAAGGTCTCGTCGCGCGAGGGCATCGCCACGACGCGGCAGTCGCGCAGCAGCTGAAGGCGACCAGCCGCGTCGTAGCTGCCGGCCAGCGTGACCCACGCGCGCAGGCCCAGCGTCGCGATCAACGCCTCCAGTGCCGGGCCGTCCTGCACGGTGCCGGCGATGGTCAGCGGCGGCCGGGTGGACTCCGGCAATCGCGCCAGGGCCTGCAGCAGCAGGTCGAGGCCCTTGGCGTGGATCTCGGTGCGGCCGAGGAACAGCACGCCGCGTCCGTTGGCGACCGACACCGGCTCGACGCCGAACAGCGCGTCGTCCACGCCGTTGGGGATCACGCGGCAGTCGGCCCGCGGCGAGCGCGCGACGATGCGTTCGCGCATCGCCTCGGTCAGCACGACGAAGTGGTCGTACAGCCGCACGCCGTAGTCCTCGCCCCAGTGGAACGGCAGCTTCAGCCACTCGGTGTACTTGCGTGCGAAGAACCACTGCACCGACGCGACCAGCGGCCGGTCGCGTCGGCGGAACAGCGGCGTCCACGTGGCCGACGCCGGCGGCATGAAATCTTCCACCAGCAGGTCGTGCTCGAAGCGCCGCACCGCGCGCGGCAGCGCCAGCGCGAACGTGATGTGGTGCGACGAGCCGTGCCCGCGCACGCGCCGGCCCAGGCGCAGGTAGCGCACGCCCTCGCGCACGAGCTCGGGCGTGGAGCCGGGAAACGTCGGCGTCAGCACCGTGACCTCGTGGCGGCGCGCGAGGCGGCGGCAGATCTCGAAGGTGCGCACCGGGCCGCCGCCGGCCAGCGGGTTGTCCAGGTCATCGGGGTCCAGATGCAGGATGCGCACGGCGTCACTTTCCCAACAACGCGACGAGGCGTTGGCGCGCGCCGGCGATCGCGGCCGGCTGCAACGCGCCGCTGGCCACGAGCACCAGCAGGTAGGCCGAGAGCGAGCCCGCGAACGCGGCGAGCGCGCCCACGGGCAGTGTCGCCACCAGCACCGCGACGCCCACCGCCGCGGACAGCAGCACGCGGCCGAGGTCGTGCGCCACGTGCTTCAGTTCCAGCAGCCGCACGACCCAGCGCACGCGATAGGCGACGCGGCCGCAGATCGCCAGCGTCACCGCCATCGCCGCGCCCGTCGCGCCGAGCCGCGGCACGAGGACGATCATGCCGACGACCAGCAGCGCCACCGACAGCGTCAACGCGCCGAGGTCGTGCGCCTGCGCCTTCGCGGCCATCATCGTCGACGACAGGATCTGGTCGAGCGTCATCAGCACCGCGCAGAAGATCAGCCAGCGCAGCACCGGCGCGGCGGGGGCCATCTCGGGCCGGTACAGCAACTGCATGAGGGGCTGCGCGAGCGCGGCCACCGCGAGCGCGACGACGAAGCCCGCGCCCAGGCTCAGCCGCATCGCGAGCACCAGCACGCTGCGGAAGTACGCGCGGTCGGACGCGAACAGGCGCGCCAGCGTGGGCATCACCGACAGCGCGGCGATGGTCGGCAGCATCAGCGAGGCGTCGTACAGGCGCGAGGCCGCGGCATAGACGCCGGCCTCGTGCAGGCCGGACATGCGCGACAGCGCGACGATGTCGATGCGCGACGACACCGCCGCCAGCAGTCCGATCCCCAGGAACACCGGCACCTCGCGCCAGTTGCGCCGCTGCAGCGCGCGGCTGACCTCGCGGCGGTCGAAGCGCGGCAGCAGCGGATGGAACCGGTACGCGATCGCGACCGCGCAGCGCAGCGCGAGGAACACCGCGAACACGCCGGAAAGGCCGTAGCCCAGAGACACCGCCAGCACCGCGAGGCCGGTGCGCAGCAGGGCCTCGGCGAACTGCACGCGCGCGATGTCGGCCACGCGTTCGAGTCCCAGCAGCGTCGACTCCGACACCAGCGACCACGCCGTGGGCAGCAGCGACAGCGCGAGCAGCAGGAACGGCGTACGCAGCGCCGCCCCGTAGCTCGCCGGGCCCACGCTGCCGATCAGCAGCGTGATGACGACGGCCACCGGCGCGGCGAACACGAGCGCGTTGCTCAGCTCGCGGCCGACGTGTTCGCGCTCGGTGGCCGCGCGCCGCGCCAGCGCGGTCGACAGCCCCAGCAGCGGCATCATCGACGACATGTAGAACACGTTCATCAGCAGCGAATAGCCGCCCAGCGCGGACGTGCCCAGCCGATGCGACAGCATCCAGAACAGCCCGTAGTTGAGCACCGCCATGCCGATGCGGGCGCCCAGCGCCGAGCCGAGGGCGTGCGACAGGCTGCCGGGCTTCATGCGGCGTCCTGCAACGGCGCGGGCGTCGCGTCGTCGATGTCGACGTCGGCCGCCGCGGCCTGCGCACGCTGCTGCAGGCACAACGCCTGCAAGGTGCCCGCGGTCAGCCAGATCATGAACAGGCGGATGTCGGCGTAGAAGTTGTCCGAGGCGAGGAACAGCACCTGCGTGACGAGCGCGCCCGACAGGCCCGTGGCCAGCGCGAACGCCGTCGGGTCGCGCCAGCCGGCCCAGGGCCGCGGCTGCAGCACGAGCCGCGACAGCAGGACCATGAAGAACACCATCGCCGGCACGCCCAGCTCGGCGGCGATCAGCAGGTAATGGTTGTGCACCACCAGCTGCAGCAGCGCCTGCTGGTATGCCTCGGACACGTTGGCGAACGCCGGCGCGATGTATTCGTACGCCGCGCGGTTGTAGCCGCCGTAGCCGACGCCGATCCACGGATGCGCCTGGATGATCGTCCACGCCTGCTCGGTCAGGATGATGCGCGACTCGGTCGAGCGGTCGTCGGGCGCGGTCAGGCGCAGCAGCAGTTGCGGATAGACGGCCACCACCGCCACCAGCGCCATCACGCCGGCCACGGCGAGCTGCGCGATGTGGCGGCGCGTGAGCAGGCCGTGGCGCAGGTGTCGCCACACCACCCACATCCCGCCCAGCAGCGTCGCGGCCCAGCCGCCGCGCGACAGCGTCAGCAGCAGCATCGCGCCGGCCGCCAGCAGCACGGCCACGGCCGTCCACCACGCGCGGGCGTCGAGCCGCCGGCGGCCCAGCAGCATCAGCGCGAACGCCGGCGGGATCACCAGCGTCATGTGGTCGGCGAGCGAATTGGGATGGATGAAGAAGCCGTTCGGCCGGAACGCCTCGCCGGCGCCGCCGAAGAACAGCGTCTCGTTGTCGGCCAGCACCTTGGCGCCCGGCAGCGCGAGCGGCGAGTGCGTGGCCATCTGCGCCGCCACGAACAGCAGCTCTGCCGCCACGCCCACCACCACGGCGCGCAACGCGAGCCGCAGGTCGTCCGGCGATTCGAGCGCGTGCGACGCCACGTAGAACCCCAGCACCGCGAGGCCGTACTGCACCGCGGTGGCCACCGCCAGCGTGCCCTGCAACGTGCCGACAGCGCGCACGCACATCCATGCGAAGAACGCCAGCGCGAGGCCGTCGAGCCGCGTCAGCGGCAGCCCGCGGCGCTCGATGACCAGGCGCCGGCCGACCCACAGCGCGGCCAGCATCAGCAGCACCACGTCGGCGACGGTCAGGTACAGGCCGGGCGAATAGAAGCGATCCAGCGGCGGCACGATGGCCTTGGACACGTCGATCGGCGCGAGGAAGAACAGCCCCGCGATCAGCATGCGCCGCGGCTGGCGTCTCCACGCGAGCCAGGTGCCGATCGCCAGCAGGCCGACCATCCCGACGCCTGCCGCCGACGAATCGCCGCCGACCGCCGCCGCCACCGCCAGCGCACCGATCGCGGCCGCCAGTCCCCAGGCGAGCGGCTCGGCGAGCCTGGCCCAGGAATTCATGGCACTCAATCCCCGCCCAGCCAACGCGGAAGCGGACGCGGGCGATGGTTCAGCACGAGGCCGGCCAGGCGATCCGGGCCCAGGTGCGCCGCGGCGAGCGCCTGCTGCGCGGCGTGGCGCGAGGTATGGCGCGAGTCGACCACCATCACGCAGGCATCGACCTCGGCCAGCAGCGCGCCGCAGCCATCGAGCGACGGCGCGTCCAGCACCGTCAGCGCGAAGCCGGCGCGCAGCGCCATCAGGCCCTTGCGCACGGCCTCGGGCCGGAACAGCAGCGAGCGCTGCGCCAGCACGCCGCGGCCGAGGCGCCACAGGCGGTCGGGTCCGGCGCCCGCGGGCGCCAGGCCTTGCAGCGAGCCGAGCGTCATGATCTCGGAGAACCCGGCCGCGCCGCGGCGCGAGATGTCGGTCTCGACCGGCGGCGTGTCGAACGCGGCGTCGACCCAGACGACGTCGCCCTCCTGCTGCTCGGCCAGCGCATGCGCGAGGCCTTGCGCGACGAAGCTCTTGCCCTCGCCCGGACGCGCGCTGCTGACGAGGATGACGCGCCCCGCCAGCGCCGGTGCGTCGCCCTCGGCGGTGGGTTGCACCGGCGCGCCGTGGTGTTTCGTGAGGTGGTCCAGCACACCGAGGCCGATGCGCGTGAACAGCGTGGAATCGTGGACGATCTTCATGCGAGCTCCGTCGGGGCGGCGCTCGGCGTGCCCATCGACGATCCAAGGTAAGCATTGCGGGCCTTGGCGGACAAGGTGGGGATCGCGCCGAGCACCGGCGCGCCGAGCGCCCATTCGGCCTCGCGCGGCGAGCGCATGCGGTCGCCGCCCAGTTCGCGCAGCGCGGCCAGCAGCAGGCCCAGCAACAGGCCGGCGACCGGGCCCAGCAGCGCGACGATCTTCTTCTTCTGGCCGGTGACGGGATGGTCGGGCGCGTCGATGATCACGCGGCTGTCGGCCTCGGTCGGATTCAGGCGCAGGTACAGGTCGATCTGGTCGAGCTTGCGCTGCAGCTCGACGTAGCGTTCCTGCGCGAGCTGGCGCGCGCGTTCGAGGCGATTGAGTTCGGCTTCGAGCTGCGTGTTCTCGCGCACCGTCGTCGCCAGCCGCTGCTGCGAGCCGGCGAGCTGCGAGCGCAGGTTGCGCACGTTCTCGGCGTCGTCTGTGTAGAGCTGGCGCGCCTCGTCGAGCCGCAGCTGCAGCTCCAGCGTCTGCGCCTTCAGGGCGGCGACCACCGGCGTGGAGCCGGCGCCGACCGTGGCGTCGGGATTCAGGTCCAGCTTCAGGCCGCCCTCGGCCGCCGCATACGCGGTGCCCGCCCCGCCCGTGCCCGCACCGGCGGCGACGGCGTTGCCGGCGCTGCGGCCGCCGTCCTGCACCAGCAGCGCGACGATCCTGTCCTCCGACCGGCGCAGGTCGTCCCTGGCCTGCGCGAGCTTGGACTCGATCAGCTTGGACGTGGTCTCGCCGAGCCGTCGGTTCTGCTGCGCGCCGAGCTGCAGGTAGTTGTCGAGGAAGGACTGCAGCGCCACCGGCGCGAGCGCCCGGTCGGTGCACTCGAACCTGACCTCGAGCACGTTGGAGGAGGTATCGGCCGTCTTCGAGCGCAGCGGCTCGACCGACACGCCGTCGAGGAACAGGTCGACCGTCTTCGAGCGGCTGTCGCGCACGGCCACGGCCGCCGACGCCGCGTCGGCCTCGGGCCGCAGCTTGGCCGTGACGCCGTGCACCAGCTGGTTGTCGGTGATGCCGTACTTCTCGACCACCGCCTGCGCGTTGGTGCGCGTGAGCATCAGCTCGATCTCGGTCTCGATCTTGCGATTGACCGGGTCGGGATAAGGCGTCTCGCGATAGGCCGCGATGCCCGAGAGGAACGACGGCGACCCCTGCTGCTCGGTCTGCACCCACACCTTCGCGGACGACGCGTAGACGCGCGGCTGGCGCATGTACAGCACCAGCGACGCGGCGGAGCCCACCAGGGCGCAGACGGCGATCAGGCCGGCCTGTCGATACAGCACCGCGACCAGGTCGCGCGCGGAACGCGCAGGCGCGGCGCTCGCGCCGCCGGGCGGAAACAACGGAAGTGGGCTCATCGGATGATCGAGGTGCTGGAGCTCAGGTCGTAGACGAAGCCGAACGAGCTGTTCTTGAGCGGCGGCAGCAGCCCGAGGTACTGGTTGATGCGGTCGCCCGCGAGGACGAGGTCCGACCTGGGCAGCACCACGACGTCGAACGGCTGCAGCGCGACGTCGCGGTCGGGCTGGCGCGCGTAGTCCTTGGGCAGGTCCAGGCGCAGCACGACGACGGCGTCGGGCTGGCCCGGCGCGCCGGCGCCGCGGCGCAGCACCGCGATGTGCGAGGCGTCGCCGGTGACGAGCGCCCCGCCGGATTCGGCCAGCGCCTGCAGCAGCGTGAGCCCCGGCCGGTACGCGATCACGCCGGGCTTGCCCACCTCGCCGGCGACGAACACCTGCGGCGCCTGGTAGCTGCGCACGATCAGCGTGGGCTGCAACGCGCCGAGGCCGGCGCGGCCGACCAGCGAACCGTTGGCGGTGGACACGCGGATGTTCTGCGTGGTGACGCTGCGCACGATCACGGTGAGCTCGGGCGTGCGCAGGAAACGCGCGTAACGCGACTTCAGCTGGGCCTGCAACTCGTCGGGGCTCAGGCCCTGCGCGTCGACCGTGCCCACCAGCTGCAGCGAGATCTTGCCGTCGGGGCGCAGCTTCTGCAACTCGTTGAACTGCGGCGTGTAAGGGAACTTGACCTCGATCTCGTCGTTGGGCTGCAGCAGGTAGTCGCGCACGCCGGGCACACCCCCAAGGGTATGCAGACGCTCGCGCAGTTCCGACTCGACATCCTCCGGCGTGCGACCCTGCACGTAGAGGCTGCCGATCAGCGCGAGGCTGACCTTGCCGTCGGGGCGCACCTTCAGCGACTGGTCGAACTGCGGCGCGTCCGGCACGCGCAGGTCGAACTCGTCGCCGACGGCGAAGACGTAGGCCGCGAGCGGCGCCGCCGCGGCCACCGGCAGCACCTGCGCGGGCGCGGTGGGCGGGTTGGGCGCGGCGAGCGGCGTGGACGAACAGCCGGCCCCGGCCAGCGCCAGCGCCGCCAGCAGGGCGCGGGCGGCCGGCGCGACCATGCGAACGGACTGCGCAATCATGTGGGATCCATCTCGATCTTGGCTTGCTTGGCGCCCGCGAGCGGCGGCGCGGGCGCATCGACGACGCCGGTCGCGCGCGCATGCAGGGCGGCCATTGTCATTTCGTATTGCGAGAGCACCAGGGGCCACGCGAACCGGTTCTGGGCGGCCTCGAGGTTGCATCGCCCCAGCCGCTCGCGCAGCGCCGGCTCGGCCAGCAACTGGTCGATCGCCTCGGCGCACGACGCGGCGTCCGAGAAGTACAGCGCGCCGCCGGCCGCGACCCAGCGGTTGAAGCGGTTGTCGTGCGCGATGACGGCGTTGCCCGCGCCCATCGCCTCCAGCAGCGACGGATTGGTGCCGCCCACGCGATGCCCGTGCAGGTATGCCAGGCCGTGGCGGCGCAGCGCCGCCAGCACGCCGGCGTCGTAGATCGCCCCGGCGAAGATCACGTCCGGGCCGGCCGCGCGCATCACGTCGGCGTGGTAGTCGATGCGATCGGGCGCCAGGCGCCCGAGCACCACCAGCTTGCAGCCGCGCGGCCTGTCGCTGAACGCGCGCACGATCTCCAGCACCGAGTTCTCGGGCTCGGGCCGCGCGATCAGCGTCATGTAGCCGCCGGGCTGCACGCCGAGCGCCGCCAGCGGCGCCGGGTCGGCGTGGGCGATCACGTCGGTGCCGTACGGGATCATGCTGACCTGCGTGGGCGGCACCCGCGTCTCGAGATGGCGCGCGATCTCCGGATGATCGGCCAGCAGGTGCGAGGCGCCCAGGCAGCCGCCCCAGTCGTTGAGGTACAGCCAGGCCTTGGCGATCGGGCCCCACTTGCTGCGCGCCCACTCGATGCCGTCCATGTTGATCACGTGCGTAATGCCCGCGGCGCGCAGGCGCAGGCCGAACAGCGCGGTGTTGTAGCCCAGCGTGAGCACGAGCGGCGCGCGCTCCCTCTCGCGCAGAAGATGCCCGATGCTGGCCCAGTCGAACCGGATGCTGTTGATCGACGAGTCAGGCCCGAAGCCGATGTGCACGCGGCGCACGCCGTGCCACTCGCTCTCGTACGGCGCGCAGCGCAAGGGCTCCTCGCAGTAGACCGTCACCTTCCAGCCGTTGCGCACCAGCCAAGGCGCGAGCTTCGCCGCGAAGGTCTCGAAGCCGCCATGCGCCGCGGGCACGCCGCGGATGCCCATGATGACGATGGATCTCTGCATGTCCACATTCATGGCTGGAAGGTCGCGCAGCGGTGCGACGAGGAAACGACGGGCGAGGAAGGCATCGAGGGCGCGGACTGGACGAGCGTGTCCAGGCGAGCGTAAAGCGCGGCGCGTCCGGCGGTACCCCCGAACGTATGGTCCGCGTGCTCGATCACCCAGACCTTCACGCGACTGTCGCGCGCAAGCCTCATTCCGCGGCGGCCGGCCTCCTCGCGCAACAGCGCGAGTCCAGGGTCGCGCGAGGAAAAGACGAAGTTCAGCGACACGCCGCGCGCGCTCGCCTGCGCCAGGTCCGCGGCCAGGTCGTCGGCCAGGGGCCAGCCCAGGCTGCGCGCCACGTCGCGCGCGCGCAGGCGCAGCGCGTGACGCGAGCGCGCCGCGAGCGCGCCGACGATCACGCGCCAGTTCGCGCGGCCGCTCGCGAGCTTCCACCAGCGCGACGGGTCGCGCAGCGAGCGCACGGCGTCGCCGGCGATGCGGATCTGGCCGAACGCGTTGGCCGTCGGCGCCAGCGACGCTTGCGGCGTCCAGTGAAAGACCAGCGGGTTGATCGCGACGACCTGCTGCACGTCGGCGCCCGCGAGCGCGGCCTGCCAGGCGTGGTACGCGCCGGAGCACAGCCCCATCACGGTGACCTCGCCGACGCCATGCTCGCGCCGCAGCCAGGCGACGGCGCGCGCGATGTCGTCGACGCAGCGCGCGTCGTACTGCTCCGGCCGCCGCTGCGGATCGGGCGAAGCGTGGCGCAGGCTGTCGCCGATGCCGGCCACGTCCAGCCGCAGCACCACCTCGCCCTGCGCGGCTCGCTCGCGCGCCCAGGGCACCCACAGGCGATGCGGCCCGATGCGGCGCTCGCGGCCCGAGGACAGCAGCACGACGCCGCGCCGTCCCGGGCGCGCCGCGCCCAGCGGACCGCCCGGATCGCGCTCGCTCAGCACGCCGGCCAGCATCGGCGGTTCGCGGTCGCGCACGTCGCCGATGCGCACGACGCGCTCGCGCACCGCGACGCCGCCGGCGCGCAGCCGCATCCAGGTGCGCGCGCCCGCGGCCGACAGCGCCAGCACCGCGACGGTCGCGGCCTCGAGGTGCGCCGTGGAGAGCGCGTCGTCCTCATCGAAGGCGGCGACGGCGTGCTCGTCGATCGCGGCCGCCTCGCGTCGCGGCGCGGCGTCGCCGGCGCGCTGCTGCAGCCAGCACACGATCTCGGCGATGGCCGCCGGCGCGAGCCGCGCCTGGTGCGCGACAGCCAGCGCGCCGGCCAGGTCCTCGTGCGCCCATTCGCGCACGCCCATCCCCGACTGCGCCAGCGCGGCGGCCACGCTGCGCACCGCCGCGCCGGGCGGCCACAGCAGCAAGGCCTCGCGCACCGGCGACTCGACGTCGGCCGGCCACTTCAACGCCGACAGCGCCTCCAGCCGACGCACCGGCTGCGCGAAGCCGCCCAGCAGCATCGGCAGTTCCGCCGGGTCGAACGCGCGGCCGGGCGCGGGCGCGTGCACCGGCGCAGGAATGCCGGCGCCGAGCAGGCGCTGCTCGCGCACGAACGCACGGCCGCTGGCCACGGGCAGCAGCGCCACGAGCGCGTCGACGTCGCTGCGCGCGGCCGCGGCATGCGCGGCGAGCAAGGCGCCCAGGCGCAGGCCGACGAACGCGAGCCGCTCGCAGCCGGACAGCGCCAGCGCCAGCGTGGCGGCGGCGTCGAAGGCGGCGAGCGCGTCGGCGGTCGACGTCGATCCGGTCGCGGCCGACGAGTCGCCCGTGTCGGGCCACTCGAAGCGCAGCGTGCCGAGTCCGCCCTCGGCGAGCGCGATCGCGAGCGCGCGCTGGCCGTCGTAGCCGGACATGTCCTCCTCGCCCCACGAACTCGCGAGCACCACCGCCATCGACAGCGCGCCGGCGGGCAGCCAGCCGCGCGGCAGCGCAGGCGCGACGGACACGTCGACCGCCGGCGCGGGCGCATGCCACCAGGCCACGCAGGTGTGGCCGGCGGCGTCGATCAGCAGCGGCTGCGGCGCGGGCGTGGCGGCGCTGCGCGACATCAGGCGGCGCCTTCCATTGCGATGGTGGTCCAGTTCGCGGCGTTGATCGCGCCGACGCGGGCGCACCAAGCCGGCGCGGACACGCCGACGAACGCCAGGTCGAGCTCGCGATCGACGCCGGGCGCCAGCGCGAAGTATTCGTCGCTGCAGCGCCAGCCGGGCGCGTCGAAGTGCACGCCGCGCGCGGCGGCGCGCGTGCGCAGCCTCACGCGAACGACGTCGCCGACACGGCGCGCGCTGGCCTCCAGGCCGAGGTCGACGCGCGCCAGCGGCGGCGCCGCGCCGGCCGGCTTGATGAAATGCACGCACTCGGCCCGCGTCGCGCCCGAGGCGTCGCGCAAGGTGGCGACGATCACGTCGGCCGCGGCCGGGCCGAAGCGGTAGCTGCCGTTGAGGTCGAGAAAGCCCGGCGCGTGCGCCAGCGTCGATTCGCGCCAGTGGCCGCGCGGGGCGAGCACGACGGGTCGCTCGACGCGGCCCACCGGCACCGCGCCGGCTTGCAGGAACTGCAGCGTCAGCGTCGCGTGCAGCGGCTGGTCGGTCTCGTTGACGACGTAGGCGACGACGCCGTTCTGGCCTTCGTCGACCAGGCCGGCATGCAGCGGCTGCCACACGCGGGCGAGCGCGTGGAACGCGGCCTTCGGATGACCCTGCTCGTCGAGCACGCCCCAGCCCGCGCCGGCGCGCAGGTCGCGCAGGAACCAGACCAGCGCGCCGCCGCACGCGCTCGCCGGATCGCGCCATTGCATGAACGCGGCGGCCATCGCCTCGGCGGCCGCCGCGCGCGACAGCGCCCAGTACGCCGGCAGGTCGCCGCGCCGCGCTTCGCTCGCGGGCAGGCCGGTGAGCGCCGCGAGATAGTGGTCGCGGACGTCGTCGAAGTCCCAGCCCGCGCCGAGGTCGCGCGGCGCGCGTTGCTTCCACAGCGGCTGGTGCGAGCGCACGGGCGTGCCATCCTGCAGCGCCGCGAGCCGCGCGAGCGCCGCGTCGTCGGGCACCTGAGCGAACGCGAGGCATTCGGTGGCAAAGCGCAGGCCGCTGCGGCGCGCGTCGTCCAGCGGTCGCAGGTAGGCGCCGACGCCGTAGTACGAGGCCGTGCCCGCGTTGGGCTGGAACGGGAACGCGCCGCCGCTGGCGCTCGACGGCCAGTACGGCACGTCGGGCAGCACGCTGGCCGCGTGGGCGGCGAGCGCGTCGTGGAACAGCGCCGGCGCCCAGGCCGCGCGGTCGGCGCCCCACATCGCGGCCTGCTGCGACACCTCCGAATTGCCGCACACCACCGCCACGCACGCGTGCCGCTGCCACAGCGCGAGCTGCTGCGCGGCCTCGGCGGCCACCTCGGCGACGAAGGCCTCGTCGTCGGCCGGATAGTCCATGTTCGCGAACATGAACTCCTGCCACACCATCACGCCGGCCGCGTCGCAGGCCTCGAAGAACGCGGCGTCCTCGTAGACCATGGTGCCGCCGACGCGGATCAGGTTGACGCCAGCGGCCTTCAGCGTCGCGAGCATCGCGCGATATCGCTGCGGCGTCGCGTGCAGCCGCACCGTGTCCAGCGGCACCCAGCAGACGCCGCGGCAGAACACCGGCTCGCCGTTGACCTGCAGCGCAAAGCCTTCGCCGTCGGCGCCGCGGTCGACCGCCAGCGCGCGAAATCCGACGTGGCCCAGCGGCGTCTCGGCGGCCCGGGCGATGTCGACATGGCCCTTCAACGGCAGCACGCGCAGCGACAACGCGTAGCGCGCCGGCGTGCCGTGCGTGTGCGGCCACCAGCGGCGCGCGGCGGGTACGCTGCCGGTGCCGCGATGCAGGCCGTCGGCGCCGCGTTCCAGTGTCCAGACGACGTCGCGCTCGCCGGGCTCGGTCGAGCGCAGCAGCGCCGACACCAGCGCCGCCCCGCCCCCCACGCGCACGGCGAGGCCCAGCCGGCCCGTCTCGCCATCGAGCCAGGCGCGCTGTTCGACGATCTCCGGCTCGGCCGCGCCCGCCGCCTCCAGCCAGATGCCCCGCCACGGTCCGACGACCGCTGCGGCCGGCGACCAGCCCGGCGTGCGCCCGAGCAGCGTCGTGCGCATGAAGCGCAACTGCTGGTGTTCGACCATCGGCGCGCGCCAGCGCGGGCGCGGGCGGCGCGCCGCGAGATGCCGGTCGAGCACGTCGAAGCGCAGCACGAGTTCGTTGCCGCTCGGCTTCCAGGCAGCGGACGGGACGTCGACCGTGTGCCGGCGGAACATGTTGCGCGCGCTCAGCACGGGGGTGCCGTTGAAGACGATCTCGCAGCAGGTGGCCAGGCCGTCGAAGACGAGGCGGCCGCCGGCATCGAGCACGTGAGGCGGCGCGTCGAGGCGCAGCCGGTAGTGCCAGGACTCGGCATCGAAGCGGCGGGCCGGGCCATCGATGGACCACTCGCCCGACTCGGCCAGCAACGCCGCGACCGGCCACGGCGCGGCGACCGCGCGGAAGCCGTCGACGTCCCCGTCGCGCGCGATCTCCCACCCGGAGACCAGCGCGATTCGAGGCGAGCTGGCGTGCGCCGCGCTCACGGGATTCAGGCCGGGATCAGCTGCGACAGCGCGCCGCGGATCGCGGACACGCTGGAGAACACGCTGCGCGTGAGCATCTGGTCGGGAAATTCGACGTCGAAGGTCGATTCGAGCGCCAGCATCACGTTGACGCTGGCATGCGACGTGAGGCCTGCCTGGTACAGGTCGGCGGAGTCGGCCAGCACGCCGGCGTCCTGCGCCAGCCGGCCGTGCTGCGCCAGCACCGCGCGGATGCGGGCGTCGAGGGAGGCGTTGTCGTTCATGGAGTCACTCTTGGCAAGATTCATTGTGGTCTGCGTCCGCGGGCTGGTGGCCCGCGTCCCCACGCAGATTCGTTGTCGTCGACGCGTCATCGCATGGCACCGCCACGACGATCGCGCACGCCATTCCAGCGTCCTGCGACGACTGCACGGCAATGTCATGGGCCCCGAAGCGCGCCGCGGATTCGGCGGCGCGTCCGTGCAGGCGGATACGGCCAGCCGTATCGGTGAAATCGGTCATCTCGATCTGCGACCAGCCGATGCCGGCCTCCGACAGGTCGAACGCCTTGATGGCCGCTTCCTTGGCCGCGAAGCGCAGTGCGAGAAGCGATGCATCGAGGCGGCCCTCCACGGTCGAATCGCGCAACTCGCCCGCGGCGAAGAGGCGATGCGTGAAGCGGTCGCCGAAGGCCTGCATCGATTCGGCGATGCGGTGCACCTGCACCAGGTCGATCCCGATGCGCACTCCGGCTTGCGGCGCCGGAACAGGTTTCATGGCAGTTACGGTGCGGTCTGTGAGCATGGTTACAAAACGTATCAGCGGATTCTACCGGGCGTCGCCACGGCGCGCCCCGGGAACTTCGGCCTGCGCGAGCCGCGCGGGCGCCAAAGCGCGCAGGGATGAGAGATTTGTCACGCCGGGGCGCTTTTGAAGGCCGCCAAGGCTGCGCGACACCCCTAGGTCGAGGGGCCGAGTTCGCGCACCAGCCGGCGCAGTCCGACCCAGGCCTGCAACGGAATCTCGTGACCGCCCTCGAACGGCGACCAGCGCACGTCGGCGCCCTGCGCGGCCAGCGCGTCGCGCAGCGCCTGCGCAGAGGCCAGGCCGAGATTGGCATCGGCGCGGCCGTGCAGCAGTTCGACGCGCACGCCGCGCAGCCGGTGCATGGCCGGCTGCCATTCGCTGAACGCGAGGCGCGACGCCGACCACAGGGCCAGGGCATCGACCGCCAGCGGCGGCTCCTGGAACACGCCATCGAGCGCCAGCATCGCCCCCTGCGAGAAGCCGGCGACGAGCAGCGGCAACC
>CAIMXF010000030.1 GCA_903845345.1 uncultured beta proteobacterium
GGCGTGGCCGTCGCGCTGGTCGCGTCGCTGAGCATGGGCGGCTCCGACCGCGCGCTGATGCTGGCGGTGCCCGGCGTCGCGGTGCTGGCGGCGTTCGCGCTGCCCACGCTCAAGCGCTCGGCCGGCTCGGCCATCGACTGGTTCTCGGTGTTCTTCTTCACCGCGCTGGCCATCGTGATCTGGGTGTTCTATTTCGGCATGATGACCGGCACGCCGGCCAAGGCCGCACAGCGCATCGCCGCGCTGCTGCCCGGCTTCGAGCCGCACTTCTCGCCGGCGCTGCTGGTGCTGGCCATCCTCGGCACCGCCGCGTGGCTGGCGCTGGTGCGCTGGCGCACGGCGCGCGTGCAGCACGCGCTCTGGAAGTCGCTGGTGCTGCCGGCATCGGGCGTCGCGCTGAGCTGGCTGCTCATGCTGACGCTGGGCCTGCCGGCGTTCGACTACGCGCGCAGCTACCGGCCCTGGGTCTACCTGGTCGCGCAGCACGTGCCCAACGGCGTGTGCGTGGCCGCGCAGCTGCCGCGCTCGGCGCTGGCCGCGCTGGAGAACTATTCGAACTGGCGCATCGACGCGCAAGGCGATGTCGTCAAGAACAGCGACTGCCCATACCTGCTGATCGACGAGAACCGGCACAACCTGGTCGCAGCGCCGCCCGGATGGACGCTGGTGGCACACCTGCACCGGCCGTCCGAACGCGACGAGTCGACCGCCGTCTTCAAGAAGACGACGGCGCCCTCGCCGCGGTCCGCCGAGTTCGGCCGCGTCGCGCTCGCGCGCTGAGGCGCGTGCCCGCGCGCGCGTGACACGCCCGCCCGCGGGCTCACCCGCGCCAGCGCCCCTGCTCCTCGCGCCGCTGCTCGCGCAGCATGTAGAGGTAGAGCCCCTCGACCTTCTCGCGCGCCCACGGCGTCTTGCGCAGCAGCTTCAGGCTCGACTTGATGCTGGGTTCGAACGCGAAGCAGCGCAGCGGGATGCGCTCGTCCAGCCCCTGCCAGCCGTAGGCGTCGACCAGCGCGGTGATGATGGCTTCGAGCGTGAGGCCGTGCAGCGGGTTGCGGGGCTGTACTGGAGGCGGCGGCGGCGCGGCGGGGTCGGTCATGCGGCGATTGTCGCCGGACGCAAGTGGGTGGCAGCACCGCAATGCCAGGCCTACCGCGGGATGACCTGACCGATCCGCAGGAGATTGCCGTCCGGGTCGACGACGGCGAACTCCCGAAGTCCCCACGGCTTGTCTTCAAGCCTGTCCAGGCGCGGGAGACCGGTGCCTGGCAGGCCGCTCGCCGAGCACGCTTCGTAGAGGTCCTGCACGTCGCGCACGCGGATGTAGCAGCCCGCGGAGGAATGGGCAGGCACGAGTTCCCGGTGGGTGAAGAAGTGCAGCTCGATGGCACCTCGCGTGAAGATCGCGTACTCGCGGTTGAATTCGTGCGCACCGCCTTCGAACCCGAGCCGTCGATAGAACTCGGTCGTGACGCCCACGGAGCGGCACGGCAGTGTCGGTATGGCGCGATCGTCGGCTTGCGTCAAGGCGGGACTCCTTTCGGTGCGTGCCGCCGATGGTAGCTCGACCACCGTCACCCTGCTCGTTGGCCGTCGGCGTCGGCCGCCACTTCGGCGAACCTTCGTCCACGCAGGGATGTGGATGAATCCGACAGCCGCGACAGCCTGGGCGACAGATCTTGTCCGGCAAGGCGTCCCTCGTCAAACCGATGGACGGCGGCGACTCGACGTTGCCAGGCAGCGCCTGGAACCGTCATTCGGCCGTCAGCGCCGGCGCTTGCGCCGGACGGCGATCGCGGCGTCCATGTCCACGGGCTCGCTGCCTTGGCCGGCCGCCGCCCAGAAGGCCAACGGCCTCGAGACGGCAGCCTCCATCAGCCGCCTGCCGGCATCGTCGTAGCGTCGCGTGACCTTCGCGATGGCATGCTCGATCAGCCTCGCGAAATCGCCCTCCTGCTCCCTGTCCATGACCACGTCGGGCTGCACCCGGCTGGTGAACAGCCTGAGGACTGTCCGATTCCCAGACTCGGGAATCAGCAGGAGGAAGGACTCGGCGAACTCCAGCCTCATGTCGCCGCTGTGCGCAGCGAAGTTGTGCCTGAAGTCCATGAAGTAGTCGTGCCGCGCCCGGAACGGCTCGTCGAGCCAGTCGCGTTGCATCTGGGCCTTGCGGCCGGCCGCTTCCGTGTAGGCCTTGGCATAGAACGTGAGCGCCGCCACGAAAAACGCCTTGGCCTCGTCGAAGACGTCCCGGTCGGTCGCATGGACGTAAGACGCCGACTCGGGCGCGCGTGCGGCCGCCTCCGCGACGAGTCCGCTGGCGCGGCCCATCCAGCGCCGGGCGTTGGTCAAGTCCTTCTGGATCAGCGTCAGGCCGGAGATCTGCTCGGCGGCCTTCCCGCCCAGCAGCACGCTGGAGACCAGGACGTCCTTCCAAAGGATGTGCAGCGCCGGCGCTCCCGTCTGGGGATCGAGGAAGCGCTCGACGCGCAAGTCGTGGAAGTCCTTCTCCGGAACCATTTCGGATGTCCAGGTCGCGAGGTCTCGTCAGCGCGCCGCCTTCAACCGGGCTTGACGACACTGCTCTTGATCAACGCCATCGAACTCGCGATCAACGCCGACACCTCGGTCATGTTGCCCGGCACGATCATCGTGTTGTTGGTCTTGGCGAGCGACTGGTAGGCGTCGACCGCGCGCTCGGCCACCTTCAGCTGCACGGCCGCCTCGCCGCCCGGCGCGCGGATGGCCTCGGCGATCTTGCGGATGGCGTCCGCGGTGGCGTCGGCCACCGCGACGATGGCCGCGGCCTCGCCCTGCGCCTTGTTGATCTCGGCCTGCTTCTCGCCTTCTGAGCGCGCGATCGAGGCTTCGCGCTGGCCGGTGGCGATGTTGATCTGCTCCTGGCGCCGTCCTTCCGAGGCCGCGATCAGCGCGCGCTTCTCGCGCTCCGCGGTGATCTGCGCCTGCATCGAGCGCAGGATCTCGGCGGGCGGCGTCAGGTCCTTGATCTCGTAGCGCAGCACCTTCACGCCCCAGTTGGACGCGGCGTCGTCGAGCGCGTTGACCACCAGGCCGTTGATCATGTCGCGCTCCTCGAAGGTCTTGTCGAGCTCCATCTTGCCGATGACGCTGCGCAGCGTGGTCTGGCACAGCTGCGTGATCGCGACCACGTAGTTGCTCGAGCCGTAGCTCGCGCGCATCGCGTCGGTGACCTGGAAGTACAGGATGCCGTCGACCTGCAGCTGCGTGTTGTCGCGCGTGATGCAGACCTGGCTCGGTACATCCAGGGGTATCTCCTTGAGCGAGTGCTTGTAGGCGACGTTGTCGATGAACGGGATCAGGATGTTGGGCCCCGGCGGCAGCACCGCGTGGAACTTGCCGAGGCGTTCGACGACCCATGCGTTCTGCTGCGGCACCACCTTCAGCAGGCGGTACAGGAAGATGACCGCGGCGAGGATCAGGATGAGGGCGAGAACCTGGAATTCCATGGCATGTGTCCTTGTTCGGAGGCGTTCAGGCGCGCCGCAGCGCGAGTTCGTTGTGGCGGACTTCGGCGATCACGTGCGGTCCGGGCTCGGCGGTGCCGTGCCCGATGTAGCGCACGTTCCACGACGATCCGCGGTACGGCACGCGGGCGGTGCCGTCCGCGTTCCAGCCGTCGACCTGCACCGGCTCGCCGATGTCCAGGTTGATGTCGCGATTGGCGGCCGGATGCGGATGTCCCGGGCCGCGCTTGCGCTTGCGATCCCAGATCAGCACGGCCGCGCCGCCCACGACCACCGCGACCGCCACCTGCGCGAAGAACGAGATCTGCGCATAGCCGGCGAGCGCGCCGAACACGCAGCCGATCGCCAGCATCAGCACGTAGAACGTGCCCGTGGCGAGCTCGCCCGCCACCAGCACGCCGGCGGCGATCCACCACCAGGTCGATGCACTCCAGTCCATGTCGTCTCCCGTCGATCCTTGCCCATTTTGAGCCGCTTCGGCACGCGGGGGTTCCGCGCCCGACCCGTATCATGCACGCATGGATCCGAACATCGAGAATGAAGGCGCCGAAGGCGGCGCCGTGCACGAGCCGCGGCTGTGGGTGGACAACGGCTGGACGGCCAAGGTCATCAAGAACGAGGACGACGACGGCTGGGCCGTGGCGATGACGCGCGACGGCGAGCGCGAGCCCGCGCTGGTCGGCCCGTGGACGATGGGCCGCGACAAGAAGAATCCGAAGCCGCTCGACGTCAACGCGTTCAACACGCTCGTGAAGACGGCCTCCGAGGTGATCCGCCGCCACGAGCAGGCACTGCACGCCGCCATGCACAAGCAGTTCCAGGTCGCCGCCGACTCGGGCCGCGTGCTGGTCACGCTCGACATCGTCCCCGACGAGTTCGACCCGCACGCGCTGCTCGCCGCGCACGACGAGTTCGGCGAGCAGCTCGCGCAGGTCAAGGTGCGGCCGGACTTCAAGCTGACGATGGCCGCGGCCACGTCCTGGGTCGACGCCGGGTACGCCAAGCCGGCCTGATCAGGGCCCGCCGGCCTGCAGGTGCCGCGCGAAGAACGCGTCCAGGTTCTTGTAGACATCCCGCTGCGCCTTGCGCCCCGAGATGCCGTGTGCCTTGCCCGGAAAGATGGCCAGGTCGAACAGCCGGCCCTCGTTCTCCAGCGCCTCGATCAGGCGCAGCGAGTGCTCGAACAGCACGTTGTCGTCCGCGGTGCCATGCATGACCAGCAGCGGCTTGCGCAGTTGCGCCGCGCGCGGCACCAGGTTGGCCGAATGGTAGAACGGCGACTCGCTGCCGTCGGCCAGCGTGGGCAGGCCGAGGTAGCGTTCGGTGTAGGCGGTGTCGTAGAGCGTCCAGTCGGTGACCGGCGCCACCGCCACGGCAGCGGCGAACGGCGTGTTGTCGTCGAGCATCGAGCGCGCCGCCAGGTAGCCGCCATACGACCAGCCGAACAGGCCGATGCGCGCGGGGTCGACGTCGGTCTTCTTCGCGGCCAGCTGGTGCACGGCGGCGAACAGGTCGTCGATCTCGACGTGGCCGAACGCGTGGAAATGGGCCCGCGTGAAGTCGCGGTCGCGCGACTTCGACGACATGCCGCGGTTGTCCACCATGAACACGCCGTAGCCGAGCTGCTGCCAGTGCGCGATGAGCACCGTGTTGCGCGCCCAGGCCCAGGTGACGGTGTCGGCGGACGGTCCGCCGTAGGCCAGCACGATCACCGGATGGCGCCGCGCGCCGCTGGACTTCGCCGGCGCGAACCAGAACGCGTTCAACGGCGTGCGGCCATCGGCGGCGACGATGGGCAGCACCTCGGGTTGCGTCGCCACCTTGGCCAGCAACGGATCGGGCGGATCGCCGGCCAGCGCCACCACCGGCTCGCTGTCGCCCAGGCCACGCACCGACAGCGTCGGCGGCTGGCCCCAGCCCGAACGCGTGACGAGCAGGCGGCCGCACCCGCGATCCGCCTTCGCCGTGCGCCACTCGTGCGCTCGCGCGCCGCCGAGCGGACGGACGTGGCCGGCCAGGTCGCTGACGAACAGCTCGCGCGAACGCGCCTGTTCGAGCGCGCCCTCGAAGACCACCTGCCGGCCGTCGGTGCACACCAGTGCGACGACGGGCTCGGCCTGGGCAGTCAGCGGACGACGCGCGCCGGTCGCGCGATCGAGCAGCACGAGTTCACGACGACCGGTCGCCTCGCTGGGCCACAGCAGCGCCGGCTGGCCGGACAGCGTCACGCCCTTCACTTCGGCGAGGTCGTCGTGCGTCTCGACCCAGGCCGGATCGCGCTCCTCGGTGATGACGTGCGGCGCGGCGGTCGCGCGGTCGTATTCGACCAGCGACAGCTTCGCCTGGTCGCGCGTGAGCAGTTGCAGCCAGGGCGTGCCGTCGTCGAACCAGCCGGCGCGCGCGACGTATTCGCTGTCGGCCGACTGCTGCAGCGTCGTGCGCCGGCCGTCGGCGACGTCCAGCACCGTCGCTTCGACCCTGGCGTTGGGCGAGCCGGCCGACGGGTAGCGCTGCGTGGTGACGGCGGTGTGGTCGGAGAAGATCTGCGCGCGCGTCTTCAACGGCACGGCCGACTCGTCGACCTGCAGCGCGAGCAGCCGCGTGCCGTCAGGCGACCACCAGAAGCCGCGCTCGCGCCCGAGTTCCTCGGCGGCGATGAATTCGGCCAGGCCGTAGAAGCGCGTCTCGGCCGCGTCGGTGGTGAGCGCGCGCGGCGCCGCGTCCGTCGCCTCGAGCGACTGCACCCACAGGTTGCCGCCGCGCGCGAACGCCACCCGGCGGCCGTCGGGCGAGCAGCGCGGGTCGCGCGCGGGCTCGTCGGTCGCGCCGGCCAGCGCGCGTGCGTGCGCGCCGTGGTCATCGAGCTGCACGAGCCACAGCGCGCCGCCCAGCGGGAACAGCAGGCGCTGGTCGTCCTTGCCGCACCACTGCCACGACGTGATGCCGTGCTCGCTGATGCGACGGCGTTCCAGCGCCATCTTCTCGGCCTCGGACAACTGCTGCCTGCGACCCGCCAGCAACTCGTTGCCGGAGGCCAGCCGCCGCGCCTCGCCGCCCGTCGCGGGCTGCGCCCACAGCTCCAGTTCCTCGCTGTCGGCCGCCGAGGGCCTCAGGAAGCCGACCCAGTGGCCCGCGGGCGACAGCTCCGCCTGGCGCGGGATGCGGCCCTGCACGGGCGGGTCGCTGAAGAGACGGTCGAGGGAGATCGTCGGCGGCGTCGCGCCGAACGCGGTCGCCACGCTCAAGGCAGTTGCGAGGGACACCGCCGCCGCGCGCGCGTGACGCGCAGGCGAGCGGATGGAACGGACGAGGCGCAAGGCGAGATTCATGAGCCATCGTAGCCGCACCGCCCTCTCAGTCGCAACGCTCCACTCGACACGAGAAGCAGCCGCGCTTCGCATTGTGCAGATGCAGGAAGGCCACCGCGGGATTGGCGAGGAAGCGCTCGATGACGCCGCGCACGTCGGCGCCGTCGCAGACATCCGCGTCGATCATCATGTCGGCAGCGTCGTAGCCGCGCACCGACATCCAGCGCCGTTCGACGTACGGCGGGATCTCGCCCGGCTCGAGCACCGCGCGGCTCGCGCCCTTGCGAACGAAGATGGGGCCGCCAGAACGGTAGGGCGAGCGCGTGGCCAGGTGCTCGAACGGCAGCAGCAGCAACTCGTCGCCGATGTCCGCGTCGGCCAGCGACACCCGGCATGGGAACCCGACCGCCGAATCGGCGACGCTGCGGCGCGCGCCGATGGCCGTCAGCTGGGCGTCGCTCATCGCGAAGAGGGGTTCGAAGTTGTCGGCGACCAGGCCGACCAGGCGAAACGAGGACATGGCATGCAGTGGCGCAGTGGAGGAATGCCCGCAGTTTCCGGCGCGGCGCGCGCGTCGTCCCGCCGATTTCGGACATCGAATTCGAGCCGCGGCTCGCGCCGCCGCTGCCTCAGGCCGCCGGCTTCGCGGGCGGCGGGATGCGGAACAGGTCGCGCTCGGCGCCGTCCGGCGCGACGAAGCGGTCGATGCGTTCGCCACCGAGGCGCCGCACCAGCGCGTGCGCCTGGTCGTTGGTGTCGACCATGTAGGTCTCGACGCTCGGCCAGCCGAACACGTCGTACGCGTGCGCCACCACGCATTCCGAGGCCTCCTGCGCGAAGCCGCGGCTGCGATGGCGCGGCAACAGCCACCAGGTGAGCTCGCGACGCCAGCCCGGCGCCTGCCAGAAGCCGCAGACGCCCACGAGCTCGTCGCGCTCGCGGTCGCGCACCACCCACACGCCGAAGCCCTGCAGGTGCCACGAGCCGAGGTCGCTGGCGAGCCGCGTCCACGCGCCCACCGGAGACAGCGGGCCGCCGTACGACGACGAGGCGTCCGCGTCGGTGTAGAACGTGCGGTACAGATCCGCGCATGCCGCGCTCGGCGGGACGAGGTCGAGGCGCTCGGTGCGCAGCGTGGGGATGTCGAAAGGCATGGCGACCAGTCTAGGGCCAGTTCGCCCGCGGCGGTCGCGGTGGAAACACCTCGGGATTTGCCCGGGGTAGGACGCCTCAGCGAACGGTCGACGACTCTTCCGTGGCCGGCTGCGCTGGCGCGAGCGGCCGCACGCGCGCGGCGGGCACCAGGATCCGGAACGTCGAGCCGCGGCCGAGTTCGCTGTGGATGTCGAGTTCGCCGCCGTGGCGCTGCACGACGTGCTTGACGATGGACAGCCCCAGGCCGGTGCCGCCGGTGTCGCGCGAACGGCTGCCGTCGACGCGGTAGAAGCGCTCGGTCAGGCGGCCGATGTGCTCGCGCGCGATACCCGGGCCGGTGTCCCTGACCTCGATCTCGGCGTTGCCGTCGCCGCGATGCGCCCAGCTGACGGTGATCGTGCCGCCGGACGGCGTATAGCGCACCGCGTTGCTCACGAGGTTGGCGACGGCGCTGGTCCATTCGCTCTCGTTGCCGGCGAGCTCGTCGTCGCCCTGCACGCCGAAGCGGAAGGTGTGGCGGCCGGCGGACAGCCCGCGGGCCTCGCTCTCGACCTGCGCGAACAGGCGCGCCACCGGCGTCCAGCGCTCGCAGGTGGGACGCGGGCTGCCTTCGAGCTTGGCCAGCGTCAGCAGGTCCTCGACCA
>CAIMXF010000031.1 GCA_903845345.1 uncultured beta proteobacterium
CCACCTGCCGATGACCCGCGTGGGCCGCGCGCGCGAACGCGGCGAGACCGACGGCTTCATCGAGGCCCTGGTGGACGCCGACAGCCGCCTCATCCTGGGGGCGACCCTGCTGGGCATCGAGGCCGACGAGGCGATCCACTGCCTGCTCGACGTGATGACCGCCGGCCTGCCCTGCACCCCCGTCTCGCGCACGATGCACATCCATCCCACCGTCAGCGAACTGATCCCGACGATGCTGCAGTCGCTCGAGCCGCTGCAATGAGCTCGCACGACGTCTTCCACGTGACGCTGTTGCCGCATGGCCAGCGCTTCGAGGCGCGGCCCGACGAATCGCTGCTGAAGGCCGGGCTGCGGGCGATGGCGCCGATGCAGTCGTCGTGCCGCGTGGGCACGTGCCGGACGTGCCTGTGCCGCCTGGACAGCGGCTCGATCGACTATGAGATCGAGTGGCCCGGGCTCACGCGCGAGGAAAAGGCCGAGGGGCTGGTGCTGCCGTGCGTGGCGCGTCCCCTGTCGGATGTCGTCCTGCGCTACGAGGCTTGACGGGTCGACACGACCCCAGGCCGGCGATCGCGACGTGCCGCCAAGCCCCCTCGCCGACATTGACTACCCGGAGCCACCCTGCGCCGCGACCGCGTTCGACATAGAGTGCAGGGCCATCCAATCCTCGACGAAGCGAGCACGCCATGACTTTGCAACGACGCAAGCTGGGCAGCCAGGGCCTGGAAGTCTCGGCCCTCGGGCTGGGCTGCATGGGCATGAGCCAGTCCTACGGGCCGGCCGACGAGGCCGAATCCATCGCCACGCTGCACCGCGCGATCGAGCTCGGCTGCAACTTCCTCGACACCGCCGAGGTCTACGGCCCGCTCACCAACGAGGCGCTGCTGGGAAAGGCCTTGAAGGGCCGGCGCCACGAGGTGACCATCGCCACCAAGTTCGCGTGGAAGTTCAAGGACGGCAAGCAGATCCCCGGCGCGCGCGCGAGCAGTCCGGCCGACATCCGCGAGGCGGTCGAAGGCTCGCTGCGCCGACTGGGCACCGACCACGTCGACCTGCTGTACCAGCACCGCATCGATCCGAAGGTGCCGGTCGAGGAGGTCGCGGGCACCGTGGCCGGGTTGGTCAAGGAAGGCAAGGTGCGCTTCTTCGGCCTGTCCGAGGCCGGCGTCGCCAACATCCGCAAGGCGCATGCGGTGCATCCCGTCACGGCGGTGCAGAGCGAGTATTCGCTGTGGGAGCGCAACCTCGAGGGCGACGTCATCCCGGCGCTGCGCGAGCTGGGCATCGGGCTGGTGCCGTTCAGCCCGCTGGGCCGCGGCTTCCTCACCGGCGAGGTCAAGCGCGCCGAAGACCTGCCCGCCGACGACTTCCGCCACGACGATCCGCGCTACCAGGGCGCGAACT
Organism: uncultured beta proteobacterium; assembly: GCA_903845345.1. Lineage (GTDB taxonomy): Bacteria > Pseudomonadota > Gammaproteobacteria > Burkholderiales > Burkholderiaceae_C > Scleromatobacter. Next base: position 1,405 of record CAIMXF010000031.1, read on the forward strand.
TCGACGCCAACGTGGCCGCCGCGGCCACGGTGCGCGAGATCGCCGAATCGATCGGCGCGACCGCGGGCCAGGCGGCGCTCGCCTGGGTGCTCGCGCAGGGCGACGACATCGTGCCGATTCCCGGAACCAAGCGCCGCAGGTGGCTGGAAGAGAACGTCGCGGCCGCGTCGCTCAGGCTGAGCCCGGACGTCGTCGCCGCGCTCGGCGCCGCGCTGGCGCCCGGCAAGGTGCAGGGCCCGCGCTACTCGGCCGAACGCATGGCCACGGTCGATCGCTGAGGGCGCCGGCTACAGCGAGAAACGGTACGTCAACCCCGCCATCCACTGGCGCGTGACCGCCTGCGCGTTGAAGCTGCGCTGGTAGCCGACATCGAGGTCGAGGCCCGGCCTGGCCGTCCAGATGATGCCGCCCAGCAGCGCGGCGGGCCAGGTCTTGCGGGACGGATCCGGATCCTGGTCGAGCTCGCCGTCGGCGGTCAGGATCAGGCGCTCGTCGACCTGCTGCATCACCGCGGCCGAGACGTGCGCGACGTTCTCGCGGCCGCCCGCCGCGTGCGGCAGGTGCGTGACGCCGATGTTCGCGTGCACGGTGGTGGGCGACGCGTCCCAGGTGGCCACCAGCAGCGCGTGCCCGGACACGTCGCCGCGCGGCAGCCCGAGGCCGTGCTGGCTGGTCGGCGCCAGCATTCCGGCGCGGATCGCGAACGACCACGGGTCGCTGCCCCACAAGCGCCACTTGCCGTCGATGTTGGTATCGCCGCGGCCCGAGGCGGGCGACTGCCCCGGCACCTGCTGCCAGGCGAACGAGGGCTGCACGATCGCGTCGACGGTGGTGGCCAGTCCCACCGAGACCTGCGGCTGGTACGTCGTGAGCGTCGTCGCATCGGACCGCGCGCGCTGCAGGCCGTTCTCGATCTCGACGTTGCCCGCGCCCTGCGTGCCGGTGTCCTCGGTCTGCAACGGATGCGCGGCGCGCGCGGCCGGCACGGCGAGCGACAGCGCGACGACGGGAACGACCAGGCGGGCGCGAATGGCCAAGAGACTTCCTTCGGTACGCGCCGCGGACGATTCCGCGCGCGCCGGGCAGTCTGCCGGGTGATGGTGACATGCCCGTGTCGGCTGTCACGGCGGCGCCATGCGCATTGGCCACACTGCGCGGCATGAAGATGCTGGCGCGACTGTCCATGACGCTGTCCCTCGCGATCGCCTGTGGCGCGCGCGCGGCCGAACCGTTGCACGGCGCCGGCGCCACCTTCCCGGCGCCGGTCTACGAGGCCTGGGCCGAGGCCTACGCCAAGGCCTCGGGAACGACGGTGCGCTACGACCCGGTCGGTTCGGGCATCGGCGCCGAACTCGCCGCGAACGGCCAGGTCGACTTCGGCGCCTCCGACGTGCCGCTGCCCGCCGACCGCCTCGCCGCCGGCGGACTGCGCCAGTTCCCGGTGGTGATCGGCGCCGTGGTGCCGGTGGTCAACATCGCGGGCATCGCGCCGGGCAGCCTGGTGCTGGACGCCTTCGCGATGAGCGCCATCTACCGCGGCGAGATCGTCAACTGGCGCGACCCGGCGATCGCCGCGCTCAATCCCGGCCTGGCCCTGCCCGATGCGCGCATCACGGTCGTGCATCGCGCGGACGCGTCGGGGTCGACGTGGTTGTGGACGCACTGGTTGTCGGAGTCGGACCCGTACTGGCAGAAGGAGATCGGCGCGGGCACGACGGTCGCGTGGCCGGTCGGCACCGAGGGACTGGGCAACGAGGGCGTGGCGTCGCTGGTGCAGCGCACGCGGGCGGCGATCGGCTACGTGGCGTATGCCTATGCGCGCGCGCATCACCTGAGCGACGTGGCGCTGCCGTCGCATGACGGGCCGGTCGTTCGCGCGAGCCGCCATGCGTTCGAGGCGGCGGTGGCGGGTGCGCATTGGCATGGCGTCGCGGATCTCGTCGGCAGCCTGACGAACGGGCCGGGGGTGCATGCCTGGCCGATCGTCGGGGCGAGCTACGTGCTGGTGCGTGCGGATGCTGCATCGCAGGCCCGGGTCAACGCGTTCGTCGGATGGGCGCTGACCTCGGGCCCGGCGATCGCCACCGATCTGGGATATGTTGCGCTGCCTCCGGATGTCGTCGCGCTGGTTCTTCAATCGATGCGTTGAATCGTTCGTGCCGCTGTTGCCTGCGGCGCATCACGCGCGAGCGAGCGATCTCACGCGGTCTGCGCGGGCTGCAACTTCAACTCCGCGATCATCTGGTCGCGCATCACGAACTTCTGCGCCTTGCCGGTGACGGTCATCGGCAGCTCGTCGACGAAACGCACGTAGCGCGGCACCTTGTAGTGCGCGATCTGGTCGCGGCAGAAGTCCTTGATCTCGTCTTCGGTCGACGCCTCGCCCGGCTTGAGCACGACCCAGGCGCAGACCTCCTCCCCGTACTTGAGGTCGGGCACGCCGAACACCTGCACCGACTGCACCTTCGGATGGCGGAACAGGAACTCCTCGATCTCGCGCGGGTAGACGTTCTCGCCGCCGCGGATCAGCATGTCCTTCACGCGGCCGACGATGTTGCAGTAGCCTTCGTCGTCGATCGTCGCCAGGTCGCCGGTGTGCATCCAGCCGTCGACCACGGCCTGCTTCGTGCGCTCCTCGTCGCCCCAGTAGCCGGTCATCACCGAGTAGCCCCGGGTGCACAGTTCGCCCTTCTCGCCGACCGGCACGACCTGGCCGTCAGCGGCGATCACCTTGCACTCGAGATGCGGCTGCACGCGGCCCACGGTGGTGGTGCGGCGATCGAGCGGGTCGCGGGTGGAGCTCTGGAACGACACCGGCGACGTCTCCGTCATGCCGTACGCGATCGTCACCTCCCGCATGTGCATGCGCGAGACGACCTGCTTCATCGTCTCGATGGGACACGGCGAGCCGGCCATGATGCCGGTGCGCAGCGAGGACAGGTCGAACTCGTCGAAGCGCGGATGGCCCAGTTCGGCGATGAACATCGTCGGCACGCCGTGCAGCGCGGTGCAGCGCTCCTCGGCCACGGCGCTCAATGCGGCGACCGGATCGAAGGCCTCGCCCGGGAACACCATCGCCGCGCCGGTCGACACCGAGGCCAGCACCGACAGCACCATGCCGAAGCAGTGGTACAGCGGCACGGGGATGCACAGCGAGTCGTTCTCCGAAAAATCCATCGCCATCGCGATGAAGCGGCCGTTGTTGACGACGTTGTGGTGCGTCAGCGTGGCGCCCTTCGGGTTGCCGGTGGTGCCGCTGGTGAACTGGATGTTGATCGGCTCGTGCGCGAGGCAGTCGGTGAAGGGCACCGGCTCGGCGCGGCCGCGCTCGAGCACGTCGGCGTAGTTGAGCATGCCGGGCGTCGTCTCGTCGCCGGTGCGGATGACGAACTCGAGCGCAGGCAGTTCCGGACGGACCTTCTGCAACATCTCGAGGTACAGGGATGTCTTCAGCCGCTCGGCCGACACGATGGCACGGCAGCCGGACACCTGCAGCGCGTATGTCAGCTCGGACAGCCGGTAGGCCGGATTGATGTTGACCAGGATGAGCCCCATGCGCGCGGTGGCGAACTGCGTCACGAGCCACTCGACGCGGTTGGGCGACCAGATGCCCACGCGGTCGCCCTTGGCCAGGCCCAGGCCGGCCAGGCCGGCGCCGAAGGCATCGACCTCGGCGACGAACTCGCGCCACGTCCAGCGGACGCCCTGCTCGCGGAACACGACGGCGGGGCGATCGGGATAGCACTTGGCCGTGTCCGACAGCAAGCCGTAGATCGTCGCGTCGGACAGCGGGATGTCGGTCCAGCCCACCACGTGCGACAGGCCGTTGATCGGAAGCGTCGGGGCGACGTCGTTGCGGGCGGTGTTCATCGCGGTCTCCATCTCGTTGGGCGCAGCCGTCGGGCCCGACTGCACGTTGTCGGTGGAGATTAAACCAGCTTCGTGAAGCGGGCCTTGCTCGGACAAGACCGCCTGTTGCGGGTGTGTCCAGCGGTGCGGCGCCTCGGGAACCACGAGCCGATCAATCCGGCAGCTTGAAGAGCCGCTTGCTGTTGGCCGTCGCCTGCGCCGACAAGGCCGCCACGTCGAGGCCCTTCAACTCGGCGACCGCCTTCGCGACGAACGGCAGCAGCGCGGGCTCGTTGTAGTGGCGCGTCTTGCCGGCGTTCTTCGGCCGCAGGTAGGGGGCATCGGTCTCCAGGTGCAGGCGATCGGCGGGGATCGCGCGCAGGGCGTCGCGCAGCGCGGCGCCGCGCGCGGCGTCGGTCACCCAGCCGGTGATGCCGATGTCGAAGCCGAGCGCGAGATAGGCCTCGGCCTCGGCGGCGCCGTCGGTGAAGCAGTGGACCACGCCGTGCGCGCCCGCCTTCGCGGCGTCGCGCAGCATGGCCTCGAAGTCCTCGAAGGCGTCGCGGCAGTGCAGGAACAGCGGCTTGCCCGTCCGCACGGCGGCGGCAATTTGCGCCTCGAACGCGACGCGCTGCGCCTCGCGCGGCGAGAACATGCGGTAGTAGTCGAGCCCGCACTCGCCGACGGCCACGACGCGCGCGTCGGCCCACATCGCCTCGAACTGGTCAATCGATGCCGCGTCCCAGTGCTTCGCGTCGTGCGGATGCGTGCCCGCGGTCGCCCACACGCGAACATCAGGAAGCCTGCGTGCTTCGCCCTCCGGCACTCGCCCTCCGGGCGGCCGGGCGGGCTCGTGCGCACGCGCGAACGACAGCGCCAGCTCGCTCGCAGACAGCGACGTGCCGGTGGCCAGGATGTGCGTGACGCCGGCAGCGGCGGCGCGCGACAGCAGCTCGGCCGCGAGGCCCTTCAGCTGCGACGAATGGAAGTTGACGCCGATGTCGATCATGCCCCGCATTGTCTCAGCGCAGGAACTTCGGCAGCTCGCTCTTGAACCTGGCCAGCGCCAGCGGCTTCGTCCAGTAGGCCTCGGCGCCGCGCGCGATCGCCTCGTTGACCTGCGCGGGCATCGCGTCGGCCGACAGCGCCACCACGCGGATGCCGCTGGTGGCCGGGTCGGCGCGCAAACGGTCGAGCACGTCCAGGCCGCTCATGTCGGGCAGCTGCATGTCGAGCAGGATCAGGTTGGGCATCCAGCGCCGAGCCAGGTCGAGGCCGGACGTGCCGTCGCGCGCCACCAGCAGCTGCACGTCGACAAACAGCGCGACGTACTGCTCCATCAGCAGCACGTTGACCGGGTCGTCCTCGATGTAGACGATCACGCCGGCGGCACCCGCGAACGCGGAGAACGACGTGCTGGCCTCGAAATCGGGATGCTCGTCGTTCTCGATCAGGTCGCGATTGAGGCGGATCGTCACCGTCGTGCCCTGCCCCGGCGCGCTGGCCACGTCGAGCGAGCCGCCCTGGCGCTCGGCCAGGTGGCGGCTGATGACCAGGCCCAGGCCTGCCCCCTCGGTCGCGTTCGGCTCGTCGCCGAGCCGGCGGAACGGCACGAACAGGTCGCGCTGCTGCTGCGAACTCATGCCCGCGCCCTGGTCGCGCACGGTCAGCACGGCCTGCGTGGGCGTCAGCGCGAAGCCGACGAACACGACGCCGTCGGCGCGGTTGTACTTGATCGCGTTGGACAGGATGTTGACGAACACCTGCTTCAGTCGCACGGGATCGGCGACGACGAACAGCTGCGGCGGCGGCTCGTCGACCTGGAACGTCACGCCGCGCGCCACGCGCGCCGTCTCCAGCAGGTCGATCGCGCTGCGCAGCACCGGACCGAGCCGCACGCTGCCCAGCGCGATGCTCATCTCGCCGACCTCCAGCCGCGCGACATCCAGCAGGTCGTTGACCAGCCGCAGCAGGTACTGGCCGCCGTCGACCACCCGGTCCAGGCGTGCCCTCTGCGTCGCGCTGAGCGGCTCGACGGGGTCGGTGCGCATCAGGTCGGAGAAGCCGATGACCGCGTTGAGCGGCGTGCGCAGCTCATGGCTCACGCGCGAGAGGAATTCGCGCCTGGCCTGGTAGGTGCGTTGCGCGGCGCCCTCCTCGAGCAGCGCGTTCTGGGCGTCGACCTCGTCGGTCACGTCGCGCACCAGGCCCACCATGTGCGACACGGCCTGGCCTTCGGCCATGAACGGGCGGCCGTCGATCTCCAGGTGGCGCAGGGCGCCCGACGGCAGCACCACGCGGAAGCGCTGCACGATCGGCGTGCCCGCGGCGATCGCGCGCAAGGTCTGCTGCTTGATGGCCTGGCGGTCGTCCGGATGGGCACGCAGGCGCAGCACGCGGGCCGGATAGACGTTGTCCGGTGCAGGCGGAAGTTCGTAGATCGCGATGGCACGCGGATCCATCAGCATGCTGTCGTCGGCGACGCGCCATTCCATCAGGCCCAGCTGGCCGGCCTCGGCGGCCAGCGCCCAGCGCGCGTTGCCTTCCTCGACGGCCCGCTGCGAATGCGCCAGCCGCGTCCACATCATCCGCGCGAACAGCAGGCCGCCGGCGATCAGCACGAGTGCCAGGCCGGCCGTGGCCAGCAGCAGCAGCCCCTGCACCCAGCGCGCGGCCTTGCCGAGCTGGCGCGAGAACTGCAGCTCCTCGGCATCGAGCACGTCGTCGAGGCGGTACATCTCGATCTGGTAGGCCGGCTGCCAGCCGTCGTCGCCGCCCGCGTTGCGCGCCGCGCGGATCTGCTCGCCCAGGCGCTGCAACCGGACGACGTCCTCGTCGGCGGCGATCCAGGTGTCGATGGCGTCGGACACCAGCGGCACGTCGCGGAACAGGCGGTAGAAGCCGATCAGCGCATCGACGTCGGCGGCGTCGTTGCCGCCCTGCAGCAATCCGTGCCGCACCAGCGCGTAGTCCGGGTGCGTTTTCTCCAGTTCCAGCTGCGCCGCGCGATCGCCGAGCGGGACGGCGAGCGCGTCGAGGTAGCGCTGGTAGTCGCCCTCCTCGCCCGAACGCAGGTACTGGCCCAGCCAGCGCACCGCGTTCTTCTGGCCTTTCGAATAGAGGCTCTCGCCGCCCGCGTAGGCGCGCGCCGCGGACAGCACGCCCACGATGGCCGAGCACAACAGGGCCAGCAGCAGGATCGCCATCACGAACCCGATGGCCGATCCGCGCCGCTTGCCACGATGCCAGTTGCCGAGGCCGCGCATCGCAGCCCAGACGCCCTCCCTGGCGGGCATCGCGTTCATGACACGCCCTGGTTTCCTGAACGCTCGTTCAAGCCGACTGCCGCGGTCGCACTCCGTGCCATGGTCTGGTTCCTCGCCTGGAGCCTGGCAGTTTGCAGCAAGTGCCGGCGCTTGAACAGTCCGGCCGCGGATCGCATGCCCGACCCCGTATCCGGGGCGGGGCACGTCGACGTCAGACCCCGAGGATGGACACCGCCTTGGTCACGAGGTACGACTCCAGCGCCTCCGGGCCGCCTTCCGTGCCGTAGCCAGAGTCCTTGACGCCGCCGAACGGCATCTCGGCCGACGGCGTCGCCGGCTGGTTGATCCACAGCATGCCGACCTCGAGGCGCTGGCCCAGGATGTGCGCGGTCTTGATCGACTTCGTGAAGGCGTAGGCCGCCAGGCCGTACGGCAGGCGGTTGGCTTCGGTGATCGCGTCCTCCAGCGTGTCGAACGCGCGGATCGCCGCGACCGGGCCGAAGGGCTCGTTGTTGAACACGTCGGCATCGAGCGGCACGTCGGTGAGCACGGTGGGCGCGAAGAAGTTGCCGGTGCTGCCGACGCGCTCGCCGCCGGTGGCGATCCTGGCGCCCTTGGCGCGCGCGTCCTCCATCACCTTGGCCATCGCGGTGACGCGGCGGCCGTTGGCGAGCGGGCCCAGGTTGGTGCCTTCTGCCAGGCCGTCGCCCAGCTTCAGGCCTTGCGCGTGCTTGACCAGCGCCGCGGCGAACTCGTCGCGCAGGCTGCTGTGCACCAGGAAGCGGGTGGGCGAGATGCAGACCTGGCCGGCGTTGCGGAACTTGGCCGCGCCGGCGGCCTTGACGGCCAGCGCGACGTCGGCGTCCTCGGCGACGATCACCGGCGCGTGGCCGCCCAGCTCCATCGTCACGCGCTTCATGTGCGAGCCGGCGAGCGCGGCCAGCTGCTTGCCGACGGGGGTCGAGCCGGTGAACGTCACCTTGCGGATGATGGGGCTGGCGATGAGGTAGCTCGAGATCTCGTGCGGATCGCCGAACACCAGGCCCACCGTGCCGGCCGGCACGCCGGCGTCGACGAAGGCCTGCAGCAGCGCGGCCGGCGAGGCGGGCGTCTCTTCCGGCGCCTTGACCAGGAACGAGCACCCCGTGGCCAGCGCCGCGCCCAGCTTGCGCACGATCTGGTTGATCGGGAAGTTCCACGGCGTGAACGCGGCGACCGGGCCGACCGGCTCCTTGAGCACGAGCTGCTGCGCGGCCAGGTTGCGCGACGGCACGATGCGGCCGTAGACGCGCATGCCCTCGTCGGCGAACCACTCGATGATGGCGGCGCCGGCCAGCACCTCGACGCGCGCTTCGGCCAGCGGCTTGCCCTGCTCCTGCGTCAGCAGGCGCGCGATGGCGTCGGCGCGTTCGCGCAGCAGGCCCGCGGCCTTGCGCATCGTCGTGGCGCGCTCGGCCGCCGGGATGTTGCGCCACTTGTCGAAGCCGCCCTGCGCGGCGGCGAGCGCGGCGTCGAGGTCGGCGATCGTGGCGTGCGCGACGTGGCCGATCGTCTGGCCGGTGGCCGGATTGGCGACGGCGATCGTCTTGCCGCCGCTGGCGTCGCGCCATTCGCCCGCGATCAGCAGGCGGGTGTCGGGATAGGCGGAGGTGGTGTCGGTCATGGAAAGTCGTCCTGAGTTCTGGTTTCGGAGCGGGTGGATGCCCCGAGGTTACCTCCGCGCCAAAGGCCATGCGGCGCGGGGCGGCAAGCGCGTGCAATGTCATGGACGCATGCGAATTCGTGGATGTCACGGCCGCAGCGGCCGTCGGTCGCGAATGGACTGCGGCCCGAGCCCGGCCACGGCCGCGCGGCGCGCGGCACGCTGCGCCTGGCCGCCGCGCTCGACGGCTTCGTCACCGGCGCGCACGGCTGCCGCTGGCACATCGGCGCGGCGGCGAGATCGAGAAGTCGCTGCGGCGTGCGATCGGCCGACCCTTCAGGTGCGCAGCACGCACACGCCCGCGTGGCGCAGGCAGTCCTCGATGCCCAGCTGGTTGAACTGCCAGCCCATGTCGGCGCCGTCGACGTTGCGCGCGAGCGGCATCGCCTTGGTCAGGTCGAGCGGCGGCAGCACGTCGGTCGGCAGCCGCACCGACGACAGCGGCGTGCCGGCGGGCACGGCCACGTAGGTGTTGGGGCGCTCCGTTCGGTACCAGTCGGTCTTCATGGCATCTTCCTCCCGTTGAACGCGGATCACTGGAAACCCAGCGCGAGGCGGTAGCGATCGCTGCCGTCGAAGCCGACGCTCAGGCTGGTCACGCTGACATAGACGTCCTGCGCCGTGCTGCCGTTGGCGTAGCTGACCGTGTTGACCTCCGACGCCGTCATCAGCTCGTCGCCGGCCAGCACCTTGCCGCTGGCGTCGAGCAGTTGCACCTGCATGTCCTGCTCCTGGAACGACAGCATGTCCACGCGCAGCGTCTTGTTCGCCGGCAGGCTGAGCTTGTAGAGATCGACGTCGGGCTTGCCGGCGGCGCCGGTCAGCGTGCCGGTGATCAGCGTCTGGCCGGCCGCCACGAAGTTGGCCGTCGCCATCGTGCCGTTCGGCTCGGTCTCCGCCAGGCCGGCGGTGCTGTCGACGGTGAACGTGACCGGCGTGGAGTCGGCGTGGTTGCCGGACGTGTCGGTGGCGCGCACGACCACCTGGTGCGGACCGTTGGACAGTCGCGTGGTGTCGATGACCGTGAAGTACTGGTTGCGCGGGTCGCTGCCCATGTAGCTCTCGCGGCCCCACGCCCCCGTCGCCTGTCCGTCGACGAAGAACAGGACCGTGGCCACCTGCACGTCGTCGGTGGCGATGGCCGTCAGCTTGGCCAGTCCGAAGCTGCCGTCGACCGCGGCCGTCACCACGGGGGGCGTCGTGTCGGGCGTGGCCAGCGCGGGCGCCGGCATGACCAGGGTCGTGGTGCCTTCGCCGCTGTTGCCGGCCGCGTCGTACGCGATCGCGGTGACCGTGTGCGTGCCCGCCGGGACCTGGAAGGCGTTCATCTCGTGCAGCCAGGTGCCGTCGTTGTTCTGCTGCGTGTCGCCGTTGACGTCGTTGCCGTCGATCAGGAACCTGACGGACGTGACCTTGACGTTGTCGCTCGCGGAAGCCTGCAAGTCGACCCCGACGAGCGGCCCGCCCGTGGGGGCGGATTGCAGGCTGACGCTGGTCGACAGCACGAGCGGCGCGGACGTGTCCGGCGGAGAACTGCCGTCGCCTCCGCAGGCGGACAGCAGCAACGTGACGCAGGACAGGGCGAGCCTGCAGCGATTGGCGATGTTCATGGGACTCCTTGAAATCTTTTTGTCGCCCGGCCGGGACCAGGCGCAGCGGAGTGTCCGGGAGATCGCAAGGACGTACCAGGTTCTCGTACGAAGAGGCAGAATCCGGCATTCCTCGTACCGAAACCCGCTACCGCTTCACAAGGCCGACATGAGCTCACCCGAAACGATCCTGCAGGTGCTGCGTGCCGAGATGCGCAGCGCCGGCGTCACCTACCGCACGCTGGCCGACCGCATCGGCATGAGCGAGTCGAGCGTCAAGCGCATCTTCAGCAGCGGCGACATGTCGCTGACGCGCCTGGCGCGCATCTGCAAGGCGACGGGCATCGCGATGGAGGACGTGCTGCGCCAGGCCGCCGACGCGGCGCCGCAGGCCGACACGCTGACGCTGGCGCAGGAACGCGCTCTGGTGTCCGAGCCGCACCTGCTGCTGGTGGCGATCTGCTGCGTGGGCCAATGGAGCCTGGCGCAGATCGTCGAGACCTACGAGCTCACCGAGGCGGCGTGCATCAAGTGCCTGGTCAAGCTCGATCGGCTCGGCCTGATCGAGTTGAAGCCCGCCAATCGATACCGCATGAAGGTATCGCGCGCGTTCCGCTGGCGCCCCGACGGCCCGGTGCAGCACTACTTCCGCGAGGTGGTCGTCGGCGACTATTTCGGCGGTCGCTTCGACGCCCCCGGCGAGACGCTGCTGTGCGTGCATGCGCGGCTGTCGCAGCCGAGCGCGGTCGAACTGGTGCAGAAGATCCAGCAGCTCGCCGGCGAGCTCGCGCGGCTGCACGAACTCGACCAACGGCTGGATGCCGGCGAGCGCGACGGCTTCACGCTGATCCTGGGCCTGCGCTCGTGGGAGTTCGCGGCCTTCACCGCGATGCGCCGTGTCGCGGCAGCGGCGTGACGCACGGGCTACGATACCCTGCACCGTACCATCCGCAGTGCATCCGATGACCTCACCGTTCAACGTCCAGCCCGCCTCGCACGGCCATCGCCGCAGCACGCGCGCCGTCCTGGCCGGGCTGGCCTTCGCGCTGGCGGGATGCGCGGTGGTCACCGGCAACGTGCCGCACAACCAGCCGGCCAAACCGGCGGTCGCGGTGGCCGGCCCGCCCGCAGCCGCCGCATCCGTGCCGGTCGCCGACCACGTGCCTCCCGCCGACGTCGTCGCGCTGTCGTTCTCGGGCGGCGGCCTGCGCGCCGCCGCCTTCGCGGACGGCGCGATGCAGGGCCTCGCGGCGCAGCCGGGCACGCCGGGCCGCAACCTGCTGCAACAGGTGGGCTTCATCACGAGCGTGTCGGGCGGCTCGCTGCCGGCCGCCTGGGTCGGGCTGCACGGCACCGATTCGCTGGACGAGTTCCGGCGCGCCGCGCTGCTGCACGCCGGCACGCGCAACGACGGCTCGAACGTCAGCAATTCGGTCAGCCTGCTGCGGCTGGCCGGCGACGGGCTCACGCACTGGCTGGACGACGAGGTCTTCCACGGTGCGACGTTCTCAAGCATGAGCGCGCCCGGACGGCCGATGGTGTGGATCAACGCCACCAACCTCAACCAGCGCCTGCCCTTCGCGTTCGACCAGCTCAACTTCGACGCGCTGTGCAGCGACTTCGGCAGCTTCCCCGTCGCCGACGCGGTGGCCGCGTCGATGGCCGTGCCGCTGCTGTTCTCGCCGGTGGTGCTCGAGAAGCACCCCGACCAGTGCACCACGCCGCTGCCGCGGCAGTTGGGCGGCGCGACCTCGCCGTGGGGCGACACGATGCTGGCCAGGGCCACCGCCGAGGCGCTGCGCGACTACCGCGACGCCGACGAGGGCCGCTACCTGAAGCTCGTCGACGGCGGGCTCACCGACAACTTCGGGCTGTCCAGCATCCAGCAGTCGCGGCTGCTCGCCGGCACGCCGCTGGCGCCGCTCGACGCGGCGCAGGCGCTGCAGCTGCGGCGGCTGCTGTTCGTCGTCGACGGCGGCCAGCATCCGGTGATCTCGTGGGACCGCGACGTCGGCGGCCCGAGCGGCCTCGAGCTGGCGTTCGCGTCGGTCGACGCCGCGATCGACACCAACATGCGCCTGAGCTACGACAACTTCCTGGTGATGAGCCGGCGCTGGCAGGACGACCTCGTCGCTTGGCGCTGCGCGTTGCCGGACGCCGAACGGGAGCGCCAGCGCACGCTGCGCCCGGACTGGCGCTGCGAGGACGTGCAGGTGGTGGTCAGCCGCATCAGCTTCGACGACCTGGACGCGGCGCGTGCCGCCCGCCTGCACCAGATCTCGACCAGCCTGACCTTGTCCCGGCACGACGTCGACGCCGTGATCGAAGCCGGTCGCGACGCGATGCTGGGCAACGCCACGGTGCAGGCGTTCGCCCGCAGGCTGCATTCCGAACCCTGATCGATCCGCCCGGTTGCGCGGCATGTCCGGGTTCGCGGCGTTGGAATTACGTTTGTAATATTATGAGTGTCATACCAACCTCGAAGAGGTGCTTCCTTGACCGCCGCCGCACTCGAAGTCGTCCAGCCCGCCCCCGCTGCGCCAACCGCCAGGCCGCGGCCGCGCATCGCCCGCATCGCCATCCCGATCGCGCTGGCGGTCGCGGCCGCCGTCTGGGGCATGCACTGGTGGACGGTCGGACGCTTCATGGAGGAGACCGACGACGCCTACGTCGGCGGCGACGTGACGGTGATCGCGTCGAAGGTCGCCGGCTACGTGCAGTCGGTGAACGTCGCCGACAACCAGGCCGTGCATCGCGGCGACCTGCTGGTGAAGATCGACGACCGCGACTACCGCGCGGCCGTCGCCAAGGCCGAGGCTGCGGTCGCCGCGGCGCGCGCGCTGCTGGTCAACCTGGACGCCACCGGCCAGCTGCAACGGAGCGCGATCGCGCAGGCCGACGCGGGCGTCGCGGCGGCGGATGCAGAGTCCACGCGCGCCAGGCTCGACGACTCGCGCTACCAGGATCTGGCCAGCCGCTCGGCGGTCTCGCTCGAGAGCGCCCAGCGCGCGCAGGCCGTGGCGCAGACCGCGCGGGCCGGCAGGGATCGCGCCGCGGCGGCGCAACAGGGCGCGCGGCGCCAGCTCGACGTCATCGCCAGCCAGCGCCAGCAGGCGCAGTCCGCGCTGGCGCAGGCCCAGGCCGAACTCGACGCGGCGACGTTGAACCTGTCGTACACCGAGCTGCGCGCGCCGGTCGACGGCGTGATCGGCAACCGCCGCGCGCGCGCCGGCGCCTACGCCACGTCGGCCAGCCAGTTGCTGGTGGTGGTGCCGTCGCACGGGCTGTGGATCGACGCCAATTTCAAGGAAGACCAGCTCGCGCGCCTGCACGCGGGCCAGTCGGTGGACGTCCGAGCCGACGTCGAACCGGGCCGCACGTTCAGGGGCCACGTGGTCAGCCTCGCGCCGGCCACGGGCGCGCAGTTCAGCGTGCTGCCGCCGGAAAACGCGACCGGCAACTTCACGAAGATCGTGCAGCGCGTGCCGGTACGCATCGTGCTGGACGGCAAGGACGGCGACCTCGACCTGCTGAGGCCGGGGCTGTCGGTGAAGGCCGCGATCAACACGAAGCCGTCATGAGCGACGCCCGGCCGCCCGAAGGTGCCCGCATCGCCGCCGCAGGGCGAAGAGTGACCCGATGACCTCGAACCTGGCCAGCCTGACGCGCGCGCAGAAGGTCTTCGCCTTCGGCAGCATGTGCGTGGGCATGTTCATCGCGCTGCTGGACATCCAGATCGTGTCGGCCTCGCTGCGCGACATCGGCGGCGGGCTGTCGGCCGGCGCGGACGACACCGCGTGGATCCAGACCAGCTACCTGATCGCCGAGATCGTGGTGATCCCGCTCTCGGGCTGGCTGAGCCAGGTGTTCTCGACGCGCTGGCTGTTCGCGGCGTCGGCCGCCGGCTTCACGCTGGCGAGCCTGCTGTGCGGGCTCGCGTGGAACATCCAGAGCATGATCGCATTCCGCGCGCTGCAGGGCTTCATCGGCGGCTCGATGATCCCGATGGTGTTCACCAGCGCGTTCGTGTTCTTCGACGGCAAGCAGCGCGTGATCGCGGCCGCCACGATCGGCGCCATCGCGTCGCTCGCACCCACGCTGGGGCCGACGCTGGGTGGCTGGATCACCGACCACTACTCGTGGCACTGGCTGTTCTTCATCAACGTCGTGCCGGGCCTCTACGTGAGCTTGGTCGTGCCGATGCTCGTGAAGATCGACCAGCCCAACCTCGCGCTGATCAGGACGGGCGACTACATCGGCATCGCGCTGATCGCGGCGTTCCTCGGCTGCCTCGAATACACGCTGGAGGAAGGGCCGCGGTGGAACTGGATGGAAGACACGACGATCCGCACGACGGCCTGGATCACGGTCGTCTCGGGCGTGCTGTTCGTATGGCGCGGCCTGGCGGCGAAGCTGCCGGTGGTCGATCTGCGGGCGCTGAAGGATCGCAACTTCGCGCTCGGCTGCCTGTTCTCGTTCGTCACCGGCATCGGCCTGTTCTCGTCGATCTACCTGACGCCGCTGTTCCTCGGCCGCGTCGAGGGCTACAGCGCGCTGCAGATCGGCGAGGCGGTGTTCTCGACCGGCGTGTTCCAGATCCTGACGATCCCGGTCTACGCCAGGCTCGCGGGCCGCTTCGACCTGCGCTGGATCCTGATGGCCGGACTCGCGCTGTTCGCCTTGTCGATGATCGAGTACCTGCCGGTCACGCACGACTGGTCGGCGCGCGAGTTGCTGCTGCCGCAGGCGCTGCGCGGCATCGGGCAGCAGCTGGCGGTGCCGCCGACGGTGACGCTGTCGCTCGGCGCGCTCGCACCGAACCGGCTCCGGCAGGCGTCGGGGCTGTTCAACCTGATGCGCAATCTGGGCGGCGCGATGGGCATCGCCGGCTGCGCGACGATCCTCACGAGCCGCACCAACCTGCACTTCTTCCGCCTGGCCGAACACCTGACCCCGGCCAACGAGGCGATGAACTCGATGCTGGCCAATGTCACCGGCGGGTCGCTCGATCCGCAGGTGCAGGACGCCGCGCTGCGCTCGCTGTGGCAGCTCACCTTCCGCGAGGCGCAGGTGCTGACCTACAGCGACGCCTTTCTTGCCATCCTGGCCTGCTTCGCCGTCGCCACCGTGCTGGTGCCGCTGATGCGCAAGGTGGCGCCGCCCAAGGGACCTGCCGCCGATGCGCACTGAACCACTGCCCCTTTCGCCCCGCCTGTCCGCCATCGTCGCGGCCGCGATGCTCGCCGGCTGCGCCGTCGGCCCGAACTACCAGGCGCCCGACATGCTGCCGCCGTCTGCGTACCATGGCGCCGCGGCGCTCGCCTCGCGCGACGGCGAAGCCGCAGCGCCTGCGCTGGACGCGTGGTGGCGCGGCTTCGACGATCCCGAGCTCGCGCGCATCGTCGACCGCGCGATCGCGCAGAACCTCGACCTGGCCGCGTCGCAGGAGCGCGTCGCGCAGGCGCGTGCCGCGGCCGCGCGTGCCGGCGCGTCACGCCTGCCCGAGGCCGACGTGGACGGCAGCGTCGCGCGCGAACGCCAGTCGCTGCGCAGCCCGCTCGGCGAGATCGCGCGCCACGAGCCGGGCTACGCGCGCACGCAGACGCTGTCCGACATCGGCGTCGGCGCGAGCTGGGAAGCCGACCTCGCCGGCGGCCTGCGCCGCGGCGAGCAAGCCGCCGACGCCGAACTGGCGGTCGCGCAGGCCGAGCACGCGGGCGTGCGCATCTCGCTGGCCGCAGAGGCCGCCGACGCCTACCTGCGCGTGCGCGGCGCGCAGGCGCGCCTCGCGATCGCGCAGCGCCAGATCGACGACGAGTCGCAGCTGGCCGACCTCGTGAAGCTGCGCCAGGACAAGGGCCTGGGCACCGTGCGCGAGGTGGCGCAGGCCGAAGCGTTGCTGCTGCAGGCGCAGGCCACCGTGCCGCCGCTGCGCCGCGAGATGGCCGCGCAGTTGTTCCGCCTCGACGTGCTGACGGGCGTGGCGCCGGGCACGTCCGAGGCCGAAATCGCCGCGACGCCGGTCGCGTTCAGGGTGCCCGCGATCGCCACCGCCGGCGGCCCGGCGGAGCTGCTGCGCAGGCGTCCCGACGTCATCGCCGCCGAACGCCGCCTGGCCGCGAGCAACGCTCGCATCGGCGTCGCGATCGCGGGCTACTACCCGTCGTTCTCGCTGTCGGGCGTGCTCGGTTTCGAGTCGCTGGACACCGGCAAGCTGCTGTCGGCCTCCGCGTTCCAGCCCGCCGCGCTGGCCGGCCTGCGCTGGCGGCTGTTCGACTTCGGCCGCGTCGATGCCGAAGTCGCGCAGGCCCGCGGCGCCAACCGCGAGGCGCTGCTGCGCTATCGGCAAGCCATGCTCCGGGCAACCGAGGACGTCGAGAACGCCATCGTCGCGCTCGACGAGCTGGAGCGACAGCACGCGCTGCTCGCCAGGGAGGTCGATGCCCACCTGCAGGCGCGCGACGCGGCGCAGGACGCCTGGCGCGGCGGCGCGGTGAGCCTGGTCGACGTGCTGGCCGAGGAGCGCCAGCTGCTCGCCGCGCAGGACCTGCTCGCCAGCGTTCGCACCGACGACGCGCGCGCCGCCGTCGCCGCCTTCCGCGCGCTGGGCGGCGGGTGGGCGCCGCCCGAACCGGCACGCGCCGCCACGCGGGTCGCGCGGCGCTGACGACCGCAGGTTTGCCGGACAATCCGAACCGACTGGAGACACTCATGCGATACGAAGCCGACTACAAGGCGAAGACGCGCCAGAAGGTGCTGACCGAGGCGGCCAAGACGATGCGCGCCGAGGGCGTGCAGGGCATGGGCGTCGCCAACGTGATGGGCAAGGCCGGCCTCACGCATGGCGCGTTCTACGCGCACTTCGAGTCCAAGGACGCGCTGATCGACGAGACGATCGAGGCGATGATCGCCACCGCGCGCGGGAAGTTCGACGCCGTCACCGCCGAACTCGGCCCCGCCGACGCGCTGCGTGCCTATGTCGGCTTCTACCTGTCGCCGCGCCATCGCGACAACGCGCAGACCTCGTGTCCGCTGCCGTGGATCGCGGGCGACGTGGCGCGCCTGGGCGCGTCGCCGCGCAGGCACTACGGCGCGGTCACCGCGGGGCTGACCGAGCTGATCGCGACGCGGCTGCGCGCGCTGGATCGCGCGCCGGCGCAGGCCGAAGCCGAGGCCAGCTCGGTCGTCGCCGAATTGATCGGCGCGCTCGCGCTGGCTCGGGCGGTCGCGGACAAGGCGCAGTCGGACCTGATCCTGAGCCGCAGCCGCGACAGCGTCATCGCGCGGCTGGGACTCGTGTCGACCGGCGACGGGCGCTGAAGACCGCGACGCGCCAAGAAAAACAGCCCGGAAACTTGCGCTTCCGAGCTGTGTTTCTAGAACCGAGATTCTGGTGCGGCTGGCAGGAATCGAACCCACGACCCCTTGGTTCGTAGCCAAGTACTCTATCCAGCTGAGCTACAGCCGCGAAGCCTTGCACTATAGCATGGAAGGTCAGCCGCGCCTCGGAATCGTCTTGCTGTCTTGCGCTGCCGCGACGTCGCCCATCCTGCGGACCCGCGTCGACGCGAGAGCGAAAGCTGCAGAAGATGCGCGCCTGGGAAAGCCGCGACGCGGCGAAGTTCCGGCGACGCCATCCGTGGCGGCGCGTGGCGGGCAAAGAAAAACGGGCCACTTCCTGCGAAGTGACCCGTTCGTCTAGAACCGAAATTCTGGTGCGGCTGGCAGGAATCGAACCCACGACCCCTTGGTTCGTAGCCAAGTACTCTATCCAGCTGAGCTACAGCCGCGAAGCCTTGCATCATAGCAAGTGCTGGCGACGCCGGACTATCAATCCCGAGCAAAACCCTCGGGTCAATCGATCATCGACGCCTGGCGTTCGTATTCGCCGCCACGCACCTCGTCGCCTTCCAGCCGCGCGATGAAGGCGAGCCGGCGCAGCGCGTGGCGGCGCACGCGGCCCGGCAGCGTGGCGGTGTGCGCGGTCTGCTCGAGCGGCCGGCGCGCCTTGCCCCACAGCTGGCGCTCGGCGAACACCATGCCGGCGGCCGCGACGATCGCGGCCTCGTTGCCGTGCGCCTTGAGCGCCGCTTCGATGCGCGTCAGCCACTCGTTGCCGAGCCCCGCGATGCAGTCGATGAGCGCGATGGCCAGCGCGGCGCGTTCGTCGGCGTCCATGCGCGCGAGTTCGCTCCAGTGCGGCGCGAGGTAGTCGCGGCCGAGGTCGGGGCGGCCGAGATCGCGCGCACGGACGGCGGCGCGTGCGCCCACCATCACGTCGCGGCGGTCGGCGGCATCCAGCGATTGCCACGCGCGCAGCAGCTGCTCCTCGTCGTGCGCGGCGCAGACGACGTCGATGGCCAGCGAACGCAGCAGCGACTGCGCGGCGACCTGCGAGAAGCCCTGGTGCTTGGCGAGCAGGCGGGCGGTCTGCAGCGCCTCGACGGGCTTCTGCGCCATGCGCGCGGCCTGCAGGCGCAGGCGCAGCGCCTGCGTGCGGCGGGCGACACCCGGTGGCAACGCACGCAGCGCCTCGAGGCCGCGTTCGGCGTCGCGGTCGTCGAGCGCCCATTCGGCCATCAGCAGGTGCGCGCCGTCGAGCACGACCGATCCGGACAACACCCCCGACGTCAGCTCCACGACGCGGCGGGCGCGTTCGTCGCGGCCGCGGCGATCCTGGATGCGATGCAGCGCCGCCGCGGCGATCAGGTGCGCGAGGCCCGCGAACTCGCGGTCGCCGCGCAGCACGTCGACCTCCTGCTGCAGCTCGAGCGCCTGGCGTGCCGACTTGCTGGCGCGGTTGAAACGCGCGGCCAGGTACTCGGCGTGGGCGTCGCGCAGCGCGGCATGCGCGGCACGCTCGCGCTTCAATTCGCGCCACTCGTGCGCGCGGCGCGGCATGCTCAGCAGGCCGTTGATGGCCCGCAGCGCGATGTAGAGCACGATGACGAACAGCACCACCGCGAAGATCGCCACGTTCAACGACGTGTCGACGCGGTAGCCGCCGTAGAAGATCGATACCAGCCCGTCGTTCTGGCTCAGCACGGCGGCCGACACCACCGCGGCCACGGCCAGCAGGATCACCCAGATGACGCTGCGCATGCTCAGTGCCCGGCCACCGCGGCGGCGATCGCGGCGAGCGTGTCGTCGGGGCGCGGGAAGCTCACCTGCCTGGCCTGCGCGCTCACCTGGCGCAGCAGGTCGGACGCGGCGACCACGCGGCGCGAGCCGTGGTCGAAGTAGCGATCGAGCGCGGTCTGCGCCTGCTGCAGGTCGGCCTGGGCGAGGTCGAACTGGCGCGACAGGATCGACAGCCGCGCATTGAGCAGCCGCAGCTTGACGTTCTCGCGCAGGAAGAACGACTGCTCCGGCGTGATCAGCGCGGCCTCGGGATGCTCGATGGACGTGACGCGCACGGCCTGCTTGAGTTCGCCCAGCGACGGCGCGATGAAGCCTTCCCACGCGCGCTGCAGCGAAGCCACCCAGGCCGGCGGCTCGGCGGCGGACGGCGTGGACGCGGCGCTGGTCGCACGCGCGGCGACGCGCG
>CAIMXF010000032.1 GCA_903845345.1 uncultured beta proteobacterium
CTGTACCTGCAACTGGTGCGCGACGGCCGCACGCCGCCGGGCGGCTATTTCAACGGCCCCAGCTCGTACACCGGCCCGGCCGTCTATCACGACTCGTTCCACAAGATCTCGTTCTCCGACATCGACAAGGGCAAGGAAAAGGGCGTCATCGATCCCAAGGTCACCTCGCAGAACGGCTGGATCGCGATGATCCAGCACTACTTCTCGTCGGCCTGGATCCTGCCCAAGGACACCGACCGCAGCTACAGCGTGGGCCGCTACGACGCCGGCATCCACGGCCAGACCACCTACTTCACCGCGCTGTACACGCCGGTGGGGACCGTCGCACCGGGCGCCTCCCGCACGCTCGATGCCACGCTGTTTGCCGGTCCGCAGGAAGAGCAGCTGCTCGCCCCGCTCGCTCCCAACCTCGAGCAGGTCAAGGACTACGGCCTGCTCAAGATCATCGCGCAGCCGCTGTTCTGGCTGCTCTCCAAGATCCACGTGGTGATCGGCAACTGGGGCTGGTCCATCGTGGCGCTGGTGGTGCTGCTGAAGATCGCGTTCTACGGGCTCAACGCCAACGCGTACCGCTCGATGGCCAAGATGAAGGCCGTCAACCCGCGTATCCAGGAGCTCAACGTCCGCTACAAGGACAACCCGCAGCAGAAGCAGCAGGAGATCATGAAGCTCTACCGCGAGGAGAAGGTCAACCCGCTGGGCGGCTGCCTGCCGATCTTCATCCAGATGCCGATCTTCATCGCGCTGTTCACGGTGCTGACGTCGTCGGCCGAGATGCGCGGCGCGCCGTGGATCGGCTGGATCCACGACCTGTCGATCATGGATCCGTACGCGATCCTGCCGATCCTGATGACGGCCACGTCGCTGCTGCAGGTCTCGCTGCAGCCCGCGCCGGCCGATCCGGTCCAGGCCAAGATGATGTGGCTGATGCCCATCGCCTTCAGTGCCGCGCTGTTCTCGTTCCCGGCCGGCCTGACGCTGTACTGGGTCACGAACAACACGCTGACCATCGTGCAGCAGTGGCTGATCAACCGCCAGATCAACGGCGGCAAGGCCAAGGCCCTGAAGGCCAGCGACGCGAAGATCGTCAAGGGCTGAGCCCCTTCGCGACGGCGACTTCGGGCGCCGCGATCGATGCAGGCCTGGCTTGCGCCGATCGCGGCGTTTTTCATTCGCGGCATGGCCTCGGCGTGGAGGCGACAATCACGACCGTCATGAACACCGCCGCCTCCCTCGCGCATTTGAACGACGCCATCGTCGCGATCGCCACCGCCCCCGGCCGCGGCGCGGTGGGCATCGTGCGGGCGTCGGGCCGCGACCTGTCGGCCCTGATCGCCGCCGTCTGCGCGAAGCCGCTGACGCCGCGCGTCGCGCACTACGGCCCGATCCTCGACGCCCAGGGCCAGCCGCTGGACCAGGGCCTGGCGATCCACTTCCCCGCGCCGAACTCCTACACCGGCGAGGACGTGCTGGAGCTGCAGGCCCACGGCGGCCCCGTGGTGCTGCAGCTGATCCTCGCGCGCCTGCTCGAGGCGGGCCGCGGCATCGGCTTGCGGCTCGCGAATCCCGGCGAGTTCACGGCGCGCGCGTTCTTCAACGACAAGCTGGACCTCGCGCAGGCCGAGGCCGTCGCCGACCTCATCGACGCCAGCACCGAGGCCGCCGCGCGCTCGGCGGGCCGTTCGCTGTCCGGGGCGTTCTCGAAGGAAATCGACGGCCTCGCGCAGCGCATCGTGCACCTGCGCATGCTGGTCGAGGCGACGCTGGACTTCCCCGAAGAAGAGATCGACTTCCTCGAGCGGGCCGGCGCGCGCCGGCAGCTCGCGGACATCCGCGCCCAGCTCGACGCCGTGATGGCGCGCGCGCGCCAGGGCGCGTTGCTGCGCGAGGGCCTGCGCGTCGTGCTCGCGGGCGCGCCCAACGTCGGCAAGAGCTCGCTGCTCAACGCGCTGGCGGGTGCCGAGCTGGCCATCGTCACGCCCATCGCCGGCACCACGCGCGACCGCATCACCGAGACCATCCAGATCCACGGCGTGCCCGTGCACGTCATCGACACCGCGGGCCTGCGCGAGGCGAGCGACGAAGTCGAGAAGCTGGGCATCGCGCGCAGCTGGCAGGCGATCGCCGACGCCGACGCCGTGCTGTTCCTGCACGACCTCAGCCGGGCCGACGACGCGCAGGCGCGGGCCGACGACGCCGCGATCGCCGAGGAGCTCGCGCGCGCGCACGCGGCCGAGCCGCTTCACGTCTTCAACAAGCGTGACCTCGCGCCCGACCACGCGCTGCCCGCGGGCGCGCTCGCGCTGTCGGCCCGGACCGGCGCCGGGCTCGACGCCTTGCGCGAGGCCCTGCTCGAACGCGCCGGCGCCACGCACGTGCCCGACGGCGTGTTCATCGCGCGCACGCGGCACGTCGAGGCGCTGGCGCGCACCGGCCTCCACCTGCGGCTCGCGCAGTCGCACGCCGACCAGCGCGACGCCGCACTCGACCTGTTCGCCGAGGAACTGCGCCTGGCGCACGGCGCGCTCGGCGAAATCACGGGGCAGTTCACCGCCGACGACCTGCTGGGCGAGATCTTCGGGCGGTTCTGCATCGGCAAGTAGCGAACGTCCCTCATCCCCGGGACAGGGGATGCGCCTTCGCTTGAAGTGAGCGCCTGCCGTCGGCATGCGTGGCGCAAGCACTCTTCCAGAAGCTTCGCCCGTCCCACGGACGCGACAGACGGGGCCCCGGCGCCGATGGACGTCGCGCTTTGCCTTGCCGTTGCCGGAACGGGACGTGACAATTGGTGTCAAATGCCTGTCAACAGGCACGGCGGCTGTCGCGACTCCAGAGAGGGGTCCGGCACCACCGGCAAGGATAGGGAATGATGAACGTTGCAAATCTGGTCCAGGCCATCAACACGCTGAACGCGTACGACGCGTTCCGGCCGCGCTTTTCTCCGGAGAACTGGCGCGTGGTGGGCTCGTACCTGATCCGCCGCGAGATGAAGGGCGGCGACGTCCTGATCTACCAGGGCGACTCCGACCGCACGATGTACTTCCTCGAGTCGGGCACGCTGCAGGTCTACGTGCGCGGCACGGCCACGTCGGCGGCCAAGATCGCGCTGCTGCGCGCGGGCGCGATCGTCGGCGAGCCGGCGCTGTTCGGCGAGACGATGCGCATGGCGCAGGTCGACGCGATCGCGCCGAGCGTCGTGTGGGCGCTGAGCCGCCCGCGCCTGGACGAGATGCTGGCCAGCCAGCCCGAGCTCGCCTACGAGATCCTGCGCGCCTCGGGTGCGGTGATGGCCGAGCGCATGCGCGGCACGCTGGAGCGCGGGACGCCGGTCGCCTGACCGGCCGCGCTCAGGCGCCCGTCGTCAGCTTCTCTTCCGCCGCCTGCAACCGCTCCGGCATACCGGCCAGCACCAACGTGTCCCCCGCGGCGAGCCGCTGGTCGGGGTTGGGCGGCAGCACGCGGCCGTTCGACAGCCGCAGCGACACCACGTGCACGCCATCGGCGTCGACGCCCGTCTCGCCGAGCGTGCGTCCGGCGGCGGCGGCGTTCGCGGGGATCGTGACGCTGGCGAGCCGCGCCTGCTGCTGGTCCCCGGCCTCGTCGTCGTCGGCGCCGTGGAAGAAGCCGCGCAGCAGGCCGTAGCGTGCCTCGCGCGCGTCACGCGCGAGGCGGATCACGCGCCGCATCGGCACGCCCACCAGCGCCAGCGCGTGCGAGGCCAGCATCAGCGAGCCTTCGATCGCCTCGGGCACGACCTCGGTGGCGCCGGCGGCCTTCAGCGCCTCCAGGTCGGTGTCGTCGATCGTTCGCACGATCACGGGCACGCGCGGCGCGTGCGTCTGGACGAGATGCAGCACTTTCAGCGCGGAGGGCGTGTCGTGATAGCTGCAGACGACGGCGCTCGCGCGCGCGAGGCCCGCGGCCATCAGGCTCGACAGCCGCGCCGCGTCGCCGAACACCACGTTCTGGCCGGCGGCGGCGGCCTGGCGCACGCGATCGGGGTCGAGGTCAAGCGCCATGAACGGGATGCGCTCCACCTCCAGCATGCGCGCCAGGTTCTGGCCCGAGCGGCCGTAGCCGCAGATGATCACGTGCTTCTCGGTCGTGATCGAGCGCTTGGCGATCGTCGTGAGCGCCACCGACTGCATCAGCCAGTCGCTGCTCGCCAGCTTCATCACGATGCGGTTGGCGTACAGGATCAGGAACGGCGAAGCGAGCATCGACAGCACCATGCTCGCCAGCACCGGCGCGACCCAGCGCTCGGGCAGGACGTGGTTGTCGGTGCCAAGACCCAGCAGCACGAAGCCGAACTCGCCGGCCTGCGCGAGGTAAAGCCCGGTGCGCAGCGCGACGCCGGCCGCGCCGCCGAAGAGGCGCGCGAGTCCCGCCACGAGACCGGCCTTGATCACGATGGGCACGGTCGTCAGCACGATCACCAGTTCCCACTCGTCGGCCAGCGTGTGCCAGTCGAGCTTCATGCCGATGGTGATGAAGAACAGGCCCAGCAGCACGTCGTGGAACGGCCGGATGTCGGTCTCCACCTGGTGCTTGTATTCGGTCTCGGCGATCAGCATGCCGGCGACGAACGCGCCGAGCGCGAGCGACAGCCCGGCCATCTCGGTCACCGCGGCCAGGCCCAGCGTCACGCCCAGCAGGCTCAGCATGAACAGCTCGTCGCTCTTGCGGCGCGAGATGGCGGTGAGGAACCACTTCATCACCTTCTGGCCGCCGGACAGCAGCACCGCCAGCACGACCACCGCCTTGATGATGGCGGGGACCAGCGTCTTGAGCAGGTCCCTGGTGTCGCCACCCAGTGCCGGAATGATCACCAGCAGCGGCACCACCGCGAGATCCTGGAACAGCAGCACGCCCATCACGCGGCGGCCATGCTCGCTCTCGAGCTCCAGCCGTTCTGCCATCAGCTTGACGACGAGCGCCGTGCTGGACATGGCCATCGCGCTGCCGAGCACCGCGGCGGCCTGCCACGTCAGATCCCAGTGCCGCCCGAGCAGCGCGAAGCCCCACACCAGCGCCAGGTTGCCGCCCATCGCGCCGAGGATGGTCAGCACGACCTGCGACGCGCCGAGACCGAAGACGAGCGTGCGCATCGCGCGCAGCTTGGACGGGTTGAACTCCAGCCCGATCACGAACATCAGGAACACGACACCGAACTCGGCCAGGCCGCGCACGCCGGCGGTGTCGTGCGCCAGCTGCAGCGCGTTGGGCCCGATGATGACGCCGGCCACGAGGTAGCCCAGCACCGGGGGCAGCCGCAGCATGCGAAAGCCCATCACGCCGGCGATGGCCGCGGCGAGGTACAACAGGACGAGCTCGAGGGTCGAGGCCATGCGGGACCAGGTGAGGCACGCCTGAGCGCACGCGGTTGGAAGGTCGGGCAGCGCCGTGCCCCGGAGCGCGTCGCCGGGGGCTCGGGACACTAGAATCCCCCCATCCTAGAACACAGGCAGCCCACTTTGAGAAACGACCTGCCGTTCGACGCAGAACGCGCATTGCACCTGGCCCGCGAAACCTTCGAGATCGAAGCCGCCGCGCTGCTGGGCATGCAGCGGCGCCTGACCGCCGAGTTCGCGCGCGCGGTCGAGACGATCCTGCGTTGCGAGCACCGCGTCGTCGTCATGGGCATGGGCAAGAGCGGGCACGTGGGCCGCAAGATCGCCGCGACGCTGGCGTCCACCGGCACGCCGTCGTTCTTCGTGCATCCGGCCGAAGCTGCGCACGGCGACCTCGGCATGGTCACTTCGGGCGACGTCTGCCTGCTGATCTCGAATTCGGGCGAGTCCAGCGAACTGAGCGCCATCATCCCCGCACTGCGCCGCCTGGGCGTGACGCTGGTCGCGCTCACCGGCCGGGCCGACTCGTCGCTGGCCAAGGTGTGCGACATCGTGCTGTCCTGCGCGGTCGACAAGGAGGCCTGCACGCTCGATCTCGCGCCGACGGCCAGCACCACCGCGCAGATGGCGATGGGCGACGCGCTGGCGGTGGCGCTGCTCGACGCGCGCGGCTTCCGGGAGGAAGACTTCGCGTTGTCGCACCCGGGCGGCGCACTGGGCCGCAAGCTGCTGACGCACGTGTCCGACCTGATGCGCACCGGCGACGGCGTGCCGCGCGTCGCGCGCGACGCGAGCTTCTCGACGCTGCTGCAGGAGATGTCGACCAAGGGCCTCGGGCTGGCGGCGATCGTCGACGGCCATACGCCCGTGGGTATCTTCACCGACGGCGACCTGCGCCGCCTGATCGAGACCGGCGCCGACCTGCGCCAGCGCGTCGCGCACGAGGTGATGCATCCGCGCCCGCACCTGATCCGCGCCGGCGCCCTCGCCGTCGACGCCGCCGACCTGATGGAGCGCCATCGCATCACCAGTTTGCTGGTGGTCGACGGCAAGGGCGACCTCGTCGGCGCGCTCAACACCTACGACCTGCTGCGCGCGAAAGTCATCTGATGGCGTCCACTCCCAAGTCGCACCTGAACTTTCCGCCCGAGGTCCTGCTGAAGGCGCAGGGCGCAGGTGCGGGCATCAAGGCCGCGATCTTCGACGTCGACGGCGTGCTCACCGACGGCACGATCTGGATCACCGAGGCCGGCGAGACGCTGAAGAACTTCAACGTGCTCGATGGCCAGGGCCTGCTGATGCTGCGCAAGGGCGGCATCGTGCCCATCGTCATCACCGGCCGCGACTCGGCGGCGGTGCGGCGCCGCGTGTCGGACCTCGGGCTGGCGCATGCCGCGTTCGGCGCGTCCGACAAGGTGGCTGCGGCCAACGAGATCCTCCAGGCGCTGGGCGTCGACTGGGACGATGTCGCCGTGATCGGCGACGACTGGCCCGACCTGCCGCTGTTCGCCAACGCCGGCTTCGCGTGCGCGCCCGCGAACGCGCACGCGGAGGCGCTGGGCGCCGCGCACCACGTCACCGCGCGCGAGGGCGGGCGCGGCGCCGCGCGCGAGTTCTGCGACCTGCTGCTGCTGGCCAACGGGCTGTACGTGCCGCTGATGTCCAAGCTGCTGGTGACGCTGGACGCCAAGTGAAGCGCCGATGAAGGCCGAACTCCACATCCCCGACCTGCCGGAGATCCCGGTCGCGCTCAGCCCGCTGAGTCCGCCGCCGGACGACCAGCAGCGGCGCACGCCCCTGAGCTGGCCGGTGCGCCTGCGCGAGAGCGTCGTCGGCTACCTGCCGCTGATGCTGATGGTGGCGCTGGCCTTGGGTACGTGGCTGATCGCCAAGAACACGCCGGGGCTGCTCGCGCCGTCCGGCCCGGCCGTCGTCAAGCACGAGGCCGACTACACGCTCGACGACTTCGACCTGCAGCGCTTCGACTCCACCGGTGCGCTGAAGGTGGAGATCCAGGGCCAGCACATGCAGCATTTCCCCGACGACGACATCATGGAAGTCGAACAGATCCGCGTCGTCTCCACCGCGCCGGACGGGCGCCGCATGATCGCCACCGCGCAGCACGGCCGTGCCCGCGGCGACAGCAGCGAGGTGTGGCTCGACGGGCAGGCGCAGATCGTCTCCGAGGCCGAGGGCCAGCTGCCGATCCAGATGAACGGCGAGCACCTGCACGCGTTCCCGAAGCTGCGCCAGGTCGACTCGAAGTACATGGTGCTGGTGCGACAGGGCGACAGCGAGTTCAATTCCGACGGCATGGAGTACGACGACAACACGCGCCTGCTCACGCTGCACGGCAACGTGCACGCGCTGATGCAGCCGGCGCTGCGCAAGTCGGTGGCAGACCACAACGCCGAGAAGTCCGCCGCCAAGCGATGACGGCCCCTTTGCTGTTCATCACCGGTGCGTCCAGCGGCATCGGCCAGGCGATGGCGCTCGAATGGGCGCGGCGCGGCGGCCGGCTCGCGCTGGTGGCGCGACGTGGCGACGAGATGCGGGCGTGGGTCCAGGCGCAAGGCTGGTCGGCCGACCAGGCGGCGGTCTACGTGGCCGACGCGCGCGACCTGGCGGCGATGGCCGCGGCCGGCCGCGCGTGCATCGCGGCGCAGGGGCTGCCCGAAGTCGTCATCGCGAACGCGGGCATCAGCATCGGCGTGGACGTGAGCCTCGAGGAAGACCTCGGGGTGCTGCGCGCGGTCCTCGAGACCAACAACCTCGGCATGGCCGCCACGTTCCAGCCGTTCATCGCGCCGATGCGCGAGCGCCGCAGCGGTCGCCTTGTGGGCATCGCCAGCGTCGCGGGCATCCGCGGACTGCCCGGCCACGCCGCCTATTCGCTGAGCAAGGCCGGCGTCATCAGTTTCTGCGAGAGCCTGCGCGTCGAATGCCGGCCGTACGGCGTGCGTGTGGTGACCATCGCGCCGGGATATATCGATACCCCGCTGACGCGCGGCAATTCATACTCGATGCCGTTCCTGATGCCTGCCGACAAATTCGCCAGCCAAGCGCTGGACGCGATTGCGGCGGGCGTCGGATTGCGCGTCATTCCCTGGCAGATGGGCGTGCTGGCGCGACTTCTGCGGATACTGCCCAACTGGATATACGACCGCGCCGTGTCCGGCCGCGCGCGCAAGGCGCGTAAATCGCAGTAAGCGCTCGCTGAGCGTACAGACGCCGATTGGCGAGCGATTCGCGAGCAACCGTCGCCGGGCAGGCCCGCGTTTCGCGTGCGTTTGGATGCGCCCCGTCGCATCCCGCGCGAACGAGCACGGACCGCGTCCGGCCTGCGCCGATGCGCCGCGACAGGCGCCGATCGCAGCGCTCAACGAAAAAGCCCCCGCGCCGCAAGGCACGAGGGCTTTATTCATTCAAACCGACAGATGCGTGTCAGTAACAGTGCTGGAAGAGCTCAGTAGCCGCCGCGGCCACCGCCGCCGCCGCCATAGCCGCCGCCACCGCCGGAACGGCCACCACCGCCGCCGCCGTAGCCGCCGCCACCCGAGCGGCCACCGCCGCCGCCGCCACCGGAGCCGCCACCACCGCCACCACCACCGTAGCCGCCACCGCCGCCGCCGGAACGGCCACCGCCGCCGTACGGGCTGCGCGGCGCGCCGCTGAAGCCGCCCGGACGCTCTTCGCGCGGACGTGCTTCGTTGACGACCAGGGGACGGCCTTCCAGCGGTTGGCCGTTCATGCCGTTGATCGCGGCTTGCGCTTCCGGATCCGAGCTCATTTCCACGAAGCCGAAGCCCTTGGAACGGCCGGTTTCGCGGTCCATCATGACCTTGGCAGACGTGACGGTACCGAACTGGCTGAAAGACTCATGCAGTGATTCGTCGCGGACGCTATAGGCCAGGTTGCCTACGTACAGTTTGTTTCCCACTGGGAAAGCCCTTTCAAAGAAAAAAAACCATGTGGAGC
>CAIMXF010000033.1 GCA_903845345.1 uncultured beta proteobacterium
CGCGAGCACCGCCTGCTTCCACTCGGGGGTGTCGGTGAAGAACGCGTGGCGCATCGCGGCGCGCGCGGGCTCCAGATGCTCGTCGTGAGGATTGCGCCGGCGCGCGACCCAGTGGTCGTAGCGAAGCGCCTGCAGCACCGCCTCGATCGGCTGCGTGCCGAATTCCAGCGCGATGCCGGCGTAGTCGGCCTGGCCGCACTCGTCGTAGACGGCTTGCCACAGGTTGCCGTGGGTGTCCGACGACGTCGACGAGCCGTCGTTGGTGAAGGTGATGCGGTTGCCCCACCAGGCCTTCGCGCGGCGCTTGGCACCGTCGTCCTCGCGCGCAGAAAAGATGCGCTCGCCGATGCCGCTCTCGCCCAGGCCGCTGTGCAGGTCGATCCAGCCCAGCAGCCGGCACCTGGAAGCGTGCTGGCGCAGCACCATGCGCAGCGTCTGCTGGCTCCACGTCGCGGACTTCCCGCCGTAGAACACGCCGTCCGGATGGCCGTACTGGCCGCCCGAGATGGCCGCCTGCAGCGCGGCCTTGCCGTGCGCCGCGGCGTAGGCCATCAGCGGGCGCTCGTTGTCGGCGCGCGGCGGCCACTGCGCCGGCAGCAGGAAGGCGGCCAGCTCGTCGTAGCCGGGGTTGCCGGGCGGAGGCCGGCGGAAGTCGACGAAGTTGCGGTTGAGGTCGACGCCCTCGTGCGTGACGCGACGACCGAAGGAGAAGCCCCACGGGTTGAGCGCGTGGATGAACAGCACCGCGACGCCCGCGTGGCGCGCCTTCGCGCGAAAGGCTTCGTCGTGCAGCAGCGCCACCTGGGCGCCCGAGCCGCAATAGCCTTCGACGCCGTGGCAGCCGCTCGAGACGATCAGCACCTTGTCGGCATCGTCGGCGCCGATGCACGCGACGTCCATCGACAGCGCGTCCAGCTCGAACCCGCGCAGCGGCTCGGGATGCGACGCGAGCCGTGCGCCGTTGGCGGCCGCGAGGAACTTGGCGCGCGCTTCGGCGTAGGTGCGGGCGAACGGATCCGCTGGCGTGTTCATCGCGACTCTCCCGAATGCCGAAGACTGGCCTGCCGCAGGCCCGCTCAAGCTCCCGGGAAGCGAGGCTCGCAGCCAAGCCTGACCGAGCGCCCTTCGTGGGCAGCGACGTCAGGAACGTGGGGCTCCCTGAAACCACTTGTCGACCAACCGGATCCACAGCGTGCCGCCGAGCGGAATCAGGTCGTCGTTGAAGTCGTAGTGCGGGTTGTGCAGCGTGCAGGGGCCGAGGTTGTGCGTCTCCTGCGCGTCGTCGCCGCCATCGCCAGCGCTATAGGCCAGTCGATGGCGGCCGTCGCCGTTGCCGATCACGAAATACGCGCCCGGTTTCTCGAGCAGGAAGTAGCTGAAGTCCTCGGCGGTCATCGACGGTTCGAAGGCCAGCGTGTTCTCGGCGCCGACGGTGTCGCGCATCACGCCGGCCACGAACTCGGCCTCGGCGTCGTGGTTGACCGTGGGCGGGTAGTTGCGATGGAAGCGGAATTCGACCGTGGCGCCGAACGCGGCGGCGGTGTGCTTCGCGATCTCCTTCATGCGCTGCTCGATCAGGTCGAGCACCGGCAGCGTGAACGTGCGCACGGTGCCTTCGATCACGCAGGCATCGGGGATGACGTTGGTCGCCTCGCCAGTGTGGATCGTGGTGACCGAGATCACGCCGGTGTCGGTCGGCTTCTTGTTGCGCGTGACGATGGTCTGGAACGCCTGCACCATCTGGCAGGCGATGGGCACCGGGTCGACGGACAGGTGCGGCAGCGCGGCGTGCGATCCACGCCCCTTGATCGTGATGAAGAACTCGTTGCTCGACGCCATGCACGGGCCCGGGCACACCGCCAACTGGCCGACGGCGATCCCGGGCCAGTTGTGCATGCCGAACACGGCGTCCATCGGGAACTCCGTGAACAGGCCGTCCTTGATCATCTCGCGCGCGCCGCCGCCGCCTTCCTCGGCCGGCTGGAACAGCAGGTAGACGATGCCGTCGAAATCGCGGTGCCTGGCCAGGTGCTGGGCCGCGGCGAGCAGCATCGCGGTGTGGCCGTCGTGGCCGCAGGCGTGCATGCGGCCCGGGTTCCTGCTGGCGTGCTCGAAGGTATTGGACTCGGCCATCGGCAGTGCGTCCATGTCGGCGCGCAGCCCGATCGCCCCGCCGGCCTTGCCCTTGCGGCCTTCAATGATGCCGACGACGCTGGTCTTGCCCAGGCCGCGCCGGATCGGGATGCCCCACTCGGTGAGCTTGGCGGC
>CAIMXF010000034.1 GCA_903845345.1 uncultured beta proteobacterium
CGGGTCGTCGAGGCCCATGCGCTGCGCGAGCGCGCGGAAGATCGCGGCGTTGGAGCGCGACTGCCCGCGCGGCGTCAACGCCGGCTCGTTGATGACCAGGTAGGTGTGGCCGTAGCTGGCGTGCACGTCCCAATGCTCCAGCTGCGTGGTGGCGGGCAGCACGTAGTCGGCGTGGTCGGCCGTGTCGGTGAGGAAATGCTCCAGCACGACGGTGAACAGGTCTTCGCGACGAAAGCCTGCCACGACCTGCCTCGATTGCGGCGCCACGGCCACCGGGTTGCTGTTGTAGACGACCAGGGCCTCGATCTTCGGCCCGAAGGAGCGCCCGTCGGGCAGCGTCGCGTCCGTCTCGCGCAGCAGGTCGTCGCCGATGGTGCTCATGTTGACCGTTCGAGGCGTGCGGCCGGCGAGCAGTTCGGGATGGCCCAGCGCCGGGTTGCGGAACGGCGCGAACCAGCCGCCCGACGACAGCAACATGCCGCCCGCGCGGTGCCGCCAGGCGCCAGTCAGGCACGGCAACAGCGCGATCAGCCGGCAGGCGCTGCCGCCGCCGCGCACGCGCTGCATGCCGTAGTTGAGGCGGATCGCGGCCGGGCGCGTCGTGCCGTACAGGCGCGCGAAATCGCGGACCTGGTCGACGGCCAGGCCGCATTCGGCGGCCGCGCGCTCGGGCGTCCACTCGAGCGCACGCTCGCGCAGGCCGGGCCAGCCGTCGACGTGGCGTTGGATGTAGTCGTCGTCAAGCCAGCGGTTGACGATCAGCTCGTGCATGACGGCCAGCGCCAGCGCGCCGTCGCTGCCCGGCGTCAGCGCGAGGTGGTGATGGCACTTCTCGGCCGTCTCGGTGCGGCGCGGGTCGATGCACACGAGCGTCGCCCCGGCGCGCTTGGCGGCCAGCGCGATCGGCCAGAAGTGCAGGTTCGAGGCGATCGAGTTGCTGCCCCAGATGACGATCAGCCTGCTCTCGGCGAAGTGCTCGACATGCATGCCCACCTTGGCGCCATAGGTCGCCGCCAGCGCCTCGCCGCCGGCGTTCGAGCAGATCGTGCGGTCGAGCTTCGAGGCCCCCAGCTTGTTGAAGAAGCGCGCGGCCATGCCTTCGCCCTGCACCATGCCCATCGTGCCGGCATAGCTGTAGGGCAGGATCGCCTCGGGCGCGCGCGCCGCGATCTCGCCCAGCCGCGCGGCGATGTCGTCCAGCGCCTCGTCCCACGACACCTCGACGAACTCGCCGCGGCCCTTGGGCCCGACGCGCTTGAGCGGCTTCAGGACGCGCTCTGGGTGCTCGGTGCGCTCGGCGTAGCGCGACACCTTGGTGCACAGCGCGCCGTTGGTGGGCGGATGGTCGGGATCTCCCTGCAGCCTGATGACCTTGTCGCCCTGGACGGTGACGCGCATCGCGCAGGTGTCGGGGCAGTCGTGCGGGCAGGCGGCCTGGACGGTGCGCGGCGGGTCCAGGGCAGGGGGTTCGTCGACGATCGCGATCATTCCCAAATGATGGCACAACGAGCCCGTCGAGCCACGCGCAAAGTCCGTTGAAAACCCATTGAAAAGCCGCTGCCGGCCGACACCCAACAGGCTTAAGATCGCTCGACAGCCTCTTTGCTTCGAGCCCCCATGAACGTCATCGAATCCCTGCTGGCCGACGCGGCCACGATCACCGCCCTGCGACGAGAGATCCATTCGTATCCGGAGCTCTGCTACCAGGAACAGCGCACCAGCGACCTGGTGGCCGCCAAGCTCACCGAGTGGGGCATCCCGATCCGGCGCGGCCTGGGCAAGACCAGCGTCGTCGGCATCATTGAAGGCCGCAAGGGCAAGGCCGGCGGGGCGATCGGGCTGCGCGCCGACATGGACGCGCTGCCGATGGCCGAGTCCAATACCTTCGAGCACGCCAGCAGGAACCCGGGCCGCATGCACGCCTGCGGCCACGACGGTCACACCGCGATGCTGCTCGCCGCGGCCCAGCACCTGGCCAGGCACCGCGATTTCGACGGCATCGTCTACCTGCTGTTCCAGCCGGCCGAGGAAGGCGGCGGCGGCGCGCGCAAGATGATCAAGGACGGGCTGTTCACGGAG
>CAIMXF010000035.1 GCA_903845345.1 uncultured beta proteobacterium
CCAAGCTGACGCCGGCGGCCCCGGCGCGCGCGCCCGGGCCGCCGCAGCAGGCGCCCAAGTCGATCTCGCAGCTGATGGAGACGGTCAAGCCGCCGCCGCCGCCGCGCGCGCCGCCGGCGCCGCCCCAGCAACCGCAGTTGCCGCTGACGCCGCAGGCGCCGGCGCCCACGCGGTCGTTCGACCGGATCGCGCCGGCGCCGGTGCGCACGCCGCCGCCGTCGGCCGCCGAACACCGCGCGTCGCGGCCGATCCCGCTGTCCGCGCTGACGCCCGACGACGAGCACGACTACGCGCGCGCCTTCGCGTCGGACGACGACGACGAGGACACGCTGATGATGCCCGGCGGCAATCCGGCGTCGCCCGAGGCCGACACCGTGATCGCCTCGGCCGCGCCGATGCGGCGCGCGTACGGCTCGCAGCCGTCGCTGCGCCTGCTGGGCGCGCTGCTGACGGTGCTGCTCGCGCTGTGGATCGCCCGGCTGGGCGCGGCGCCGCTGGTCGACGTCGACGAGGGCGCGTTCGCCGAGGCCACGCGCGAGCTGACCATCGGACACGACTGGGGCAGCACCACGCTCAACGGCGTCGACCGCTTCGACAAGCCGATCCTGATCTACTGGTTCCAGGCGATCAGCGTGAAGCTGTTCGGCCTCAACGAGTTCGCCGCGCGCCTGCCGTCGGCGCTCAGCGCGTTCCTGTGGTGCCTGGCCATCGGCCACTTCGCCTGGCGCCGCTTCGGGCCGCAGGTGGCCATCGCGGCGGCGGGCATCCTCGCCACCAGCCTCGGGCCGATGCTGATCGGCCGCGCGGCCACCGCCGACTCGCTGCTCAACCTGCTGCTGACGATCGCCACGCTCGACCTCTGGCGCCATCTCGAGAACGGCCGCGACGGCCCGCGCAGGCGGGCGTTCGCCTGGATCGGCCTCGGACTGCTGGCCAAGGGGCCGGTGGCGCTGCTGATCCCCGCGGCGGCCGCGGGCCTGTGGCTGCTGACCAACCGCGACCGCTCGCGGCTGCAGCGGCTGGTGAGCGATCCCAAGGCCTGGGCGCTGATGGTGGGCATCTCGGCGCCCTGGTACATCTACGCGATGGCGCGCCACGGCATGGCGTTCGTCGACGGCTTCCTGCTGCACCACAACCTCGAGCGCTTCACCGGATCGCTGGAGGGCCATGCCGGCAGCCTGTTCTACTACCTCGAGGTTCTGCCCGTCGCGATGATGCCGTGGACGCCGCTGCTGGTGCCCATCGCGATGCACCTGCGCACGCGCTGGCGCGAGCCGGTGGGCCGCTTCATGCTGTTGTGGCTGGGCTTCGTGCTGGTGTTCTTCTCGCTGTCGGGCACCAAGCTGCCGCACTACGTGCTGTACGGTTTCACGCCGCTGGTGCTGCTGGCCGCGCAGGAGCTGGTCGTCGCCAGGCTGGCGTTGCGGCTGTCGCTGTGCGTCACGATCCTCGCGGTGGTCGCCCTCGGCGCGGCGATGCCGTGGATCGCGCACGCCCTGTCGCAGACCACGCACGATCCGCTGTACCAGGCGCTGCTGGCGACCGCGCCGCCGGCGCCGTGGATCTGGATCTGCGTGCCGGTCGGCCTGCTCGTGTTCGCGCTGGTGGTGTGGGTGCCCAACGTGCGCAACTACATCACCGAGTCCGACGGCGCGGTGTTCGGGGCGCTGCTGGCCGCGGGCTGGCTGGTGCTCGCGGTGCTGCCGTGGCTGGGCCAGACGGTGGCCGACCCGATCCGCACCCTCGCGCGCACCGTGCCCATCGCGCAGATGACGCTGGTCGACCGCCAGCGCGTCGTGCAATGGCGCCTGCACCAGCCCAGCTTCGCGTTCTACCTGAACCAGGTGACCGAGCGCGCCGACCCGGTCAACGGCGACTGGGCGCTGACGCGCCTGGATCGCGTCAAGCCGGACGAGCTCGCCAAGCTGGAAGTGGTGCAGCAGGAGCGCGGCTTCGCGCTGGTGCGGCCGGCGCAGGCGGCGTCCGAGCCGCTGTCGCGACTGGGTGCCGAGGAGAACGCGGCCAAGGCGGCGAGCGAGGCCGCGTCCGCCGCGGCGCTGGCACAGGCCGCGGAACGCCTGGCCGCACAGGCCGCCGAGGCCGCGAGCGCGGCATCGGCCGCGGCCGCCGCCAAGCTGGCGCCGCCGGCGGTCGCGCCGGTCGCGCCGACGCCGGCCGCCGTCGCGCATCCGGCGAAGAAGAAGTGACCCCCGCCCCGCCCGTGCGCGCGGCGCGGCGCGGCTGGCGCGCGCGCAACAAGGCCGGCTGGATTGGCCTGACGCTCGCGCTCGCGCTCGCGTGGATCTTCACGGTCTGGCCGCAGCTCGACCTGTGGGTCAGCGCCCAGTTCCATGACGCCGGCGGCTTCGTCGGCGACCGCTTCGCGGCCGTGCGCTTCATCTACCACCGCATCCCGACGTCCGGCGTGCTCTACGCGGTCGTCGGGCTGGTGGTGATCGTCGTGTCGATCTGGCGCCCGCATCCGATCGGCGGACGCTGGTCGCGCCGGCTCGCCGCGCTGGCGTGGGTCAGCCTGCTCGGCTCGGGGCTGCTGGTCAACGCCGGACTGAAGGAATACTGGGGCCGCGCGCGGCCGGTGCAGGTCGCCGAATTCGGCGGCAAGCAGCACTTCTCGCCCGCGTTGATGCCCACCGACCAATGCGTCCACAACTGCTCGTTCGTGAGCGGCCACGCCACGTCGGGCTACATCCTGATGGCCGTCGGCCTGATGGGCAGCGTCGCCACGCGTCGCCGCTGGCTGTGGATCGGCCTCGCGTGGGGCGCCGTGGTGAGCCTGGCGCGGATCGCCGAGGGCGGCCACTTCCTCAGCGACACCCTGTTCGCCGGACTGGCCGTGTGGGGCAGCGGCTGGCTGGTGCGCGAGGCGTGGCTGCGCCATGTGGCGTTGCGATGGCGACGCCTGAGGCGCCGGCGCGAGGCCCAGGCCGCGCCATGAAAACGGCGACCCGCGGGTCGCCGTTCTTCATGCGGAGCGCCGACCCATCAGGGCGTCCACTCGAGCACGAGGCCCTTGAAGTCGACCGCGTTGTTGGGGGTGCGGATCGACAGGTTGCTGAGGTGGCGGAACGCGAAGCCGCCGCGCCAGTGGCCGTCGGCGCTGCTGATGCCGATGCCGAAGTGGTCGGAGAACTGGAAGTTGCTGCCCTTCTGGCGGTCGCCGATGTTGGACTCGCTCAGGTAGCTCGGGCCGATGCCGAACTCGAGGTCGAGGCGCGCGCTCTCGGCCACCGGGTAGCGCCAGTGCATCATCGGCACGAGCTCGACGTCCCAGGCGCTGTGCGAATACCTGCTGTCGGACTTGGCCTGCCAGGCGCTGGCCGAGATCTCCGGCGACAGGTCCAGCGAGAAGCCGGCGACGCTGGTGAGCTGGCATTCGTGGCGCTCGACGCCGATGGTCTCGAGCGACAGCTCGGCGTCCTTGGCGGCCGAGACGCGGCCGCCCCAGGCGTCGTTGCCGCTCTGGCCGTGGAACGTGCAGCCGAAAAACGGCGCGCCCTTGAGCGCGGCGACCGTCCAGGTGGCGACGGTGCCGGCGATGGCGGTGTTCTTCAGCGCGCTGCCCAGGCCGGTCTCGGCCTGCGCCGGGGCGGCGGCCGCGAGGGCCAGGGTGGCGAGGGCGAGCGTCAGGGACGCGGCCGGGCGCGCGCGTCGGGGGGCGAAGGTGGTCGGGTGCATGCCGCGACTTTATCGCGACGGCGCGATAACCCTGATCCACGGCCGGCGGCCGCGTCGGCGCCACGCGACATCCGCCGGGGATAATCGCCGGCCATTGTCGTCACACGAGGCGGGATGTTCTTCGTTCGCTGGATTTCGGGCTGGCCGCTGCGCCTGCTGCACGCCGTCGGCGGCCTGCTGGGCTGGCTGGTGTGGCTCGCCTCGCCCACCTATCGCCGGCGCTTGCGCGAGAACGCCGAACTGGCCGGCGTGCCGGCGGCGGCCCGGCGGCGCTCCGTCGCCGAGGCCGGCCGCATGGTCGCCGAGACGCCCTGGCTGTGGCTGCGCGCGACCAACGACGACCTGCTGCGCAAGGTGGCCTGGCGCAATCCCGAGGCGCTCGAGGCAGCGATCGCCGCGCGCCGGCCGCTCGTCATCCTGACGCCGCACATGGGCAGCTTCGAAGTCATGGCGCGCGCGTACACCGCCCGCTTCGGCCACCTGCAGCCGGTGACCGTGCTGTACCGCCCGGCACGCCAGCGCGCGCTGCGCGAGTTCCAGGAACAGGCGCGCAAGCGTCCCGCCATGCCCACCGCACCGGCGAACCTGGCCGGCGTGCGCCAGATGCTGCGCGCGCTGAAGAAGCGCGAGTCGGTCGGCCTGCTGCCCGACCAGGTGCCGCCCGACGGCCAGGGCGTCTGGGCACCGTTCTTCGGCCAGCCGGCCTACACGATGACGCTGGGCACGCGACTGGCGCAGCAGACCGGCGCGCACTGCACCGTGCTGCGCTGCGAGCGCCTGCCGCGCGGCGCCGGCTGGGTGATCCACTCGTCCGAGCTGGTGCGGCCGCTGCCCGCCGGCACCGACGCCGCGGCCCAGCTCGAGGCCGCGACGATCATCAACGAGACGATGGAGCAGGTCATCCTCAGCGATCCCGGCCAATACCTATGGGGGTACAACCGCTACAAGCCGCCGCGTGCCGCCGAGAGCGTCGAATCCCGCACCGAAGGACACGCATGAACGTCGTCGCACGCCTGGTGCTCGCGTGGCTGTGGGCGCTGAGCTGGCTGCCGCTGGCGGTGCAGGCCGCCATCGGCCGCAGCCTCGGCCGGCTGCTTTGGGTGCTGGCCGGGTCGCGAAGGCGCGTCGCGCTGCGCAACCTCGAGCTGACCATGCCCGAGAAGAGCGCGGACGAACGCCGCGAGATCGCCTACGAGAACTTCCAGTGGATCGCGCGCAGCTTCCTCGAGCGCGGACTGCTCTGGTACGCGTCGCCGGCACGGCTGCGGCGGCTGATCCATGTCGAGGGCGATCCCGGCTTCGCCGAACGCACGCCCGGCGCGGTGATGTGGCTGGCGCCGCACTTCGTGGCGCTGGACGTGGCCGGCCAGGCGACGCAGCTGTTCCAGAAGCGCGCGGTCGGCTCGATCTACCAGAAGCAGAGCATCGAGGTGTTCGACAAGGCGATCCGCAAGGGCCGCGTGCGCTTCGGCAACGGCGACATCTACTCGCGCCACGAGAAGGCGCTGCCGCTGATCCGCGCGATCCGCAAGGGCGTCGCGTTCTTCAACCTGCCCGACATGGACTTCGGTCCGCAGGAAGCCGTTTTCGTGCCGTTCATGGGCACGCCCGCGGCCACGCTGCTGGCGCCGTCGAAGATGGCCCGCGCACTCGACATGAAGGTGCAGCCGGTGGTCGCCGAGATCCTGCCCGGCGGCCAGGGCTACCGCGTGCGCTTCCTGGCCCCGTGGACCGATTTCCCCACCGACGACCCCGTGGCCGACGCCGCGCGCATGAACGAGTGGATCGCCAGCGAGGTGCGCCGCAACCCGTCGCAGTACTACTGGGTGCACAAGCGCTTCAAGACGCGGCCGCCGGGCGAGCCGGGCCTGTACTGAACGTCGGGCGGCGCCATCAGATGTCGCCGCCCTCGACCCTCACGAACGGCCCGAAGCACTGCTTGCCGTCCTCGGCGGTGCAGACGATGAAGCGATCCCTGGCCGGGTTCATCATCACGTAGCGCGTGGTGGTCTTGCCGGGCTTGGTGATCTGGCCCCAGCAGTCCTTCTTGCCGTTGTCCTTGACCAGCGTGTCGACCCATTTGTAGTAGCCGCGCGCGCTCGGCTGGTCGGACATCGTGAAGCTGGACTGGGCGACCTCGTCGGCGCTGGTGATCAGCGTGTGGCCGCTGCGGTCGACGCGGTAGATCTCGGCGCAATCGTCGTCGCGGCGGGTGATCTGCCAGGCGCCGAGGAACGGATGGTCGGCGCGCAGCGGCGCCGAGGGCGTGTCGGCGCCGACGGGCGCGGCCAGGGCCGCGAGCGTCGACAGCGCCAGGGCAAGCAGCAGCGGGGATTTCATTCGAGGGCCTCGTCGTGGGCTCGTGGCGCCGCCGACGGGCGCGCCACCAGCAGCATCCATGCGCCTGCCGATTCTGCCTGAGCGCGCGCCGGCGCGTCACGCGTCGCGCGCGACGCCGGCGGTGTGGAAGAATCGCGGCTGATCCGTGCCCCTGGGAACGGCAGGGCTTCCGGCGCGTCGATTGCCGCGCGCCGACCTCCACCTTCGCCGTCCCATCGCACCCAGGAGTCCTCATGATTCGCCGCTTCCTTCCCGCCGCCGCGCTGTGCGCCGCGGCCCTGCTCGCCGCGACGCCGCTCGTCGCCTCGGCGGTCGCCGCCGCCGGCAAGGCGCCGACCTCGCCCGGCCAGCCCAAGCCGCGCACCGGCGCGTACAAGGTCGTCTCGCACGGCGACCACGTCGTCCACGCGCGCTGCCTCGAAGGCGGCAACGTGGTCGTGCCGACGCACGAGAAGGCCACGCCCGCGCAGCGCGACCGCGACATCCACGCCGCCTGCAAGTCGGTCGACTACACGAAATGAGACTCCTGCTGCCGCTGCTGCTGCTCGCTGTCGCCGCGCCATCGGTCGCGCAATCCGCGGCGCCCGCGTCGTCCGCGGCGTCCGCGGAATGGGGCACGCCCGTCGCCCCGTCCGCGGCCAGCGGCCCGGCGCCGATCGCGCTGCCCAAGCCGCCGCCCAGCGCCTTCGCGACCGCGCGCGCCAGCTCGCAGGCGACCGGCGACTACTTCCACGACTTCGCCGAGCTGATCGTGCGCGTGCGCAGCGTCAAGTGGATCGAGGAGATCTGCAGCGACACCTTCCCCGCCACCGCCGAGACCAACCGCCACGCGTACGAGGTCTGGCTGGTCGACCACGGATCGTTCGTCGACGAGATCGAGGGCCAGTTCCTGGTCATCGGCAAGTATTGGGGCGACGCCTCCGAGCAGGCGCGCCGGGAAGGACTCACCGTGGACCAGCTGAAGGCCAAGGTCGACGCCAACAAGGCCGGCCTGCTGCAGGACTTCCGCGCCCGCGGCATGCGCTCGTTCCAGGCGCGCTGCGAGGCGTATCCCGAGATCCTGCTGTCGCCGCAGCTCGACCTGGAGCGCTCGCAGGCCGAACTCGTGCGCAGCGTGCGCATGGGGCCGGGCGCGCAATGAGCGCCGCCCGGCTGCCCGAAGACGCTCGCACCGCAGCCGTCAGGTGGAGGGTCGCCTCGTGAGCGCGGCGTTGCGCGCGACCGCGGCGCTGGTCTGCGCGCTAGCGCTGCTGGCCGGCTGCAACAGGTCGCCGCAGCCGGGCACCGGGGCGTCGCCGGACGCGGTGATGGCCAAGGAGAAGAAGGTCGTGACGGGCGCGGATCGCCGCGCGACGCTGGCGACCACGCGGCACGTCGACATGGAAGTGGCGCCCGACGCCATCGCCCCGCTGTTCAACGTCACCCAGGCCGCCTGCGAGGCCGATGCGGCCGGCGGCTGCGTGGTGCTGCAGTCGCACCTGGGCACGGGCCAGCACGCGCACGCCGACCTCGGCGTACGCGCCTCGCCGGCGGGCATCGCCCGCATCCTGGCCAGGCTGCGCGTCGCCGGCGGACTGGTGGCGGAATCCGCCGAGTCGGAAGACCTCGCGGCCCCCATCTTCGACACCGATCGCCAGGTCGCGATGGCCCGCGAATACCGCGACTCGCTGCTCGCGCTGCGCGCCAGGGGCAGCAACGACATCAAGACGCTGATGAGCGTCAACGAGGAGCTGGCGCGGGTGCAATCGCAGCTGGAATCCGCCACCGGCGAGCGCGCGCACCTGCAGCAGCGCATCGACACCGAGACGCTGACGATCGCCATCGCGACGGCCGGCGAGAACGAGCGCCAGGCCTGGCAGCCGCTGTCGCGCTCGCTGCACGAGTTCGGCGCGAACCTGGGCGACGCCGCCGCCGCCGCGATCACCTTCATCGCCTACGCGATCCCGTGGCTGTGCGTGCTGCTGCCGCTCGCCTGGGCGCTGCGCTGGCTGTGGCGGCGCCGGCGCGCGGCGCGCTGAAGCGCTACACGCTAGCGCAAGGCGTGTGCGCGCGCCTCGGCCAGCCCGTCGCCCACCGCCTGCAGCAGTTCCACCACCTCGAACGGCTTGGTGAGATAGCGGAAGAAGCCCGCCGCGAGGCCGGCGGTCTTCTCGCCGGGCATCGCGTTGGCGCTCACGGCGATCACCGGAATGGCCGCCGTGCGCGGGTCGGCGCGCAGTCGCGCCTGGGCCTGCGCGCCGCTCATCTCGGGCATGTTGCTGTCCATCAGGATCACCGAAGGCGCATGCGCCAGCGCCATCTCCACACCCAGCCGCCCGTTGGATGCCGTCAGTAGCGTCACGTTCGGCAGCGTGGCGAGCACCTGCTGCACCAGGCGCAGGCTGGCGGCGTCGTCGTCCACGCACAGGATCGTGGCATCCTCGTCGGCGAGGCCGGTCTGAAGCAGGCGCACCCGGTCGTCGGCATTGACCGGCAACAGCCAGGCGTGGTCGGCGTCGTCGAAGTCCATCAGCCCGCGCACGGGCTTGTCCGCCGACTTCGGCAGCTCCACGTAGAACACGCTGCCCACGCAGGGTTCGCTCGTGACGCCGATGCGCCCGCCCATCAACTCGACGAGCCGCTTGGTCACCACCAGGCCGATGCCGCTGCCTTCCTCGCTGCTCGTGTCCTGGCCCAGCCGGTTGAAGGCCTCGAACAGCGAGCCGATCTGGTCGGGCGTGAGGCCATGGCCGGTGTCGCGCACGTTGATGCGCACCCACTCGCCCACGCTCTCGCTGTCGACGTGCACCTTGCCTTCGTCGCGGTTGTACTTGATCGCGTTCGACACGAGGTTGAGCAGCACCTGCTTCAGCCGCATGCGGTCGGCCTGCACGAAGAAGTCGCAGCGCAGCGGAAAGCGCATCATGATGTCGCGCCTGGCGGCGAGCGGATCGACCATCGCGTCGCATTCGGCCAGCAGCGGGCCGAGCGGCACGCGCTCGATGTGGACGTCGACCTTGCCGGCCTCGATCTGCGCGAGGTTCAGGATCTCGTTGATCAGCGTGAGCAGATGCCGGCCGCCGTCGACGATGTGCTCGATGAAGCTCTTGCGCTGCGCCTCCTCGCGCTCCATCAGGCCGGGCATCGCGAGCAGCTGGCCGAAGCCGACGATCGCGTTGAGCGGCGTGCGCAGCTCGTGACTCATGTTGGACAGGAACTCGCTCTTGGACCGGTTCGCGCGCTCGGCCGCCGCGGTGGCGAACGCCAGCTCGCAGTTGGACACCTGCAGCTGCATCGTGCGCTCGTTAACGCGCGCCTCGAGCTCCTCGTTGGCGCGCTGGATCGCCTCCTGTGCGCGCTTCTGCCCGGTGACGTCCTGCAGCGTGCAGAACCAGCGGCCGCGCGACTGCCCGCTCAGTTCCAGCATCGGCTCGATCACCTCGTGCACGTAGATCGTCTCGCCGTCGGCGCGCACCAGCCGGTAGTCGACCTCGTGGTGCCGGCCGCTGCGGCCCGCGTCGATCAGCACGTCGCGGAAGCGGTCGCGATCCTCGGGATGCACCATCGGCAGCCAGTCGCGCGCCGTCCTGGGCATGTCCTCGGCGGACAGGCCGACCAGGATCGGCAAGGTCTCCGACCAGCTCTCGAACAACCCGCCCGGACCGGTGATGTTGTGCGCCAGCCGGGCCATGCCCTGCGCGCGCCGCAGCGCCGCCTTGCGCTCGCGCAGCAGCGCCTCGGTCCGCAGGTGCCGCGTGACGTCGTGCGGGCAGACGAAGCGCGAACGCCGGCCCATGAAGATCATCTCGTTGGCGGTGACCTCCACGTCGATCACCGAGCCGTCCTTGCGGCGATGGCGCCAGCAGCCGGTGACGAAGACGTCGGCCACGTGTCCTTCGAACGGGTCGCTGGACGCGTCACTGCTGCGGCCGATCTGGTCCTCGGGCTGGAAGTCGCGCAGCGTCAGCCCGGCGAACTCCTCGCGCGACCAGCCGTACTTCAGGCAGGCCGCCGCATTGGCGTGGCGGATGCGGCGGGTGTCGAGGTCGTAGATCCACAGCGGCAGCGGGCACGACTCGAACAGCACGCGCTCGCGCTCGCCCGGCGCGTCGGGCGCGTCCGG
Source organism: uncultured beta proteobacterium (assembly GCA_903845345.1). Lineage (GTDB taxonomy): Bacteria > Pseudomonadota > Gammaproteobacteria > Burkholderiales > Burkholderiaceae_C > Scleromatobacter. The sequence continues at coordinate 10,139 of CAIMXF010000035.1, forward strand.
CTCGACGCCGGATCGAAGAAACCACGCGGTCTCTGCCATGTCCACTTCCAGCCCCTCTTGTTCGGTCCCTTTCGAAGGGACGCGTCCGCGGCCGACCGCGCTACACGGCCGGGCTCTGGATTGGGTATCGGACTGTTCGCGGGCGTGGACAAGCGCGCGGTTCGCGCTCGACTGTGGGGAGGTCTGGACGCGCGGCGTCGGGCGGATGCTACGCGCCGACGATCGCGTACTGGTCGCGCTGCGCCTGCAGCCATTGCGCCATCTGCTCGGGGTCGGCGAGGTCGTTCGGATGGAAGCCGCGCCGGAGGTAGCGCAGCAGCGGGAAGAAGCTCGCGGCCCACACGCCGCGCGGCCCGAAC
>CAIMXF010000036.1 GCA_903845345.1 uncultured beta proteobacterium
ACGTGAACGCGATCGCCGACTGCACCGTCGCCGGCAGCACGCACAGGAACAGCACGCCGGTGTAGAGCTCGCGCGTGACCAGCGGCTGCAGCAGCGGCTTCAGCGCCAGGCCCAGCAGCGGGAACAGCACGAAGGTGCAGGCGAACACGAGCAGGTGGAGCCGCCAGTGCGTGATGCCCTCGCGGATCGCGTCGCGCGACAGCTTGGTGCCGTGCAGGAAGAACAGCAGGCCGATGGCGCAGGTGGTGAGGGCGTCGAAGAAGTGCGCGGCCACGCCTTGCGCCGGCAGCAGCGTGGCCAGCGCCACGGTGGCCACCAGCAGCAGCGTGAAGTCGTCGGGCAGGAGGGCGGGCCGTTTCATGGGGTGATTTCACCGCGGGCGCGCTCAAAAGAGAAATCGATTTATTCCATGGACTTATGATTCGCAGTCATGAATGTCACCCTGCGCCAGCTGCGCGTGTTCCAGTCGGTCGCCCAGACGCGCAATTTCAGCCGCACCGGCGAGGCCATCGGCCTGACCCAGCCGGCGGTCAGCCGCGCCATCGCCGAGCTGGAGCGCGAGCTGGGCCTGCGGCTGCTCGATCGCACCACGCGCGAGGTCGAGCTGACCGAGGCCGGGCGCTCGCTGGCGGCGCGCCTGGATCGCGCGCTCGACGAGCTCGACGCCACGCTGGCCGACGTCGCCGGCCTGGCCGATGCCGACGGCGGCAAGGTGCGCGTGGCCAGCAGCCCGACGCTGTCGGCCTACCTGATGCCCGCCTGCATCGCCGCCTGCGCGAAGGCAGCGCCGCGCGTGCGCTTCGTGCTGCTCGACCGCATCCAGCAGGACGTGCTCGAGAGCGTGCGCGGCGGCGAGGTGGACTTCGGCGTGGTGGTCGAGCCGCCGGCGGTGTCCGACCTGCACTGCGAGGCGATCCTGCACGACCCGTTCGCGCTCGTGACGCCCGCGAAGCACCGCCTCGCGCGCGCCGCGAGCGTGCGCTGGAAGGCGCTGGCCGGCGAGCCGCTGGTGCTGCTGGATGCGGCGTCGGGCAGCCGGCGCTACATCGACGACGCGCTGGCGCGGCATGGCGCCGTCTGCAAGGTCGAACAGGAGCTGGCGCACCCGACCACCGTGTTCCAGATGGTCGAGGCCGGCATCGGCCTGACCGTGATGCCGGGCCTGGCCGTGCCGCCCGGCGGCCTGCACGGCCTCGCGGTGCGGCCGCTGCTGCCGCGCGTCGAGCGCACGGTGATGCTGGTGCGGCGCAACGATCGCGCGCTGTCGCCGGTGGCCGAGCGCGTGTGGCGGCTCGTCGCCGCGACCGTGCGCGCGCGCGGGCGCTGACGCGCGTCGCGCGCTCAGGCGAGCTGTCACCCTCGAAGGGTTCCTGCAACGACTGCACGCGCAAGCTCGGGCGAGCGAGCCTCGCTCCGACTCGGACTCGCCTGAAGACGCGCCGGCAGCGCGCGCGACCGCCCGGCGCGTCGGCCGCCGGTCGGCTCAGGCCGTCATCGAATGCAATGCGACGCGGTTGCCTTCGCTGTCCGCGATGATCGCGCGGAACCCGTTCGGCGCGATCGAGTGCCTGGCCTTGAGCACCTTGCCGCCGTTGGCCTCAGCCGCCGCGACCGCGGCGTCGAGCCGGCCGCTCGCATCGAGATACACCAGCGGGCCAAGCAGCGACGGCGCCACGCCCTCCTCGGGCTCGATCAGGCAGCCGCCGACCTGGTTGCCCTCATGCTTGAACAGCCCGAAGTTGAAGCCGGGGCCGCCGATCTTGTCGACCGGCTGGCCGACGACCGCGCCGTAGAACGCGATCGCGCGATCGAGGTCGACGACGGGGATGTCGACCCAGACGAAGGTGTGGCTCATGACGGTGTCCCTCCCGCTCTCGAAGCGTTTTCCTTGTCCTGCAGCAGCCGCCACATGACCTTGCCCGCGCCCGACTTGGGAAGCGCGTCGACGAACTCGACGAGCCGTGGCGCCTTGTACGCGGCCATGTGCTCGTGCGCCCAGGCGACGATGTCGCGCTCCTGCACCTGGCCCCGGGCCTCGGCGCGCAGCACGACGATCGCCTTGACCGTCTCGCCGCGGTAGGCGTCCTGCGCCGAGATGACGCAGGCCTCCTGCACGCCCGGGTGCTTGTACAGCAGCAGCTCGACCTCCGACGGCCATACCTTGAAGCCGCTCGCGTTGATCATGCGCTTGAGGCGATCGGTGATGAAGAAGTAGCCGTCGGCGTCCATGTGGCCGAGGTCGCCGGTGCGGAAGTACTTGCGGCCGCCGATGTCGACGAAGGCGGCGGCCGTCGCCTCCGGGTTCTTCCAGTAGCCGCGGAACACCATCGGGCCGCGCGTGACGATCTCGCCGACGTCGCCGGGCGGCAGCTCCTTCAGCGTCAGCGGATCCACCACGCGCGAATCGACGCCGAAGAACGGCATGCCCAGGCACTGCAGCTTCGGCCGCTCGGCCGGATTCGCGTGGCTGGGCGCCGCGGTCTCGGTCAGGCCGTAGCCTTCGCAGAAATGCAGCCCGAACTCGTCGATCAGGCGCTGCGCCACCGCCTGCGGCATCGCGGCGCCGCCGCCCGACAGCCAGCGCAGGCTGGAGAGGTCGAAGCCGCGGTAGTTCGGGCTCGCGAACAGGTCGATGATCATCGTGGGGATGCACGTCCAGTGCGACACCTTGTGGCGCGAGATGAGTCGCCCGGCCAGTTCGCGATCCCAGCGCGGCATGATCACCACCGTGGAGCCGCCGAACATCGGCGAGATCACGCCGTAGAGCATGCCGGTGATGTGGAACATCGGCACGACGCCCAGCACGATGCTCTCGGCGCTGCCCGAGCCCCATTCCGCGCCGCCGACGACGTTGGCCATCAGCGTGCGATGCGTGTGCATGCAGCCCTTGGGCAGCCCCGTGGTGCCTGACGTGTAGGGCAGCAGCGCGAGGTCGTCGGGGCCGTTGACGGTCGGGCCAGGCACGTGGCCTTCGGCGAGCGCGTCGGTCCAGCGCGCGGTGCCGGGCGGCAACGGCGGGTCGGCCAGCAGCCAGTCGCGCATCGCGGGCGGCGGGGCGAGATCGTCGTCGAAGTCGTCGGGCAGTTCGTCGGCGTAGCGCGTCGCCAGCACGCGCGCGACGCGCTGCGAGGGCGGCAGCGCCGCGTTGGCGCTGGCGACGATGCCCGCGAGTTCGGCGCTGCAGATCACCACCTTGGTGCCCGGATCGACGATGTAGTGCCCGAACTCCTCGGCCTTGTTCATCGCGTTGACCGGCACCACGACCGCGTCGGCACGCAGGATGGCGTGGTACGCGACCAGGTATTGCGGGCAGTTCTGCATGAACAGCGCCACCCGGTCGCCGCGCCGCACGCCCTGCGCCTGCAGCCATCCGGCCACGGCTTGCGCCTCGGCGCGCAGCGCGGCGTAGCTCTTCGTGCGGCCGAAATAGACGGTGGCGGCCTTGGCCGGATAGCGCGCGGCGGCCACCTCCAGGTTGTGCCACAGCGAGGTCTCGGGCAGCGTGACGGTGCGCGCCAGGCGCTTCGGCCAGAACGCGAAATGCGGGCGATCGGCAGGCACCTCGCCGGCATTGGTGTCGACCAGGGTCGGATCGATCGGGGACATGCGGGAATACGCTTCGGACGCAGACATCGAAATCCTTTGGGCGTCCGGCCCCCAAGGCCGCACGCATCCTCTGTTGCACCGCAGCGAACGTGCGCGGCATGCGAACCCCCAGCCTACTTCGCGCGGAGGAGCGACACCATAGTGCGAGCCCCGAGCAGGGTTGTCACAGTGGGGACAACTCAGGTTTGTCCGGTATCGTCCGAAACTTGCTAGTGAAGTGCATCCCGCGCTTCGAAGCCCGCCATGGCCAACTCCGCCGCTAGCGACCCCGCCTCCGACCGCGATCCCGCGCACGCCGTCTTGCCGTGCGTGCTCGACATCGAGGCTTCGGGTTTCGGGCGCGGCAGCTATCCGATCGAGATCGGGTTCGTGCTTCCGGACGGCACCGCCTACTGCACGCTGATCGTGCCCGACGAAGGCTGGACGCACTGGGACGGCGACGCCGAGCGCGTCCACGGCATCTCGCGGTCGCTGCTGCAGCGCCACGGCCGCAGTGCGCACGAGGTCGCCATCGAACTGAACCACCGCCTCGCCGGCCGCACCGTCTACTGCGACAACTGGGCCCACGACTACGCGTGGCTGGCCCGGCTGTTCGAATCGGCCGGGCTCAGCCCCAGCTTCAAGCTGCGCCACCTGCGCGAGCTGATGAACGAGAACGCGGCCGAGCGCTTCGACGACACCCGGGAGATCGTCGCGCGCAACCTGCAGTTGCGCCGCCACCGCGCCAGCAGCGACGCGCGCGTGCTGCAACTGAGCGTGGCCAAGGTGTGGCGCAACGGCGCGCCGGCGCCCGACCAGCCGCACGCCTGAGGCGCCGACGCTCCCACCCGCGCCAGACCGGCGCAAGCCGCGGCTGCGCGTTCACCGCCCGTCGCTCAACCCCGCAACTGCGCGGCCCGGCTCAGCAGGGCCATCAGCTCCCGGCGGCCCGCCGGCTTGTCGATGCGCGCGTCGAACAGGCCGTCCAGCGTCGCGTCGTCGAGGTCGTTGTAGGCCGAGACCAGTGCCAGGAACGTCTTGCGGTGCCGGCTGCCCGGTTCGCGCAGGCGTTGTGCCACCTGCAATCCGGTGAGGTCGGGCATCTGCAGGTCCAGCAGGATGGCCTGGAACTCGCCGGCCGCCGCCGCGGCCAGGCCCGAGGCGCCGTCGGCCGCCTCCACCACCTCGACGCCCAGCGAGCGGATGACCTCGGCGATGGCGCTGCGCGCATCGCGCGAGTCGTCGACCACCAGCGCCGGCAGGCGCGTGTCGATGTGCGACGGCGTGTCGACCACCAGCCCGTCGGCGTCTTCGGTGATCGGCACCTCGACGATCGCCGCCGTGCCCTGGCCCACATGCGAGTCCAGGCGGATCGTGCCGCCCATCAGGTCGACCAGGCTGCGCACCACCGCCAGGCCCAGGCCGCTGCCCTCGGCCATGCCGGCGGTGAGCGGCGCGCGGTAGAACGGCTCGAACAGCCGCGGCATCGCGGCCGGATCGATGCCGACGCCGGTGTCGGCGATCTCCACGCGCAGCACGCCGCGCTGCGGCAGCAGTTCGGCGGTGATGGTGATGCCCCCGCGCTCGGTGTACTTGATCGCGTTGGTGAGCAGGTTGTCCAGCACCTGCCGCAACCGCGCCGGATCGGAATAGATGCGCTGGCCCAGCTCGGGGCCGGCTTCCCAGTGCACGTCGAGGTTGCGCTCGGCCAGCGCCTCCTCGACGTCGCGCAGCGCGGTGTCGATCAGCTTGTCCAGCTGGAATCCGCGGATGCGCGTCTCGAGGCGGCCCGACGACATCTTGGCGAAATCCAGCAGGTCGCTGATGCGGCCACGCAGCGACCGCGTGGCTTCCTTCAGCCGCCGGAAGGTGGCGTCGCCGGCCTCGACCCGGCCGCGCGATTCGATGACGTCGATCGTGCTCCAGATCGACTGCAGCGGTGTCAGGAGCTCGTGGCTCAGCATGCCCATGAAGCGGCCCTTCTCGCGATCGGCGACCTCCGCGCGCGCGCGTTCGGCCTCGGCGACCTCGGCAAGGTGCTCCGCACGCCCGCGGCTCGCGCGCTCGCGCCGCGCCACCAGCACCCACTGCGCGGCCAGCGCGACCACCAGCACCAGCATCGCCACGATCACCGAGAACGCGATCAGCACCTGGCGACGGACGTCCTCCACCGCGCCCAGGAACGCCGCCGACATCGCCTGACGCCTGCGCGCCTCCTGCCCCACGCGCCCCAGCGCGTCGAGCACGGCCTGCGCCCGGTCCGGCGCGTGCGCCCGATCGACCGTGCCGCGCGCGGCCTGGAGCTGTTCGGACAGCGCCTCCACCGCCTGCGTCCAGCCGGGGCCCTGCGACAGCATCAGCGGGCCCGGCTGCGCGATCTCGGCCTGCAACGCGTGGGCGCTCTGCGCGAAGCGCAGCGCGTCGGCCGCGGGCAGCGCGTCGGCCGACGCCAGGTCCCACTTGACCGCCAGAGTGGCCGCCATCGCGGTGTCGTGCAGCGTCCAGAAGCGTTCGAAGCGGTGCGCCGTGGCGTCGAACTTCAGGGAGGAGTCGTGCAGCCGGTTCTGCAGCAGATCCACCGTGAACCAGGCCAGCCAGGTGGCCAGCAGCAGCACCGCGCCCATCAGCCACGGCGTGGCGATCGCCCACGGGCCCGCGCGCGTGCGCCGCGTGACG
>CAIMXF010000037.1 GCA_903845345.1 uncultured beta proteobacterium
CTACGTCAGTGACGAGGCGCGCCTCGCGATGCCGTTCGTGACGCTGGGTCTGGTGCCGGAGTACGCGTCCAGCCTGCTGGTCCCGCAGCGCGTGGGTCACGCCAAGGCCACCGAGCTGCTGCTGCTGGGCGAGCCCTTCAACGGCCAGACCGCGGTGGAACTGGGCATCGCCAACGCGGTGCTGCCAGCGAGCGAGGTGGTCAACCACGCGCGCCGCATGGCCGAGCGCTTCAATGCGCTGCCGCCGGGCGCGGTGCGCGAGAGCAAGGCGCTGATGCGCCGCGGCCAGCAGGCGCTGGTCAAGGAGACGATCGAGGTCGAGGCCGGCATCTTCGGCAAGCGCCTGCGCAGCCCCGAGGCGATGGAGGCGTTCCAGGCGTTCTTCCAGAAGCGCAAGCCGGACTTCTCGAAGTTCTGATGAACTCCGAGCTCACGCTCGAAGCGTCGGACGACGTTCGAGCTTCGCCGCTGCCCGTGCCGTTCCGGCCCGCGACGCTCGCGGCCAAGCTCGCGCTGATGCCGCTGCTGATCGCGCAGGGCCGGCGCGTGCGCGGCACCGCGCTCAAGCTGCCCGAGGCGGCCGGCGAGCGGCGCGGCGTCGCCGGCACGGGCAAGGTCGCGCTGCGCGTGCTGATCGTCGGCGACTCGTCGGCGGCGGGCGTGGGCGTGGGCACGCAGGACGAGGCCTTCGCCGGCCAGCTGGCGCACGCTCTGGCCGAGCGCACCGGCGCGGCCGTCGGCTGGCAACTGGTGGCCACCAGCGGGCACACCGCGCACGACGCCGCGCGCGCGCTCGCGGGCGCGACGCTCGCCACGGCCGACCTGCTGGTCACGGCGCTGGGCGTCAACGACGTCGTCAGCCAGACCCGTCCCGCGCAGTTCCTCGCCGCGCTCGACGAGATCCACGCGCTCGCGGTCACCCGCGCGCAGGTCACCCATTCCTGGCATTGCGGCCTGCCGCCGATGGGCACGTTCCCGCTGCTGCCGCAGCCGCTGCGCTGGATCCTCGGTCGCGACGCCGCGCACCTGGACAACGCGCTGGTGCGCCATCTCGAAGGCCAGACGGCGCGTCTGCACCTGCCGCTGCCCGAGGCGCCGCGCATGCCCGGCAAGGACGACGCGACGCCCGAAGGCTGGATGGCGCGCGACGGCTTCCATCCGGGGCTGCTGGGCTACCGGCAGTGGGGTCGCCAGGTCGCCGAGGCGATCGGGTGAGGTTGACGCGGCGTCAATGACGCAGCGCCGATCTCACCGCGGGATCTGGCGCGGCTTGCCTTCGCGGTCGATCGCGACGTACGTCAGGTTGGCCTCGGTCACCTTGACCACCTGCACGTCGGCCGGATTGCGTTCGGCGTAGACCTCCACGCGCACCGTGATCGACGTGTTGCCGATGCGTTCGACCGTGGCGTAGAAGCTCAGCAGGTCGCCGATGGACACCGGCTGCTTGAAGATGAACTGGTTGACGGCGACGGTGGTGACGCGGCCGCGCGACAGACGCGCGGGCAGCACGGAGCCGGCGATGTCGACCTGGGCCATGATCCAGCCGCCGAAGATGTCGCCGTTCATGTTCGAATCCGCCGGCATCGGCATCACGCGCATCACCAGCTCCTTGTCGGAGGGCAGCGAGGCGGGCGCCTGGGAAGCGGCGTGCATTTCGGCGTGGGTCATCGGGGGTGTCCTTCGTCAATCGTGCTTGAGCTCGATTGTGCTCGAAGGGGTTTACCCTGGGTTTCCACAAAGGCACGGATTCCATCGACTGCCGCCCCTAAACTCGCGTGCCGGCGTGCCGGGCAACAAGAAACACCGTCCGCACAGGGCTGCGGGCCGGTGAGGGTGACCAGGGCGACCGTCGCGAGGCGGCCGCCCTTCGTCTTCTTGCTATCGTGGCGGTCGTCCCCAACTGCGCTCGTCCATGCATCCGAATCCTCCCGCCGCCGCCAATGACGCCACGTCCGCCACCGAGCCGCGCAGCGACTGGCAGACCCTGAAGCGGCTGATGCCCTACTTCTGGGAATACCGCGTGCGCATGGCGGCCGCGCTGGTGTTCCTGATCGGCGCCAAGGTGGCCAGCGTCAGCGTGCCGCTGCTGCTCAAGCGGCTGGTCGACGCGCTCAACATCACCACGAGCGATCCGCGGGCGCTGCTCGTCGTTCCCCTGGGACTGCTGCTGGGCTACGCCGGCCTGCGCCTGGCGATGACGCTGTTCACCGAGCTGCGCGAGATCGTGTTCGCGCGCGCGACCTTCGGCGCGGCCAAGCGCGTTGCGCTGGAAACGTTCGAGCACCTCAACGCGCTGTCCCTGCGCTTCCACCTCGAACGCCAGACCGGCGGCCTGACGCGCGACATCGAGCGCGGCACGCGGGCGGTGCAGACGCTGGTGTCGTACTCGCTCTACACGATCATCCCGACGCTGGTCGAGCTCACGTTCGTGCTGGTGCTGCTGGGCCACAAGTTCAACCTCGGCTACGTCTGGATCACGCTGGCCGCGCTGCTGTTCTATGGCACCTTCACGATCACGATCACCGAGTGGCGCACCAAGTACCGCAAGGCCGTCAACGAGCTCGACTCCAAGGCCAACACGAAGGCGATCGACGCGCTGATCAACTTCGAGACGGTGAAGTACTTCAACAACGAGCAGTTCGAGTCGGCGCGCTACGAGACCGGCCTCGAGGCGTTCCGTGCCGCGCAGATGAAGTCGCAGGCGACCCTGTCGATGCTCAACACCGGCCAGCAGCTGATCATCGCCGGCAGCCTGGTCGCGCTGCTGTGGCGCGCGACCGGCGGCGTCATCGCGCATTCGATGACGCTGGGCGACTTCGTGATGGTCAACGCGCTGCTGATCCAGCTGTACGTGCCGCTGAACTTCCTCGGCGTGCTGTACCGCGAGGTCAAGCAGGGATTGACCGACCTCGAGCGCATGTTCGCGCTGCTCGAGAAGGATCGCGAGATCGCCGACGCGCCCGATGCCACCGTGCTGCACGTGGCAGGCGGCGCGGTGCGCTTCGAGCACGTGAGCTTCGCATACGACCCGGCGCGGCCCATCCTGCACGACGTCAGCTTCGAGATTCCCGCGGGCAAGACGGTGGCCGTGGTGGGCCCCAGCGGCGCGGGCAAGAGCACGCTCGCGCGGCTGCTGTACCGCTTCTACGACGTCACCGGCGGTGCGATCACCATCGACGGCCAGGACCTGCGCCAGCTCACGCAGAACAGCCTGCGCAAGGCGATCGGCATCGTGCCGCAGGACACCGTGCTGTTCAACGACACCGTCGCCTACAACATCGCCTACGGCCGGCCCGGCGCCTCGCAGGCCGAGGTCGAGGGCGCCGCGCGCGCCGCGCACATCCACGACTTCATCGCCGCCACGCCCAAGGGCTACGGGACGATGGTGGGCGAGCGCGGACTGAAGCTGTCGGGCGGCGAGAAGCAGCGCGTGGCGATCGCGCGCACGTTGCTGAAGAATCCGCCGCTGATGATCTTCGACGAGGCGACGTCGGCGCTCGACTCGGCCAACGAACGCGCGATCCAGGGCGAGCTCGCGCAGGCCGCTCAGGGGCGCACGACGCTGGTCATCGCGCACCGGCTGTCGACGGTGGTCAACGCCGCGCAGATCCTGGTGATGGCCGACGGCCGCGTCGTCGAACGCGGCACGCATCCCGAGCTGCTGGCGATGAACGGCCGCTACGCGCACATGTGGCGCCTGCAGCAGACGCACGGCGACACCGCCGCCGCCACCGACGCGCCCGACTCGCCGACGCTGGGCGACTCGGCGTTCGAGGCGGCGCTAAACTCGGTTGGTGGAAACCAAGTGGCTTGAAGATTTCGTCAGCCTGGCCGAGACGCGCAGCTTCTCGCGCTCCGCCCAGCTGCGACACGTCACCCAGCCCGCGTTCTCGCGCCGCATCCAGGCGCTGGAGGCCTGGGCCGGGCTCGACCTCGTCGACCGCTCGTCGTACCCGACGCGGCTGACGCCCGCGGGCGAGACCTTCCACGGCCAGGCGCTCGAAGTCCTCGGCAGCCTGCAGGCCACGCGCAACATGATGCGCGGGCTGCAGGCCGGCGGCGCCGACATGATCGAGTTCGCCGTGCCGCACACGCTCGCGTTCACGTTCTTCCCCGCCTGGCTGATGGACCTGCGCAAGCGCTTCGGCGAGATGAAGAGCCGGCTGATCGCGCTCAACGTCCACGACGCCGTGATGCGCCTGACCGAGGGCAGCTGCGACCTGCTGGTGGCCTACCACCACGCGTCGCAGCCGTTGCAGCTGTCGCCCGACCGCTACGAGATGCTGAGCCTCGGCCAGGAGACGCTCGCGCCGTACGCCAAGGGCGGCGCCGACGGCAAGCCGCTGTTCCTGCTGTCGGCCACCGGCAGCGCGCGTGTCCCGTTCCTGGGCTACGCATCGGGCGCCTACATGGCGCGGCTGGTCGACCAGATCCTGAAGTCCACGCCGGTGCTGCCACACCTGGACACCGTCTACGAGACCGACATGGCCGAAGGCCTGAAGGCGATGGCCCTGGAAGGGCATGGCGTCGCGTTCCTGCCTTCGAGCTCGGTCAGGAAGGAACTGCGCGCGCGTCGGCTGGTCTCGGCCGCCCCCTTGCAGGACGACGCCAACCACGCCTACGAGGTGACGATGGAAGTGCGGATCTACCGCGAGCGCCCCGAGCTGGCGCGCCATTCCAAGCCGGGCGCGCAGGCGCTGTGGGAGTTCCTGCGCAGGGGATGAGAACCTGGGTGCGAAGTACTTGCGGCGCGCACGCCGCCGACGCATGCTGGAGTTCACGCCGCTTGATGCAAAATTTTGGTAGTAACCCTTATGGGGTGATGCAAAAGATGCATGATGCGGCCTTCAAAAGGCATTGGCGCCGCCCGGCGGCGCCGCATAAAGTTCGCGACCATGCAACTGTTCCTGCACGACTGCGCCGCCCGCGCCCCGCGTGAAGCCGCCCTCCGCAAGAGGCGCTTCGCCGTGGCTGCCAAGCTGGTTCCCGCGCTTGCCACCGCCCTGGCGTTGGCCGGCGCGGCTCAGGCCAAGCCCAAGGCCGACCCGGCCTCGGCCGCTCCGTCGGCGGCCGACGCGGAACCGCATCCCGTCCTCGATCGCATCCGCAACAGCGGCCGCATCGTGCTCGCGCATCGCGAGTCGGCGGTGCCGTTCTCGTACTACGACGCCAACAAGAAGCCGGTCGGCTACGCGCTGGACCTGTGCAAGGACGTCGCCGAGGCCGTGCGCAAGCACCTGGGCCTGAAGACCATCGACATCGTCTACCTGCCCGTCACGCCGGCCACCCGCATCGACGCGATCACCAGCGGCAAGGCCGACCTGGAATGCGGCACCACCACCAACAACGCCGAGCGCCGCCAGAAGGTGGCGTTCACGATCCCGCACTACATCACCGGCACGCGCTTCGCGGTGCGCGCGGACAGCGAGATCTCGGAGCTGCCGCAGTTCGAGCATCACGTGCTGGTGTCGACGACCGGCTCCACCCCGCTCAAGACCATCGCCAGCGCCAACAGCGATCGCCTGCTGGGCATCGACGTGAGGGCGGTGCCCGACAACGCCGCCGCGATGGCGATGCTGGCCAACAAGACCGCCGACGGCTTCGCGATGGACGACGTGCAGCTGTACGGCCTGATCGCCGAGTCGCCGAACCCCGCGCAGTTCAAGGTGGTGGGCAAGTTCGTCACCATCGAGCCGCTCGCCATCATGATGAGCAAGGACGATGCGGCCTTCAAGAAGGTGGTCGACGAGGACATGCGTCACCTGATCCGCTCCGGCGATGCCGAGAAGATGTACGCGCGCTGGTTCATGTCGCCGATCCCGCCCAAGAACGTGTCGATGAACCTGCCCATGAGCTACCTGCTGAAGGACTCGTGGCGATATCCGTCCGACGCCGTCGCAAATTGAAGAGTGTTGTTTCCACACCCGGCCGAAGGTCGCTGCATGGGTCAGGCGCTCGGAAAGCCAGGTCACCCGCCTGGCCGAACCGAGCCCCCCTCGGGGGCGGCGACGGCAGGAGCGTGGAGGCCCTTGGTCCACTACGTGCTTTCACGAACGGTGTGGGAGTGACATAGACCCTAGACTCGAATTAAGGCTGCCGCAAGGCCGCGCCCGTTTCCCCCGATTGGCCGCGCGCCAATGAATCTGCAACCGTCCCTCTCGAATAATCAGGAGCTCACATGAACAAGTCCCTTTTGGTCGCCACCCTTCTTGCCGCCGCCTTCGCCGCGCACGCGCAGACGACGGACACGCTGAAGAAGATCAAGGACACGGGCACCGTGGTCATGGGCGTGCGCAGTTCCTCGGGCGCGTTGTCGTACACGCTCGGCGACGGAAAGTACACCGGCTTCCACGTCGAGCTGTGCCAGCGCGCGATCGACGACATCGGCAAGCAGCTGGGCAAGAAGATCGAAGTCAAGTACCAGGAAGTGACCTCGGCCAACCGCATCCCGCTGGTGCAGAACGGCACGGTCGACATCGAGTGCGGCTCCACCACCAACAACGACGCACGCGCCAAGGACGTGGCCTTCGCGCATACCGCGTACGTCGAGGAAGTACGCATCCTGACCAAGGTGAACTCGGGCATCAAGGACATCAAGGACCTCAACGGCAAGAACGTGGCCACCACCACCGGCACCACTTCCGTGCAGCTGCTGCGCAAGAACGAACGGGCCACCGGGCTCGACTTCAAGGAAGTGTTCGGCAAGGATCACGCCGACAGCTTCCAGCTGCTCGAGAACGGCCGCGCCGACGCGTTCGTGATGGACGGCCAGATCGTCATGGGCCTGGCTTCCAAGTCCAAGAACCCGACCGAATACCACACGGTCGGTCCGGCCCTGTCGGTCGAGCCCATCGCCATCATGGTGCGCAAGGACGACCCGGCCTTCCTGGCGGCGATCAACAAGACGATCGACGGCATGGAGAAGTCCGGCGAGATCGCCAAGCTGTACGACAAGTGGTTCATGCAGGCGATCCCGCCGACCGGCACCAAGGTGGGCCTGCCCGCGTCGGAATACACGAAGGCCGCCTGGGCCAATCCGAACAGCATGACGACCGAGCAGCTGCTGGCGGCCAAGAAGTGATCGCGTCGGTCGCCGCGCCCGCGGCGACCGCGTCCGAACCCATGATCGCGTGCGGATCCGGCGACGGATCCGCACGCTGCACAATTCAGCAGGCCGGAACACATCCGGCCGCGGCGAGGCTCGCTCAGGCGCGAGTCCCGCGACAGAGGAGTCGAGGGTGAGCAACTTGCTGGCTCAGATCAAGGACAGCGCGACGTTGATGTGCACGAGCATCGACGACCCGACCGTCTACCCGTCCTGCTTCGCCACTGCCAAGGGCGACATGACCTACCTGCAGTGGATGCTGCACGGCTGGGGCTGGACGCTGATCGTGGCACTCGTGGCCTTGGTGATCGCCCTCTCGGTGGGCCTGGTGATCGGCGTGATGCGGACGCTGCCCAACCGGGCGGCCGTGCTGTTCGGCGAGGCCTGGACGGAGATCTTCCGCAACGTGCCGGTGCTGGTGCAACTGTTCATCTGGGCCTTCGTGCTGCCCGAGATCTTTCCGCTGCTGAAGTCCGTGTCGTACGCGGCGCTCGCCTGCATCGGTCTGGGCCTGTTCACCTCGGCGCGCGTGGCCCAGCAGGTCAAGGCCGGCATCGCCACGATTCCCAAGGGCCAGCGCTACGCGGGCCTCGCGATGGGACTGACGCTCGCGCAGACCTACCGCTACGTGCTGCTGCCCGTCGGCCTGCGCGTGGTGCTGCCGACGCTGACGTCGGAGTCGATGAACATCATCAAGAACTCCTCGGTCGCCTATGCCATCAGCGTGCCCGAGCTGATCTGGACGGCGATCCAGGCCGGCGAGCAGACCTCGGCCCACAGCACGATGTATTTCGTGGCGACGGTGTTCTACGTCATCTCCGCGCTCGCGATCAACCGGCTGGCCGTCTTCATCGAGCGGCGCACGCGCCTCACCACCGCGACGGGAGGCAAGTAAGTGGCGCTCAATCTCGACTTCTCCTTCCTGACGTCCGACGTCATCAAGGCCAACCTCGTCTCGACGTTCGAGTATTCGATCCAGCTGACCGCCGTGGCGGCCGTCGCCGGCACGCTGCTGGGCACGCTGATCGCACTGATGCGGCTGTCGTCGACGCCGTGGCTGCAGCGCGTCGCCCGGGTGTACGTCGACCTGCTGCGGTCGGTTCCGCTGGTGATGGTCATCCTGTGGTTCTTCCTGCTGATCCCGCCGGGCTTCTACACCACCATCGCCGGCAGCTTCGGCGACCAGCACCGGCCCGAACTGGCCGCGGTGATCACCTTCACGTTCTTCGAGGCCGCGTACTACTCCGAGATCATGCGTGCGGGCATCCAGTCGGTGCCGCGCGGGCAGACCTTCGCGGGCTACGCGGTGGGCATGAGCTACGCGCAGTGCATGCGGCTGGTCGTGCTGCCGCAGGCGTTCCGCAACATGCTGCCCGTGCTGCTGACCCAGACGATCGTGCTGTTCCAGGACACCTCGCTGGTCTATGCCATCGGCGCGTCCGACTGGCTCAAGGGCTTCCAGACCGTGGGCAACCTGTTCAACCGCCCGGCCGAGATGTACCTGCTGGCCGCGGCCGGCTATTTCGTCGTCTCCTTCAGCCTGTCGATGCTCGTGCGTCGGCTGCAGGCGAAGATCCAGATCATTCGCTGAGCGCACATCCATGATCGACATCAAGAACATCTCCAAGTGGTACGGCAGCTTCCAGGTGCTGACCGATTGCACGACCACGATCAACAAGGGCGACGTCGTCGTCGTCTGCGGCCCGTCGGGCTCGGGCAAGTCGACGCTGATCAAGACGGTCAACGCGCTCGAGCCGATCCAGCAGGGCGACATCGTGGTGGACGGCACGTCCATCACCGACAAGAAGACCAACCTGCCCAAGCTGCGTTCGCGCGTGGGCATGGTGTTCCAGCATTTCGAGCTGTTCCCGCACCTGTCGATCACCGACAACCTCACGCTCGCGCAGATCAAGGTGCTGGGCCGCAGCAAGGACGACGCGATCAATCGCGGACTGAAGATGCTGGACCGCGTGGGGCTGTCCGCGCAGAAGGACAAGTTCCCCGGCCAGCTTTCCGGCGGCCAACAGCAACGGGTGGCGATCGCACGCGCGCTGTCGATGGACCCGATCGTGATGCTGTTCGACGAGCCGACGTCGGCGCTCGACCCCGAGATGGTCGGCGAAGTGCTGGACGTGATGGTCGGCCTGGCCCAGGAAGGCATGACCATGATGTGCGTGACGCACGAGATGGGCTTCGCCAAGCGCGTCAGCAACAAGGTGATCTTCATGGACGCCGGCAAGATCGTCGAGGACTGCTCCAGCGCCGACTTCTTCGGCAAGCCGGAAGAGCGCTCGCCGCGGGCCAAGGACTTCTTGTCGAAGATCCTCCAGCACTGATCACCACGGGCCGCTTCGCGGCCCGATTCGTTTTCAGAGCTCGAGCTGCATGTAGCGGATGTGCGCCCGGAACTTCTCCGGCATCTCGACCGGATAGGGCGCGCAGTCGACGAAGCCCATCGCCCCGTAGATCGCCTGGGCGCGCTGCATGAAGGGCAGGGTGTCGAGCCGCACGCGCCGGTAGCCGAACGCACGCGCATCCGCGACGAGCCGCCCGGCCAGCGCCTCGCCGAGGCGATGGCCGCGGCCCGCGGGCCGCACGTACACGCGCTTGAGTTCGGCCACGTCGCCGTCGCTGTGCCGCAATCCGCCCATCGCGACGACCGCGCCGGCCTGCTCGACGAGATAGAAGGCGCCGCGCGGCGGCGGGTCGCCGCAGACCTTGTCGATGACGGTCGGAATGTAGTCGGCGACCTCCATGCCGAGGATGTCGCGCGCCGGCGGCCCGGACATCGCCTCGATCTCCCCGAAGACCCAGGTCACGTACTCGATGTTCATCTCGAGCAGCGCCGCGCGGTCGGCGACCGGATCGGCGAGACGGAAGAGCGGCGAGGTCATCCGTCGATTGTGCATGTGCGGCCGGACGCGTCGGTGCGAAAATCGCGCGATGACGACGCTCAACGAACTCTCGATCCGGACGCCCGACGACTGGCACCTGCACATCCGCGACGGCGCGGCGATGGCGGCCGTGGTGCCGTACACCGCGCGGCAGTTCGGCCGCGCGATCATCATGCCCAACCTGCGGCCGCCGATCACGACGACCGCGCAGGCGGTGGCCTACCGCGAGCGCATCCTGGCCGCGCTGCCCGAGGGCAGCACGTTCGAGCCGCTGATGACGCTGTACCTCACCGACAACCTGCCGCCCGACGAGATCAGGCGCGCGAAGGACGCGGGCGTCGTCGCCGTCAAGCTCTACCCGGCCGGCGCCACCACCAACTCCGACGCGGGCGTCACCGACCTGCGCAAGACGTACAGGACGCTCGAGGCGATGCAGCGCGAAGGCCTCAAGCTGCTGGTGCACGGCGAGGTGACCAGCCCCGACATCGACCTGTTCGACCGCGAGGCCGTCTTCATCGACCAGGTGTTCGAGCCGCTGCGGCGCGACCTGCCCGAGCTGAAAGTGGTGTTCGAGCACATCACGACGAAGGAAGCGGCGCAGTACGTGACCGAGGCCGACGCGCACACCGCGGCCACGATCACCGCGCACCACCTGCTGTACAACCGCAACGCGATCTTCCAGGGCGGACTGCGGCCGCACTATTACTGCCTGCCGGTGCTCAAGCGCGAGGTGCATCGCCAGGCGCTGGTCGCGGCGGCCACCTCGGGCAGCGCGAAGTTCTTCCTCGGCACCGACAGCGCGCCGCACGCGTCGGTGATGAAGGAGGCGTCGGTCTGCGGCGCCGGCTGCTTCACGGCGCTGTCGGCGCTGGAACTGTACGCCGAGGCGTTCGACGGCGTCGGCGCGCTCGACAGGCTGGAAGGCTTCGCGAGCCACCACGGCCCCGACTTCTACGGCCTGCCGCGCAACGCCGGCACGGTCACGCTGCGCCGCCAAGCCTGGGAGCTGCCCGCCAGCGTGCCCTTCGGCGACGCCTCGCTCAAGCCGCTGCGTGCCGGCGAGACGCTGGGCTGGAAGCAGGCCTGAGCGCGCGCGGCCGCGGGTCGCGTCCTTCGACCGTGGGACAATCATCCCGTGAAGCGAGCCAGACCGCCGCTGGCACAACCGCCGAAAGGCCGTGCTGGAGGAAGGTCCGGACTGCACAGGGTAGCGCAGCAGCTAACGGCTGCCCGTCGAGTGCCGCAAGGCACGAAGGCGAGGATCAGAGCAACAGAGACGAGCCGATTCAGTTCGGGTGAAACGGGCAATCTCTGCGTGCAGCAACATCAAGTAGGCGGACGTCGACCTGACCCGGGGAGTCCGCGGGTAGATGGCATCGAGCCGTGCTGGCGACAGCCGGCCCAGACGAATGGCGGTCACGGCGCGCCGGCTCGCAAGGGCTGGCGCGACGCACAGAATCCGGCCTATCGGCTCGCTTCACAATGATTCCTGCGCGGCACGCTGTTCGACAGCGCGCCGCCAACGAGCCGACTCCTTCCATGAATCCTGACGCCGCCACCCTCTGGCGCCGACCCCGTTCGGCGCTCGCGGCGCTGCTTGCATGCCTGGGCATGCTGGGCGCGTTCTCCATCGACACGTATATCCCGGCGTTCTCGGGCATCGCGCGCTCGCTCGGCGCCACGCCGGTGCAGATGCAGCAGACGCTGTCGGCCTACCTGCTCGGCTTCGCCGTGATGAACCTGTTCCACGGCGCGCTCGCCGACAGCTTCGGGCGCCGGCCCGTCGTGCTGTGGGGCATCGCCATCTTCACGCTGTCGTCGCTGGGCTGCGCCATGTCGCAGACGGTGGGCCACCTGATCTTCTTCAGGCTCGCCCAGGGCATGAGCTCGGGCGCCAGCATGGTGGTGGGCCGCGCGATCATCCGCGACATGTTCCCGCCCGACGAGGCGCAGCGCGTGATGTCCCAGGTGACGATCTACTTCGGCGTGGCGCCGGCGGTCGCACCCATCGTCGGCGGCCTGCTGCTGGTGCACTTCGGCTGGCACTCCGTGTTCGTGTTCCTCACCGGCGTGGGCGTGGTCATGTGGATGCTGAGCTGGCGCATGCTGCCCGAGACGCTGCACCACACGCAGGTGCAGCCGTTCCATCCGGCGCACCTGCTCAAGGGCTACTGGGAGATGTTCTCGAGCCCGCGCTTCCTCGCGCTGGCGCTGGCGTCGGGCGTGCCGTTCAACGGGATGTTCCTGTACATCCTGTCCGCGCCCGTGTTCCTGGGCGACCTGCTGCACCTGGCGCCCACGCACTTCTTCCTGCTGTTCCTGTTCACCATCGGCGGGATCATGGGCGGCGCCTTCCTGTCGGGCAAGCTGGCCGGCCAAATGAAGCCGGCGCGCCAGATCCGCATCGGCTTCACGATCATGTTCACGATCGCGACGATCAACCTCCTGGCCAATGCGCTGTTTCCGGCGCAGGCCTGGTGGGCCATTCCGCCGATCGGCATCTTCTCGTTCGGCTGGGCGCTGATGGTGCCCGTCGTGACGCTCCTCCTGCTGGACCAGGCGCCGCTGCGGCGCGGCATGGCGTCTTCGCTGCAGGCCTGCATCGGCAGCGTGGCCAACGCCTTCGTCGCCGGCGTGATCTCGCCGCTCGTGATGCATTCCGCGGCGCACCTGGCGCTGGCCTCGCTGCTGATGTCGTGCATCGGCATCGTGGCCTGGTTCTTCGTGCGCAAGAGCGTGCTCGCGGCGGACTGAACAATTCGGCGCCTTGCCGGGCGAATTTGTAAGCTGTCACTCAACTTTCAGCCGTTCCGGCCGATCTCAAGGGGGCACACCGTCCGTGCGGAGCCCCCATGTCGTCTCGATTCCTGCATTCCCTCGTCGCCGCAGCCGCGCTGCAGGCCGCCTGCGCCGCCTGCGCCGGCGTCGCGCTGGCGGCCGAGCCGGTCTCCGGCCTGGTCGTTGCCCAGCTCGGGCCGACCTCGCCCGGCTTCAAGATGTCGGTGAACCGCAGCGAGACCGGCGCGCCCGAGGCGACGGCGATCGGCGGCGTGCCCATCGAGAAGAAGCCCGCCGCCGCCAAGGGGGCCGAATGGCGCGGCAATTCGTCGCATCCGTCGGCCGAGAAAGAGGACGAAGACAAGGCCAAGGCCAAGCGGCCCGAAGACAGGAAGGGCGCCGACAGGAAGGCCGACGACAGGACGTCCGACGCCAGGAAGACCGAGGCCCGCGTCGATGACGACAAGCCGGTCGCCGATGCCAGGCCCGGCAAGGGCGAGGCCGCCAGGGGCGGCGCGTCCGGCCCCAGCGCGATGGACATCCTGCGCGAGAAGCTCGCGGCCAGGCTGGGCGCCAAGCCGGCGGCCGACGGCAAGTACGCGATGCAGGTGTCCAACCGCGGCGAGAGCGGCGAGAACGTGATCACCTCGGTGCGCCCGAGCGCGGCCGCGGTCGCCGCCGTGCGCCGGCCCAGGCGCGCGGCCTCCGCCGTCGCCAGCGACGCCAACCTCGACATCGCCGCCAACGCCGGCCAGTCCCTGCTGCCCACGCACTGGGACTACGAAGGCAGCGCCGGCCCCGACGCCTGGGGCAAGATGCGCCCCGAGTTCAGCAAGTGCGCGACCGGCCAGCGCCAGAGCCCGATCGACATCCGCGGCGGCATCGCCGTCGACCTCGAGCCGATCAAGTTCGACTACCGCCCGAGCGCGTTCTCGGTGATCGACAACGGCCACACGGTGCAGGTCAACGTGGAGCCGGGCAACGCGATCACGATCACCGGCAGGCGCTACGAGCTGGTGCAGTTCCACTTCCACCGGCCGTCCGAGGAGCGCATCGATGGCCGCCAGTACGACATGGTGGCGCACCTGGTGCACAAGGACGTCGACGGCCACATCGCGGTCGTCGCGGTGCTGCTCGATCGCGGCAGCGCGCAGTCCATCGTCCAGACCGTGTGGAACAACCTGCCGCTCGAGAAGGGCGACGAGGTGCGCGCCGGATCGCGCATCGACCTCTCGCAGCTGCTGCCCGACGACAAGCGCTACTACACCTACATGGGCTCGCTCACCACGCCGCCGTGCAGCGAAGGCGTGCTGTGGATGGTGATGAAGCAGCCGGTGCCGATCTCGCTGGACCAGGTCGCGATCTTCTCGCGGCTCTATCCGATGAACGCGCGGCCGATCCAGCAGGCCGACGGGCGGCTGATCAAGGAATCGAATTAAGCTTGGCGCCGAACGCCCGCGCCGCGGGCCGGAGCGCCTTCATGAAACCGATCCGCCTGTTGATCATCGCCGGCAGCGAACGCGCCGGCTCGTACAACCGCCAGCTCGCGCGCGTGGCCGCGGCGGCCGCGCGGCGCGACGGCTGCAGCGTGACCGAGTTCGACCTGCGCGCGCTGGCGCTGCCGCTCTACGACGGCGACATCGAACGCGATCACGGCGTGCCGCCCGCGGCGCTGCAGCTGCGCGACGCCGTGCTCGCGCACGACGCGCTGCTGCTCGTCACGCCCGAATACAACGCGTTCCCGACGCCGTTGGTGCTCAATGCGTTCGACTGGCTGTCGCGCATTCCGGCGGGCGCCGCGGGCGGCGCCGGCAGGGACGCGACCGCGAACAAGCCGGCGGCGTTGCTGTCGGCGTCGCCCGGGCCGCTGGGCGGCCTGCGGTCGATGAACCTGCTGCGCCAGTATCTCCAGGGCGCGTTCGCGATGATCGTCGTGCCGCAGCAGTTCGCGCTGGGACATGCCGGCGACGCCTTCGACGACGCCGGCGCGCTGAAGGACGCCAAGGCGCAGCACGCCGTCGAAGGCGTGCTGGCGGCGGTCGGCGACCTCGCCACGGCGCTGAAGCCGCGCTGAGGGGGAGCGGCCGCATGCGGCCACAATGCGGGCTGCGCGCCTGTTCGGCCGCGATGCACCGAGCCCCCGCTTCCATGGCCAAGAAACCCGCCCCGCCGTCGCCCACCTTCCTGCGTCCACCCGCGTTCGGCGCGGTGCCCACGCTGGACAGCCTGATGGCGCAGGCGCAGGCGCTGCACCACGGCGGCCGCATCGCGCAGGCCGAGCCGATCTATCGCGAGGTGCTGCGGCGTTCGCCGCGCCACGTCGACGCGCTGCACTCGCTCGGCATGCTGGCGTTCCAGGCCGGCCATCCGCAGGCTGCCGCCGACCTGATCGCGCAGGCGCTGGCCGTCGATCCGCAGGACGCCAGCGCGCACGGCAACCTCGGCTACGCGCTGCACGTGCTGGGCCGCCACGACGAGGCGCTGCAGAGCCTGGATCGCGCGCTGGCGATCAATCCCGGCCTGCTCGAGGCGCTGAACAACCGTGGCAACACGCTCAGCGCGCTGGGCCGGCACGACGAATCGATCGCGTCGTTCGACCGCGCGATCGCCGCGAAGCCGGACTATGTCGAGGCGTCCTACAACCGCGGCAACGCGTTGCACGCGGCCGGCCGGCTGGACGACGCGCTGGCGTCGTACGACGCGGTGATCGCCGTGCGTCCCGACATCGCGCAGGCCCACAGCAACCGCGCCCGCGTGCTGCAGGATCTCGGCCGCCAGGAGGACGCGCTCGCCGGCTACGACCGCGCCGTCGTGCTGGCGCCCAAGTACCTGCAGGCGATCGTCGGCCGCGGCACCGCGCGCCTCGCGCTGAAGCAGCCGGCGGCGGCGCTGGCCGACTTCGATGCCGCGCTGCGCATCGACCCGCAGCACGCCGCCGCGCACGAGGGCCGCGGCAGCGCGCTGTTCGCGCTGCGCCGCGCCGAGGACGCGGTGCTCGCGTTCACGCGCTGCCTCGACATCGACGGCACGCGCCTCGAGGCCCGCATCCAGCGCGCCAACGCGTCCTACGGACTGCGCCGCTACGAGCACACGATCGTCGACCTCGACGCCGTGCTGGCCGTCAAGCCGGACGTCGCGGGCGTGGTCTGCAACCGCGGCAACGCGCTGCTGGAGCTGAAGCGCTACGACGAGGCGGCCGTCGCGTTCGAGCGCGTGCAGGCGCTGGACGCGGCGTATCCGTACGTGGTCGGCAAGCGCGTGTACGCGCAGACGATGGCCTGCGACTGGCGCGATCTCGACTCGCTCGTGGCCGAGATCGAGCGCGGACTCGCCGCGGGCCGTGCCGTGATCGAGCCGTTCGCATACGAGGCGATCGGCACCGATCCCATGATGCTGCGCCGCTGTGCCGAGCTGTTCGCGGCCGACCAGTTCCCCGCGCAGCCGGCGCTCGTCGAGCCCGGCCGGCGCCTGGGCAACGACAGGATCCGCATCGGCTATCTCGGGGGCGAGTTCCGGAACCAGGCCACGTCCATCCTGGCCGCGGAACTGTTCGAGCTGCACGACCGGCGGCGCTTCGAGATCGTCGCGTTCGACAACGGCTGGGACGACGGCAGCACGCTGCGCCGGCGCATGGACGCCGCGTTCGACGAGGTGGTGGCGATCGCTTCGCTGCCCGACGACGCCGTCGCGCACGCGATCGCCGAGCGCCGCATCGACATTCTCGTCAACCTCAACGGCTGGTTCGGCCTCGGCCGCACCGGCGTGTTCGCGCGCCGGCCGGCGCCGGTGCAGGTCAACTGGCTCGGCTTCCCGGGCACCCTCGGCGCGCCCTACCTCGACGTGATCGTGGCCGACGCGCAGACCATCCCGCCGGGCGACGAGCGTGCCTACGTCGAACGCGTGGTGCGGCTGCCGAACAGCTACCAGCCCAACGACCGCCAGCGCGCCATCGGCGCGCCGAGCACCCGCGCCGCGCAGGGGTTGCCGGAAGACGCCGTCGTCTTCGCGTGCTTCAACAACACCTACAAGATCACGCCGGCGACCTTCGCGTCGTGGATGCGCATCCTGGCCGCGGTCGACGGCAGCGTGCTGTGGCTGCTGCAGGACAACGACGCCGCCACGAACAACCTGCGTGCCGCGGCCGCGGCCCACGGCGTGAAGGCGAGCCGCCTGCGTTTCGCGCCGCGCATCCGCCTGGACGACCACCTCGCGCGCCACGCCTGCGCCGACCTGTTCCTCGACACGCTGCCCTACAACGCGCACACCACCGCCAGCGATTCGCTGTGGGCCGGCCTGCCGGTGCTGTCGTGCCGCGGCTCGACGTTCCCCGGCCGCGTCGGCGCCAGCCTGCTGCATGCGCTAGATCTGGCCGATGACCTGCTGGTGGAGGACGTGCCGTCGTTCGAGGCGCGCGCCATCGAGCTCGCGCGCGACCGGGCGCGTCTCGCGCGCGTGCGCGAACGCCTGGCGCAGGCGCGCCGCACGGCGCCGCTGTTCGACACGC
The DNA here is from genome assembly GCA_903845345.1 of uncultured beta proteobacterium. Lineage (GTDB taxonomy): Bacteria > Pseudomonadota > Gammaproteobacteria > Burkholderiales > Burkholderiaceae_C > Scleromatobacter. Next base: position 17,282 of record CAIMXF010000037.1, read on the forward strand.
CGGCGTACTGCCGCGACCTCGAGGCGGCCTACGAGGCGATGCTGCTTTAGGCGCGTTCCTTGCGCAACTGCATGACCTGCGTCGTCACCATGTGCGACATCACGGTGGCGACTTCCTCGGCATCGAGCGTCGCGTCGTCGACCAGCAGTTCCTGCGCCGAGTACATCACCTCGATCGCCAGGCGCGAGACCAGGCGCACGCGCGCCTGCGGCACCGCGGGATGGGCCAGCGCGAACGCGGCCACCAGCAGGCCGGTGACGTGCTCGTGCGACTCGAGGCGCACCGGCGCGAGCGACGGCACCGCGCGCAGCGCGCGCGTGATCCATTCGCCGGCGATCGCCTGGCGCGTGATCGCCAGCGTGTCGAGGAACAGTCGGCGGATGCGCGCCTCGAACTTCGCGGCCGGCAGCCGCAGCGTGGCCGGCGTCGCCCACTGTTCGAGCAGGTCGTTCTGGCTCATCATCAGCCGCACGCCCAGTTCGGCCAGCACCGCGTACTTGTTCGGGTAATAGCGATAGAGCGCCGGCGGCGACAGGCCCGCGCGCTCGCAGATCAGGTTGGTCGACAACCGCTCGATGCCGACTTCGCCCAGCAGGTTGGCCGCGGCGTCGAGGATGCGCTCGCAGGTCTCCAGCGCGCGCGTCTGCGTCGGCGCGCGCTTTCGATCGAGCTCCACGCCGAAGGATGCGGCAGGCGTCGCGACGGCGGGGGCGTTGGATTTTCGCGGCATTGGCGTCGTTGGGGGTGGGCCGGGGGGGAGTGTATCCACGGTGTAGTCAAGACCGCTTGCGAACAATACAGTAGCCATGACTATGGTGTTGAAGATTTCAAATTGTTCAGTTCAGGGAAAGCACCAACGCGCTTGATGATAGTCGTTGCTATCTTTTGGGCGGTCGCTTCCGCAGCCCGCGCAAGCGTCTCAGAGAGGTTTCCATGCATTCGTTCCGTCCGTTCCACAAGACCGCCGGCCTGCTCCTCGCCGCCGCGGCGCTCGCCGCGCTGGGGGCGCTGGGCGGCTGCAGCAAGTCCGCCTCCGACCCGAACGTGCGAGCCGGCGACCTGCCGGTGGATGCCGAGTTCGCCAGGAAGCTTCAGGGCGAACTCCTCGACGCCAAGCCGGGCTCGGTCATCGAGATCCCCTCCGGCCACTACCATCTCGACCGCGGGCTGTCGCTGCGCGTCAACGGCGTCACGATCCACGGCGCGGGCATGGAGCAGACGATCCTGTCGTTCCGCAACCAGACATCGGGCCCCGAAGGCCTGCTGGCGCAGGCGAGCGATTTCACGATCGAAGGCCTGACGATCGAGGACACCCAGGGCGACGCGCTCAAGGTCAACAGCGGCGAGAACATCACCATCCGCGACGTGCGCGTGCGCTGGACGGACGGCCCCAAGACCTCCAACGGCGCCTACGGCCTGTACCCGGTCAAGACGAAGAACGTGCTGATCGAGAACTCGCAGTCGTTCGGCGCCGCCGACGCGGGCATCTACGTCGGCCAGTCGCGCGACGTCGTCGTGCGCGGCTGCCGCGTCGAGCAGAACGTGGCCGGCATCGAGATCGAGAACACGATCAACGCCGACGTGCACGACAACGTGGCCACCGGCAACACCGGCGGCATCCTCGTGTTCAACATGCCCAACCTGTCGCAACCGGGGCACAGCACGCGGGTGTTCCACAACAAGGTCGACGCCAACAACCTCGGCAACTTCGGCGCCGAGGGCACGGCGGTGGCGAGCGTGCCGGCCGGCTCGGGCGTGGTGATCAACTCGAACTCGCTGGTGGAGATCTTCGACAACGACATCACGAACAACGTGACCGCCAACGTCATCATCTCCAGCTACTTCTCGACCGGCTACTTCAGCAAAAGCGGCGTGCAGCCGAACTACGATCCGTACCCGCGCGGCATCTACGTGCACGACAACCGCTTCAAGGGCGGCGGCAATTCGCCCGACGGCATCGACATGAAGGTGCTCAAGTCGGCGATGTTCGGCGTCAACGGCCACTTCCCCGACGTGCTGTGGGACGGCTACGTCGACCCGGCGCGCGCCGACGTCGCGCAGGAGCGGTTGTGCGTGGACGCCACCGCCTCGGGCGTGCTCAACGCCGACGGGCCGCACAAGTACCGGGATCCCAAGGTCGTCACCGATGCCCTGCGCTGCAAGCTCGCCCCGCTGTCGCCGGTCACGCTGACGCCGCCTCACGCGGCCTCCGCGGCCTCGGTCTGATGGCCGCCGTCGCGATGCGCCTGCGTTTGCTCATCGGCCCCGCCGCGTGCTTGCTCGCCGTGCTGGCGAGCTGCGCGCGCGCGCCGGCGCCGGTCAAGTTCGTCGCCGACGGCAGGCCCGAGCACCTGTCCGACTGGCACCTGCTCGACGTCACGGGCGGGCGCCTCGTGCCCAACGCGGGCGTGCTGCCCTACGACCTCGTCACGCCGCTGTTCAGCGACTACGCGCACAAGCTGCGCACGGTCTGGATGCCGGCCGGGCAGTCGGCCCGGTACACCGCGGACAAGGCGTTCGAGTTTCCCGTCGGCACGATCCTGTCCAAGACCTTCTACTACCCGCGTGTCGCGTCCGGAGGTTCCGATGCCGTACTCAAGACCTACGACGCCGAGCCCGGCTCGCCCGCCGCGGGGCTCGACCTCTCGCGCGTGCGGCTGGTCGAGACTCGCCTGCTCGTGCGACGCGCCGACGGCTGGACGGTTCTGCCTTACGTGTGGAACGCCGACCAGAGCGAGGCCGAGCTGCAGCGCACTGGCGACGAGAAGGCCCTCGATCTGGTCGACGCGCAGGGCCACGGACAGAAGTTCACTTACGTCGTTCCCAACGAGAACCAGTGCGCCTCGTGCCACGTCGCCAACCTGAAGAGCGGCGAGTTCACGCCGCTCGGCCCGAAGGCGCGCAACCTCAACCGCACCCTCGCCTACGTGGACGGCACCGAGAACCAGATCTCCCGCTGGGTACGCGCCGGCTTCCTCACGGGCGTGCCCGCGGGCGAGCTGCCGCGCGCGGCCGACTGGCGCGACGTCCAGACCCCGATCGCCGAGCGCGCGCGCACCTACCTCGACGTCAACTGCGCGCACTGCCACCAGACCGGCGGCACCGCCAGCAACACCTCGCTGCGCCTCGACGCGCCTGGCCCGGCCGACTGGTCGCTGGGCCTGTGCAAGGCGTCGGTGGCCGCTGGCAAGGGCACGGGCGACCGCGTCTTCGACATCGTGCCCGGCAAGCCGGACGAGTCCATCCTGCCGTTCCGGCTGGCGAGCACGGAAGGCGGCGTGATGATGCCCGAGCTGGGCCGCAGCACCGTGCACCAGGAAGGCGTGCAGCTGATCCGCGACTGGATCGCCGCCATGCCGGGACATTGCAACATCGACGCTCCACAGGCTCCACAGAAGGACTGACATGCAACGACTTCCCGCTCGCCCCCCGACCGCCGTCGCACTCGCCGTCGCCACCTTCGCGGCCCTGCTCGCGAGCGCGGGCGCGCACGCCCAGGCGGCCGCACC
>CAIMXF010000038.1 GCA_903845345.1 uncultured beta proteobacterium
AGGAACAGCGGCTCCCGATGCGCGATGATCGTCCTGCAGCCGAAACGCGCGAAGACCTGCGCCAGTTCGCAGCCGAGCGGCCCGCCGCCGATCACGAGCAGGCTCGCCGGCCGCGCGGCGATGTCGAAGAGGTTCGCGTTGGTCAGGTACCCCGCCTCGGCCAGGCCCGGGATCGTGGGCAGTTGCGACAGCGCGCCCGTCGCGACCAGCGCCTTCTTGAAGCGAAGGCTGACGCCGTCCACGTCGACCAAATCTTTTCCGGAGAAGCGGGCAGCACCGAAGAACACCGAGATCCCCTGACGGGTGAGACACAAGGCCGAATGGGTGCGGCTGACGCGTGCACGGACGTGGCGCAATCGTGCGATCGCCGCTCCGAAGTCGACCTGGATGTCTGCAGGCGGCGTCGCGCCGAAGGTGGCGGCGCATCGCATGTCCGAATACATCCTCGCCGTGCGGATCAACGCCTTGGTGGGAATCGAGCCGTAGTTGAGGCTGTCGCCCCCGAGCTGATGGCGTTCCACCAGGGCCACCTTCGCGCCCAACGCCGCCGCCGAGCGGGCCGCCATCAGGCCCGCGGGCCCCGCGCCAATCACCAGCAGGTCGTAGAGGCGCGACAGCTTGGGATTTCGCCAGCCCGTCGGAGCGACATGCCGCAGGCGTTCGCGGTCGTCAGCCGCTGACACGGTGTCCTGGACGGCGTCGAAAGTCATCGTGCTCATGGGTTCACCCCGATGCCTTCGTCGCGAGCCAGCCGCCCTTGAAGCCGGCGCGTTGCAGTCCTGTTCGGATCGACGGCGACTCCCGCATGAGACGCCACAACAGTCCCGTGCGGAAGTTCTCGACCATCAGGACGGTCAGGCCCTGGTCGAGCGCGAACTCGCCTTCGGATGTCCAACCGCCATCGACGGGCCCGTGTGCGGTCTCGTTGAAACCGCTGGCGCGCACCCATTCGCCGTGTCCACCCGCCCGCGCCGCCACCATGGCGCGAACGGCCGGCAGCGCGATCTCGGGCGCGAAGACGATGGACGCCAGCGTCGACGCGCCGGCAATGGTGCCGTCATCCGGCCCCCACGGAACCCCGCGCGCGGCATAGCCGTAGAACGCCTGTCGCCGGCCCTCGACCGGCTGGGGCTCGACGCTGGGCCCGTCCCCCGCCGACAAGCCCCAGCGATCCTGGCCGTAGCCCGTGAAGCCGCGCGGGTTGCGGATCGCATAGTCGCGCTGGACCAGCGTGGCACGACGGCTGTTCTCGAAATAGTCGATGCCCTTCTCGCGCATGAATTGATCGCGGATCCCGCGGAAGTCGATCCATGCGTGGGAGAACTGATGCACGAAGAGCGGGCCGGCGTACAGGTAGTCGTGGCCGTAGATGTTCTCCCACTGGTAGGTCAGCGTCCAGGCCTCGAAGCTGGCGTCGGTCAGCGGATGCGTCGGCGAGCCCAGGCCGAGGACGTAGAGCAGAAGCGCTTCGTTGTAGCCGTCCCAGCCGTAGTTGAGGAAGCCGCACTCGGGCTTCCAGCCTTGGGACACGGCGCCGCCATCGCGCTGCGCCCAATGCCAGTCCACCCGGCGATACAACGCGTCGGCCAGGTGGCGCAACTCCGTCTCCGCGGCCGACTCCGCATCGAAATAAAGAGCCGCCGTCAGCATCCCGGCGATGAGCAACGCCGTGTCGATCGACGAGAGTTCCGACTGCCAGACCCGCCGCCCTGTCCCGATGTCCAGGAAGTGGAAATAGAAGCCTCGAAAGCCGGTCGCGGTCGTCGTTCCGCTCTGGTCGCTCCCTGAGAAGAAGCGCAGCGCCGAGAGCACGCGTTCCACGGCGTCTGCTCTGACTATCCAACCGCGCTCGACACCCACAGGGTAGGCCGACAACGCAAACCCGACCGCCGCGATACTCGACGGCGAGTTCGGCCGCGAGGTGTCGGCGACGAGTCCGTTGGACAGGTTCGTCCTGGCGATGAAATAGTCGAACGCCGCGTGCTGCAGGCCATCCAGCATCGCCTCGTCCCCGGGCGCCATGACGCCAGGCGCCTTTCCGGGGGGCGCCAGCGGCGGTGACTTGAACAAGGACAGCATGGCAGTCCTACGCCCGACCGAGGCCCGGATGCGGCAGCGTCTCTGTCAGGCTCTCGACCTCCTTGCGGAACTGCTCCTCGCTGACGCGGTAGCCGCAGCCCGATGGCAGGTTGTGCGCATAGGTGCGGCACAAGGTGGCGATCGAATCCAGAAGCCCGTAGAGACCGGCCTGGTTGTGCGAAGCACCGCTCATTGCCAAGACGCTGTCGAACCCTTCGGCGCCGTCGCATTGCCATTGATGTCGGAATCGAGCAATGAACACGGAGGCGCTCACCCGTTGCGCGACGAAGTCGTCGAGGATTTGAAAGTACGCTTCTTCGTCACGGATCAGCCTCACGGTGAGCCTCCCAGCTTGAGCGACCGAAGTCGCAATGCGTTGCCGATCACGGAAATCGAGCTCGCCGCCATCGCCGCGCTCGCCACCATCGGGCTCAGCAGGACACCCAGCCACGGGTAGAAGACGCCCGCGGCGAGCGAGATGCCGACGACGTTGTAGACGAACGCGAAGAACAGGTTCTCGCGGATATTGCGCATCGTCGCCCGGCTGAGCGTGCGCGCCTCGACGATTCCTCGCAGGTCGCCTTTGACCAGCACGATGCGGGCACTGCTCATCGCGATGTCCGTGCCGGTTCCCATCGCGATGCCGACGTCTGCCTGGGCCAGCGCAGGAGCGTCGTTGACGCCATCGCCCGCCATGGCGACGACATGGCCCTGTTCCTGCAGTGCCTTGACATGCCGGTACTTGTCCTCTGGCATCACACCGGCTTCCACGTCGTCCAGTCCCAGAAGCCGCCCCACGGCGGCGGCGGTAACGGCGTTGTCGCCGGTGAGCATCACGACGCGCAGGCCCGAGGCCCTGAGTTGCTGGATCGCCTCCGGCGTGGACGTCTTGACGGCGTCGGCAACGCTCACGTAACCCGCCAGGCGCGCACCGGCCGACAGGTACATCACGGTCTGGCCCTGCTGGCGCAAGGCGTCCGTCGCGACATCGACGACGCGCGTATCCACGTGCGCCTCGGCGAGGAGCAACGCATTGCCCAGGCGCATGTCCTGCCCGGCGATGGTGCCGCGCACGCCTTGTCCCGAGACAGCGCTGAACCCCGACACATCCAGGAGCTTCCGTCCGTCGGACTGCGCGCGCTTGACGATCGCGGCGGCCAGCGGATGCTCGCTCAGCGCCTCGAGGCTGGCGGCCCAGAGCAGCACCTTCGCTTCGTCGAATCCGCTGGTGGCGACCACGGCCTGCACCGACGGCTTGCCTTCGGTCAACGTGCCGGTCTTGTCGACCACCAGGGTGTCGACCTTCTCCATCAACTCCAGCGCCTCGGCGTCCTTGATCAGTACGCCCTCCTTCGCGCCGCGTCCGATGCCGACGGTGACAGAGACGGGCGTTGCCAGGCCGAGCGCGCAAGGGCAGGCGACGATCAGCACGGACACCACCACGAGCAACGCATTCGCCAGCGCCGGCGCAGGGCCTGCCAACGCCCAGACGACGCCGGCCAGCACGGCGACACACACCACGAACAAGACGAACCACCGGGCAACTTGGTCGACCAGCTTCTGAATCGGCGCTCGGGTACGTCCGGCTTCCGCCACGAGCGCAACGATGCGCGCCAGTAGCGTCTCGGCACCCACCCGTTCGGCCCGCATGGTGAACGAGCCGGTCTGGTTGAGGGTCGCGCCGGTGACGTAGCTGCCCGCCGATTTCGCCGATGGAATCGGTTCGCCATTGATCATCGACTCGTCGATCGACGTGTCGCCCTGCAGCACGACGCCGTCCACAGGCACCTTGCCGCCGGGCTTGACGCGAAGCATGTCGCCGACGACGACCGCCTTCAGCGCCACCGACTCGTCGCGTCCATCGGCGCCCACCCGAAGGGCGACGTTGGCGGCGAGCCCGAGCAAGCCCTTGACGGCCGCGTTGGTGCGCACGCGCGCGCGCGCTTCGAGCACCTGCCCAAGCAGCACCAGCGTGACGATCACGGCGGCCGCCTCGAAGTACAGCGGGAGACCGTGTACCGAGATGAATGCGGCGGGAAGGCTGCGCGGCCAGAGGAGCGTGTAGAGGCTGAAGAGATAGGCCGTCGCGACGCCGAGCGTGACCAGGCTGAACATGTTCAGTTGCCGAGTGGCGAACGACCGCCACCCGAGCACGAAGAACGGGCCGCCAGCCCATGCGACGACGACCGTGGCCAGCAACGCCTCAAAGGCCGACGACGCGCTCACAGGCGCACCTAGCGCCCATCCGAGCTCGGCCGCAGCCCTGTTCACCCAGGCTGGGAAATCGAATGGCAGGATGTCGCGCATCGACATCAGAAGCAGGGGCAGCGTGAGGCCGGCCGAAACCCAGAGACGCCGCGTCATCGCGCGCGATTCAGCGTCGTTGTCCTCTTCGGCGCTCTTCGGAACGAAGACCTCGAGGCTCATGCCGCAGAACGGACAGTGGCCCGGCCCGGCATGGCGAAAGAGGGGATGCATCGGGCAGGTGTAGATCACCGTCGATGCAGCGGGGAGTTCGGCACTCGACGGTACGGCCATCGCCGATCGAGCCGCACCGACGGGATTCAGCTTCGCGGCCGGCATGACGCACACACGCCCGTCCGCGCTTGTCCGACATGGGCGTTCGGCCTCGCGAGGTCGAATGAGCCGGCTATCGGATGGCGTCTGTACGCATTCACGCGTGAGCGCCCATTGGAACGGCGGATGCATGCGACAAGATCGCGCGAGCCTGTGCTGCCTCGGCCGCAGTTCCGTGGATCAGCAACACATACTTGTCGACCTTCAACGCCGTCTCGTACTTGATGGCCTGCTCCTTGGGAACACCGATCTGCATCATCGCCGCACCGAGCGCCGAGATGCTGCCGACGACGACGGCGCCTTCCAGCGCGGACACCAGCGCGACGACGATCGGCCCTGCGAGCGCCAGCAAGCCGATCCCAGGCAGGATGAAGACCGCGGGAGAGAACAGCAGCCCCCACAAGCTGCCCCAGAACGCACCGCGACCGCCCCAGGCCTTGATGCGGTCGCCGGACGTATAGAAGCCCATCGCCTGCTCTTCGGTGTGACAACCCTTGCCGACGAGCGACAACGACTTCATGTTGTAGCCGGCGTCGTTGAGCGAGCGAATCGCCTTCTCGGCGTCGGCGTGCGTGTCGAAGAGATAGACCGGGATGTTCGGCGTGTCCATGCTTGCCTTTCTGGCGGGACTGCATTCAGCGAAGCCTCCTCGACGGCGAGGGGGCTTCGAGCGAGTTCAGTACGACAGCGTCATCTTGTCGATGACCTTGGTCACGCCCGGGCTGTTCCATGCGGACTGCGTTGCCAGGTCGCGTTCGGCCCAGCTCTGGATCGAGCCGCTGAGGGTGACGTCGCCGCCGCTCACGCCCACCGAGATATGCTTGGCATCTTCGGTCGCCGCGCGCTTGATCGCCGCCTCGATGTCCGCCTTGACGACCGTCGCCTTCACGCTCGGCGCGATGGTGATCTGATCGCTGACGCCGACGACACCCGACAGGAAGCGCACCGCATCGGCGGCGGCCTCCTTCTGGAACTTCCAGTCGACCTGGCCGGTGAGCGTGATCCAGCCCTTCTCGACCGAGATCTTCACGGCGTCCGACTGCACGGCGGACGTCCATTGCAGGACGTTGCGTGCCGACGTGGCGATGTCGCTGTCGGTGCGAACGCCCGACTCGATGAGCTTGACCTTGAGTTCGATGGCAAGCGCCTTGACGCCGGCGACACGCTGCGCCGCCAGCTCGGCGTTCCACTTTTCCGTGTACGTGGCGACATTGCCGTCCAGCGTCACGACGCCGTCCTTGACCTCGACGCCGATCTGGGCGGCATGGATGGACGGCTCCCAGGCGAGCTCGGCCATGACGTCCTGCTGCAGTTGCGAGTCTGTCTTCATGATGCTTTTCCTTGGTGCTGAGGTAGGTGAGGGCCGAGACTGAGCCCGATTGACAAGGTGGTCTGTGCGCCAGCGCGCAGAGAGTTCAAAGAGCGGAAGAAGAGCGGATCAGGCGACACACACGTATCGCTGGTCGATGTCGCGTCCTCATCTTTAGTTCTGCAAGAACGCTCGACCCCAAATGTCCTAACGCGCAAAAGAAAGGAGCCCTAACTTCTACTTCGAAATCGAGCTCGAGTTCTCCGCTTTCAAAAAGATAACCAGTCTCTCAAGCTCTTTTATACGGCGCTTCAGGTCGGACAATTCAGCACCTCTTCCGTTCGCGCGGTGGTGCGAAGGAATCGGGGATCCGACGGCAATCTGAAGCCGCCCTCCCGAACCCGTCCCACCTTCGTAGTCCCATCTGGACAGCGCCATGCGTCGCTGGTTGAAGCGACTTGTCGATTCACGGTGTTCGGGTTTCATCGAATTTGCTTCGTAAGTCGATTGCCTCGTCCGATGGGGACGGATCCAGGGCGGGATGTCTCGAATCAGCTTGCTCGACAGCCCGCTCAGCGGATCGACAACATAGGTTGAAAGCTAATCGGGTAGCATCAATTCCGTCTGTGCGCCATCGAACGAAAAGGTGATACGCAGGCGCGCCCGATCGCGGCCTGTTGTCGGGGCGGTTCGCCCAGCACCCGGACCTTGCGCTGCAGTTCACCAAACCGTCTTTGATGACACTGGAGTTGGACGAGTTCAACCCGCCTCCCGTCAGGCGTCTTGTTGCGCTATGCCCAGGCGCTGTTCACCCTGATGTCGAAGACGGCCGTCTTCGATCGTCAACATTCGCTCGATCAGCAGCTTTGTCGCTGGCTACTGCTGACCCTGGACGGGTTGGACGGTGACGAGTTGACGATGGCACAAGAACTGATCGCCAACATGCTCGGCGCCCGCCGAGAGGGGGTCACGGAAGCGGCCCTCAAGCTGCAGAACGCGGGGTTGATCCGCTATGCCCGCGCGCACATCGACGTGCTCGACCGGGCCTGTCTGGAGCGGAGATCGTGCGAGTGCCATCTAGCCGTCAAGAACGGGGACGACCGATTGCTGCCCGACACGATCGCCTCGTCACCTCGCACTACGGGCAGAGCCGACACAAGGCGCAGCCCCTGCGTGGCTCCCGTGCACATCACTGGCTTAACCCACTAGCCGCGGCAGCCGGTACATGACGGTTGTCGCTCCAGTGCATCAACGCGGCAATCCATTGCGTGCGGGAGCGAACAGACGTCACGCGCGTGCCAGCGTACTTTCGCTGCAAGGCAATCGCTCGCTGCAGCAGCATCGCAGTTCCATGTAGGCGGCTCTGTGGCACCCAGGCATCCGCGGCCAATGGTTGCGCCACCCGCCGGCACGACCCCATCCCCCCCCAGCCAGGCGGTGCTCCACCGCACGGTACCGGCCAGACAGGACGCTCCATGAATTTCAATGTCATCGCACCCAGCGTCGCCGGACGCCTTCGGGCCTGTTCAGCGTGGTGCGCAATCGGCCCAGGACTCGTCGCCGCAATGGCCGGCGTCGCGCTCGTCGCCCCTGCGATCGCCGCACCTGCACGCGTTCCTCCACTGGTCGAACCTCGCGGACAGGAGCATCACGTCGGCAAGGTGATCTTCGAGGAATTGGTGACGCCCGACCTGGCTGCATCGAAGCTGTTCTACGCGGGCATGTTCGGCTGGAGCTTTCGGGATCTCCAAGCAGGAGGAACCCAATACGCCACAGCATCGCTCGATGGTCGCCCCGTTGCCGGGTTGGTGCAGAAGGACACGCCTGCCGACGGCCACCGGCATCCCGCATGGCTGACGTTCGTGGCCGTCCGCGACGTCGATGCGACGCGGGAAACCGCCGTGCGCAATGGCGCGAAAGTGCTGCTCGAACCGCGAAACATCCCCGATCGCGGCCGCGAGGCGGTGTTCGCCGACCCACAGGGTGCTGTTTTTGCGGTTCTCGCGTCGTCGAGTGGCGACCCGGCCGATGAGCTTGCCGAGCCTGGCGAGTGGATCTGGAGTTCGCTGTTCACCCGCGATCCCGATGCGGACGCTGGCTTTTACCAGACCCTGCTGGACTACGAGGTCTTCGACCTGCCCTCCTCCGGCAGCGACCGACACCTGATGCTGGCATCAGAAGACTACGCACGCGCCAGCGCCAACATGTTGCCTGCAACGGCAGTCGGAGCCCATCCGAACTGGGTCGGTTACGTCCGAGTGGATGACGTGGCCAAGATGGTTGACAAGGCCGTGGCATTGGGCGCACATGTGCTGGTCAAAACCAGGCTTGATCGTCACGGGGGTCATGTTGCGATCGTCGCCGATCCCCAGGGCGCCGTGTTCGGAATGCTCGAGTGGACCTCCACCGACGACCAGAAGGTGGCGAAATGAATCCCCGCTTCGCAGGCTGGTCGGCGATCGCCATTCTCAGCGGATCAATCTTGCTCCTGTCTGCGGGCTGCGTAGCCACCGCAGATGGGGGCTACGAGCCCAATGTGAACGTGGGCATCGGGCTCGACTACTACGATCAGTTCGGATACGACTACGGGGCCTGGGGGCCGGACTATGCCGTCGGGCCCTATCGAGGTGGCGGCACCAGGCCGAGACGAGGCGACGGCAATCCAGGCCACGCCGGCCACGGGTTCCGTCCGGCGCCCCCTTCGCATCAAACGCCGTCGATCCCGTCGGGGCCGCGCACTGGCGGCCGCCGAGGTCATTGATCATCCCAACGCTTTCAGAGTTGCCCATGCCAAGAACCAACGAATCGTCCCTGTGGATGTGGGCAGAAGCCTGCGAACTCAGGAGCCAGGCAGAGCGTCTGCAACGTCTGTTCTTTCGGCCAGCCTCGTCGCACGCCGCGCCGGTGGCGTGGGAGCCTCCAGCGGATGTATACGAGGATGAGCGTGAAATCGTCGTCATCATCGCCATGCCCGGCGTGACTGCCGAGCGCATCCAGGTTCTCAGCGAGCCCGGCGCCCTCGTCATCCGCGGGACGCGACCTCTGCCGATGGTGGGGCCGGGGCACGCCGTACGACGGCTCGAGATACCCCATGGTCAATTCGAACGACGGATCTCGCTCCCGTCCGAGCGGATGGAACTCGGCATACCGGAGTCGCTGAACGGATGCCTGATCCTGCGCCTGCGCAAACTTGACTGGACCTCGCGATGAATGCGCCGCTCGAATCCCTGGATGCGGAATCGCATGCCGTCGACGTCCCCGCGCTCGGCCAATCAACCCTTGCCAAGGCAGGTACTCATCCGGCGATCAGCCCCCGGCCGATCCCCGACGATGCATTGATCCTTCTTGCGGTCCGCGGCACCGTGCTGTTTCCCGAGACGATCTTTCCACTGAACGTCGAGCGCAAGTCGATGCAGGAAGCCGTCCAGGAAGCGGTGCGCCTCGAACGCCCGATCGGCGTGGTTCTGCAGAGCACGCCCGATGTGATCGAGCCTGGCGCCAGCGATCTGCACGAAGTCGGCACGAGCGCCCTCGTCCTGCGCTACCTGACGGGCACCGATGACATGCACCGCGCCGTGGTCAAGGGGCTTCGTCGGTTCCGCATCGTGCAGATGCTGGAAGGCTACCGATTCCTGGTCGCGCGGGTTCAATACGTGGACGATCCGCAAGTCATCGGCACGGCGGTCGAAGGCCGCGCACGCGCACTCAAGCAAAGCGCGCGAGACACGCTCGCACTGTTGCCCCAGGTTCCTGCAGAACTCGGGACATCGCTTCAAGGGATCGAGGCGCCGGGGCAGCTCGCCGACGTCATCGCTGGCCTGCTCGATATCTCCGTCGAAGAGAAGCAATCGCTGCTCGAGACGTTCGATCTGGAAACGCGTCTCGACAGCCTCCTCGTGGTGCTCGCTCGTCGCATCGAGGTGTTGAAGGTGGCGCGCGATGTCGACGAGCGCACGCGCGCTTCGATCGGAGAACTCAACCGCAAGCATCTGCTGCAAGAACAGATGCGCGTCATCCAGCACGAACTGGGAGAAGGCGACGAGAGTTCCGCCGAAATCGAAGAGTTCGACAAGGCCGTCGTCGCTTCTCGAATGCCGGCGGACGTCACCAAGATCGCGCAGAAGGAACTCAAGCGCCTCGGGCGCATGAACGACAGCGCCGGCGAGGCGTCGGTCGTTCGCACCTATCTCGACTGGCTGACGGAATTGCCGTGGGCCGCGGAGCCCGAACCGCCCATCGACATCGGCGAGGCACGCCGCATTCTCGACCAGGATCACTTCGGCCTGGAGAAGGTGAAGAAGCGCATCCTCGAATACCTCGCGGTGCGCAAGCTCAACCCGTCGGGCAGGAGCCCCATCCTCTGCTTCGTGGGAC
>CAIMXF010000039.1 GCA_903845345.1 uncultured beta proteobacterium
GCAGCGTCGTGCGCTTCATGGGCGTGCGTGTTCAGGGCGTCGGCGCGGCGCCGAGCTGGCGGCGATAGGGGATCGAGGTCTGCGCGCCGCGGCGCGTGACGCACAGCGCGCTGGCGGCCTGGCCGAGTGCGACGGCATCGTCCAGCGACTGGCCCTCGCACAGCGCGGCCGCGAGCGCGCCGATGAAGGTGTCGCCGGCGGCGGTGGTGTCGACCGCCTTGACCTTCCTGGCCGGCGTGTGGCGTGCGCCGCCGCCATCGACGACGACCGCGCCTTGCGCACCGAGGGTCACGATCACGCGATCGGGGCCGCGCGCGCGCAGCCTGGCGCCGGCCTCGGCCGCGGAGTTCGGGTCGACGACGTCCAGGCCCGCGTAGGCCGTCGCCTCGCTCTCGTTGAGGACCAGCATGTCGATCTTGGCCCACATCGAGTCGGGCAACGGCGTCGCGGGCGCGGGGTTCAGCAGCACCGGCACGTGCGCGGCGAACGCGCGGTCGATGGCGGCCTCCACGGCGGGCATCGGCACCTCGAGCTGCACGATGAGCATGCCGGCCATGTCGATCATCGTGTTGGCGCGCGCGACGCTGGCCGGATCGAGCATCCCGTTGGCGCCCGGTGCCAGCACGATGCGGTTCTGGCCGTCGTCCTCGACCCAGATCGATGCGACGCCGGTGTGCGTGGACGCGAGGCCCTTGACCTCGCGCGCGTCGACGCCGTCGGCGGCCAGGCCGGCCTTGAGCACGTCGCCGTTCGGATCGATGCCGACGCGTCCGACCATGATGACGCTGGCGCCCATGCGCGCGCACGCGACGGCCTGGTTGGCGCCCTTGCCGCCGGGCAGCATCGCGAAGTCGAGGCCCGGCACGGTCTCGCCGCCGATGGGCGCGCGCGACATGCGCATCACCAGGTCCATGTTGAGGCTGCCGACAACGACGATGGAGGAGGTCATGGGCGGGCCTTCGCAGTGAAATCGGGAAGGGTTCGGATCATGTGACGTCAGCCTTGCGGGCGTGCGGTGGACGCGCGCAGGCGCAGCTCGGGTTGCAGGATGGCGCGCTTGGGCTCGACGCGGCCGTCGCGCAGCCGCTCCAGCAGCAGGCCGGCGGCGCCGGTGCCGATGGCCTCCTTGGGCTGGGCGACGGTGGTCAGCGGCGGCGAGGTGTAGGCGGCCAGCTCGATGTCGTCGAAGCCGACGACGGACAGCTGGCCGGGCACGGCGATGCCGGCCTCGTGCGCCGCGTGCAGCGCGCCGATGGCCATCATGTCGTTGCAGACGAACACCGCGGTGGGCGGATGCGCCGACTGCAGCAGCCGGCGCATCGCGGCGGCGCCGCTCGCGGGGCCGAAGTCGCCGCGCACGATCTCGTCCGCGCGCGGCGTGACGCCCGCGCGGGCGAGCGCGCGCCGCCAGCCGGCCTCGCGCTGCTGGCTGGGTCGCAGGTCGGCGGGTCCGACGATGCACGCGACGCGCGCGTGGCCCTGCCCCAGCAGGTGCGCCGTGGCCAGCTCGCCGCCTGCGGCGTGGTCGACCTCGATCAGGTCGACGTCGATGGTGTCGATCTCGCGGTCGACCAGCACCAGCGGCAGCCGCAGGTCCTTGCAGGCCGCGACGATCGCGTCGTCGTCGCCCGAGGCCACCAGCACGATGGCGTCGACGCGGCGCTCGGCGAGCACGCGCAGGTGGTCGGCCTGCTGCTGCGGATCGTCGTTGGAGTTGCACAGCAGCAGGCTGTAGCCGGCGCCGTAGCAGTGGTGCTCGACGCCACGGATGATCTCGGCGAAGTACGGATTCGAGTTGTTGGGCACCAGCATGCCGAGGGTGCGCGTGGTGTTGTGCTTGAGGCCGCGCGCGACCTCGCTGGGCACGTAGCCGAGCGCGTGCGCCGCCTCGTGCACCTTGGCCTTGGCCGCGTCGCTGACGAATCGCGTGCCGTTGAGCGTGTGCGAGACGGTGGTGACGGACACGCCCGCGCGCGCCGCCACGTCGCGGATGCTGGCGCGGCCGGTGGGCAGGGCGGCGTGGCCGCGTCGGGACGTCGCCGTCATGCGCGTTTCTTCCGGCGTTCGCGCAAGGTGTCGAGCACCACGGCGATGATGATCACGAAGCCCGTGATGATGCGCTTGGTCGGTTCGCTGGCGCCGATCTGCGCGAGGCCGGCCTCCAGCACCGAGATCACCAGCACGCCGAAGAACGTGCTCGCCACCGAGCCGCGGCCGCCCATCAGGCTGGTGCCGCCGATGACCACCGACGCGATCACCACCAGTTCCGCGCCCGTGCCCGCGTTCGGGTCGGCCGCCTCCAGCCGCGAGGACAGGAACACGCCGCCGAGGCCCGCCAGCAAACCGGCCAGCGCGAACACGATGACCTTCCGTGGCCGCGGATCGACGCCGGCCAGCCGCATCGCCTCCTCGTTGGTGCCGATGCCGATCAGGCTGCGGCCGAACACCGTTCGCATGAGCACCACCTGCGCGACCACGACGATCGCGATCGCGATGAAGAACTGCGGCGACAGGCCCAGCACGAAGGGCTTGCCGAGCCAGTCGATCCTGCCGCCGATGTACTGCGTGCGAGAGTCGGTGGCGAGGTAGGCCCCGCCGCGCGCCATCTCCAGCATGCCCAGCGTGACGATGAACGACGGCAGCCGCCACGCCACCGTCACCGCGCCGTTGATCGCGCCGACCACCACGCCGACCGCCATCGCCAGGAACGTCGCGGGCAGCAGCGGCCAGTGCCATTGCAGCATCGCGATGCCGGCCACCGCGGCGGCCAGCGCCATCGTCGAGCCCACCGACAGGTCGATGCCCGCGATGATCAGCACGAAGGTCATGCCCACGGCGGTGACGGCCACGGCGGGGATGTCGTTGGC
>CAIMXF010000040.1 GCA_903845345.1 uncultured beta proteobacterium
CGGCCGTCCACCAGTCGTGCAGGCGGCCGTGCTCGTCGAACTTGCGTCCCTCGTCGTCGAAGGAGTGCGTCATCTCGTGGCCGATCACGCCGCCGATCGCGCCGTAATTGATCGCCGGGTCGGCGCCGCGGTTGAAGAACGGCGGCTGCAGGATGGCGGCCGGGAACACGATCTCGTTCTTCGTGCCGTCGTAGTACGCGTTGACCGTCTGCGGCGTCATGCCCCACTCGGTGCGATCCACCGGCTTGCCGTTGCGCACGACCTGGCGGCGGTACTCGAACTGCGCGGCGCGGATGCTGTTGCCGAGCGCGTCGCCGGACTTGACGTCCAGCGCCGTGTAGTCGCGCCAGTGGTCGGGGTAGCCGATCTTGATGCCGTACTTGGACAGCTTCGTGTGCGCCTCCACCTTCGTGGCCGGGCTCATCCACGTGAGGCCGTCGATCGACTGTGCGTAGGCCTTCATCAGGTTGTCGACGAGCTCCACCATGCGCGCCTTGTACGCGGGCGGGAAGTACTCGGAGACGTAGACCTGGCCGATGGCCTCGCCCATCGACTCGTTGAGCGTGCCGACCGCGCGTTCCCAGCGCGGGCGGTCGGCCTTGAGGCCGTTCATCGCCACACCGTGGAACTGGAAGCGCGCGTCGCGCACGTCGGCCGGCAGCTCCAGCGAGACCGCGTCCATCAGGTGCACGCGCAGGTACGCCTTCCAGACGTCGAGCGGCTCGGACTTGACGAGCTTGTCGAGCGCCCAGAAATAGCTCGGCTGCGCGATCGACACGAACGGCGGATCGGTCAACTGGGCGGCGCTGAAATAGGCCGGCCAGTCGATGTCGGGCGCCTTGGCGAGGATCTGCGCGATCGTCATCGGGTTGTAGGTCTTGACCGGATCGCGGTTTTCTTCCGCCGTCCACTGGATGCGCGCGATGCGCGTCTCGAGCTGCATGACGGCCGAGGCCTGCACCACGGCCTGCTTGCTGCCCTGCGCGCCCAGCAGCTTGCGCATGTATTCGACGTAGGCCTTGCGCGCCTTCGCGAAGCGCTCGTCCTTCTTCAGGTAGTAGTCGCGCTCGCCCAGGCCCAGGCCGCCCTGGCCGGCGCCGGCGGAATAGACGGTCGGGTCGCGCGCGTCGGGCCCGACGCCCAGGCCCAGCGGCAGGTCGACGAACGGTGCCCACTCGCCCATCAGCGCGACGAGATCCTTGCGGTTCCTGACGGCGTCGATGCGCGCCAGGTACTGCCACAGCGGACGCATGCCGGCGGCGTCGATGGCGGCGGTGTCCATGTAGCTGTTGTAGAAGTCGCTGATCTTCGCGTTCAGCGAGCCGGCGGGCTGCGGCTTGGTCGACAGGTTCTCGATGATCGCCTTCACGCGCTCGTTGGACAGGTCGTCGAGCTGGGTGAAGGTGCCGTAGTCGGACTTGTCGGCCGGGATCGGCGTGTTCTTCAGCCAGGTGCCGTTCATCGAGAAGAACAGGCTGTCCTGCGGACGCACGCTGGCGTCCATGCCGGCCTTGTCCAGGCCCGAGGCCGGGGCGGTGGTCGGCGCGGCGGCGACGGGCGCGGTCGCGGAGGCGGCCATGTCGGCGGCCGGCGCGAGACCGGCGGCGAAGGCCAGCGAAACAGCAGCGGCCAGCGCCGCGGGACGGAAGGTGTTCAAGGCGAATTCCTCAACGGAGGTTCTTGTGGACGGGCCGCGTCGGCCCGCCATTCGTTTTCAGCAGCGGGCCGGGCGCTCGCGCGCCCACCCGCGAAACGCTTACCAGAGGCGCAGGCGGTCGGCCGGGGCCTTCCACATCTTGTCGCCCGGCTTGGTGCCGAACGCGTCGTGGAAGCCGTCGCTGTTGATGGCCGCGCCATCGGCACGGAACTGCGCCGGCGAGTGCGGGTCGATCACCACCAGCTGCAGCGTGCGCTCGTCGCGCACCTTCGCGCGCCAGACCTGCGAGAAGCCGTAGTAGAAGCGCTGCTCGCCGGTGTAGCCGTCGATCACCGGCGCCGGATGGCCGCCCAGCGACATCTTCCAGGCCTTGTACGAGATCTGCAGGCCCGACAGGTCGGCGATGTTCTCGCCCATCGTCAGCTTGCCGTTCAGGTGCGTGCCGGGCAGCGGCTCGTAGGCCGAGTACTGCGCGTCGAGACGCGACGTGATCGCCTCGAAGGCCTTGCGGTCTTCCGGCGTCCACCAGTTGCGCAGCTTGCCGTCGCCGTCGAACTGGCTGCCCTGGTCGTCGAAGCCGTGGCTGATCTCGTGGCCGATGACGGCGCCGATCGCACCGTAGTTGACCGCGTCGTCGGCCTTCATGTCGAAGAACGGCGGCTGCAGGATGGCGGCCGGGAACACGACCTCGTTCTTCTGCGGGTCGTAGTACGCGTTGACCGTCTGCGGTGTCATGCCCCACTCGGTATGGTCGACCGGCTTGCCGTTGCGCACCGCCTGGCGGTGATACTCGAACTCGGCCGCGCGCACGCTGTTGCCGATCGCGTCGCCAGCCTTGACTTCCAGCGCGTCGTAGTTGCGCCAGACGTCCGGGTAGCCGATCTTGACCCCGTACTTGGCCAGCTTGGCATGCGCCTCGACCTTGGTCGTCGCGCTCATCCAGGTGAGGTTGTCGATCGACGCCGAATAGGTCTTGAGCAGGTTGTTCACCAGTTCGACCATGCGCGCCTTGTAGGCCGGCGGGAAGTACTTGGACACGTAGACCTGGCCGACGGCCTCGCCCATCGCGCCGTTGAGCGCGGCCACGCCGCGCTGCCAGCGCGGCTTGTCCTGCTTCACGCCGGTGATGGCCACGTCGTGGAACTGGTAGGCGGCATCGCGGAAGCCGGCCGGCAGCTCGCGCGCGGCGCCGTCGAGCATGCGCACGCGCATGTAGGCCTTCCAAACGTCGAGCGGCTGGTCCTTGATCATCTTGACCAGCGCCCAGGTGTAGTCGGGCTGCGCGATCGAAACGAACGCCGGGTTGGGCAGGTCGCCGGCCTCGAGGAAGGCCTTCCAGTCGAGGCTGGGCGCCTTGGCCGAGAGCTCCTTGAGCGTCATCGGGTTGTAGGTCTTGATCGGGTCGCGGTTGGCTTCCTGCGACCACTGCACCTTGGCCAGCTTCATCTCGAGGGCCATCACGGCCTTCGCGTCCATCACGGCGTTCTTGTCGCCGTCGAGCGTCAGCAGCGTGCGGATGTAGGTGACGTAGGCGTCGCGCGCCTTGGCGAAGCGGGCGTCGGTCTTGAGGTAGTAGTCGCGATCGCCCAGGCCCAGGCCGCCCTGGCCGGCGCCCGCCGAGTAGATCGTCGGATCCTTGGCGTCGGGGCCGACGCCCAGGCCCAGCGGCAGGTCGGTGAAGCTCTCCCACTTGCCCATCAGCAGGACGAGATCCTTCTTGTTCCTGACGGCGGCCAGCTGCGCCTTGAACGGCGCCAGCGGCCTGGTGCCGGCGGCGTCGATGGCGGCGGTGTCCATGTAGCTGCTGTAGAAGTCGCCGATCTTGGCGTTGATCGTTCCGGCGGCCTGCGGCCTGGAGGCGAGCTCCTCGATGATGTCCTTGACGCGCTGGTCGGACAGCTCGCGCAGCTGGTAGAACGTGCCCCACGACGACTTGTCGGCCGGGATCTCGGTCTTCTTCACCCAGGCGCCGTTCATGGCGAGGAACAGGTCGTCCTGCGGACGCACGGCGGGATCCATGCCCGACTTGTCGAGACCGAGCTCGGTGCCAGGGGTGGGCGCGGCGGCGACCGGTGCGGCGGCGGAAGCGGCAGCATCGGCGCCGAAGGAAACCTGGCCGGCAAAGGCCAGCGACAGGGCAACCACGAGCGTGGCGGGGCGGAAGGAGTTCAAGGCGCGTCCTCGGATGTTGTTGGCAAGACCGCCCGCTGCCGGGATCACCCTCGTGGGGCGCGCGTGCGACGGGCCTTAGGCCACACGGAAGTGGCACTTGCCGCACGCCTGCGGGGCAGGCGTGCGGCAACGAATCAGTGTAGCGACGTGGATCGCCTCACTTTCCCAATGGTTCCCCTGACGGCCGCGCGGTGCCCGGGCTTTGCGACGAACTGCAGCGGCGCGGCATCGAAATACGACGCCCGTCGCCGCGTCCTCAGGGTTGACCCGGGGATCCGCGCCGCGCCGGCGCGCGCCAAGTGACGGCGCGCGCGCGCTGGGGCGCATCGAACGCGGCGATCGCCGGCGCGAAGCATTCGGTGACCAGCAGCGGCGCGCCGCGCCGGGTGAACACGGAGCAGCGCGCCCACACCTCGCGCCGCCCCCATTCGGTGCCGGTCGCGTCGCGCCAGCGCCGGTGCACGGTGGCCGCGATGCCCGAGCCCGGCGCGAAGCGCGCGAACTCGAAGCCCGAGCGCTGGGCCGCCGGCAGTCCGAACAACAGGTCGGCCAGCGCCCGGTTGCCCAGGCCGCGGATCGCCTTCCAGGTGCCGCGGGCATGCACCGCCTGCAGCACCGAGCGCGCGTAGACCACCGGCACGCCGTCGGCCAGCAGGATCACCTCGCGCCCGTGCGCGCCGGCACCCGCGGGGCAGCGCAGCCGCTGCGCCTCGGCCGGTTGCAGCCGCACCGGTCCCTGGCGCAGCACGCGCACCGTCAGCTGGCCGCTGACCGACGCGATGCGCGCGCTCAGCGAGCCGTCGATCTGCAGCCACGCGCCCATCCTGCGCGACGACGGCATCGGGTGGATGCCGTCCTTCGAGGTCATGACGGGTTTCATGGAGCCCCCACGCTCCCGCTGGTCGCGGCCCCCCGAGGGGGCGCTCGGCTTGGCTCGGGTGGCGACCCTCGCTTCCCGAGGGCTTGAATGAAAACCGTCGGCATCTCAGAGTGCCAAGGCTCTGCCGATCAGGATCTTCTGCACTTCGGACGTGCCTTCGTAGATCTGGCACACGCGCACGTCGCGATAGATGCGTTCGACCGGGAAGTCGTTCAGGTAGCCGTAGCCGCCGAACACCTGGATCGCCGCGGAGCACACGCGCTCGGCCATCTCGCTGGCGAACAGCTTGGCCATCGCGGCCTCCTTCAGGCACGGCTGGCCGGCATCCTTCAGGCTCGCGGCATGGTGGATCAGCTGGCGCGCCGCCTCGATCTGCGTGGCCATGTCGGCCAGCTTGAACTGGATCGCCTGGTGCTCGAAGATCGGCTTGGAGAACGCCACGCGATCCTTCGAATACGCAAGCGCCGCCTCGAACGCCGCGCGCGCCATGCCCACCGCCTGCGACGCGATGCCGATGCGCCCGCCCTCGAGCCCGGACAGCGCGATCTTCAAGCCCTGCCCTTCCTCGCCGATCAGGTTGGCCGCGGGGATGCGGCAGTCCTCGAACACGATCTGCGCGGTGTCGCTCGCGTGCTGGCCCAGCTTGTCCTCGACGCGCGCCACCACGTAGCCGGGCGTGTCCGTCGGCACCAGGAAGGCGCTGATGCCGCGCTTGCCGGCCGCCTTGTCGGTGACCGCCATCACGATCGCGAGATCGCCGTTCTTGCCGCTGGTGATGAACTGCTTGACGCCGTTGAGCACGTACTCGTCGCCGTCGCGCACCGCGGTCGTGCGCAGCCCGCCGGCCTCGGAGCCGACGTGCGGCTCGGTGAGGCAGAACGCGCCCAGCAGCTCGCCGCGCGCGAGCGGCTTCAGGTAGCGTTCCTTCTGCGCATCGCTGGCGAACGCCATCATGATCGTGTTCACCGGGCAGTTGGTGACGCTGATGATGGTGGACGTCGCGCCGTCGCCGGCGGCGATCTCCTCGAGGATCAGCGCGACCGACAGGTAGTCCAGCCCGGCGCCGTCCCACTCGGTGGGCACCGCGATGCCGTAGCAGCCCAGCTCGGCCAGGCCCTTGAGTTCGTCGCGCGGGAAGTGGCATTCGCGGTCCCACGCGGCGGCCCGGGGGGCGATGCGGTCGCGGACGAACGCGCGGACGGCATCCTGGACGGCACGGTGGTCTTCGGAGAGGTACATGGCTTGTCTCTTCAGTCGTCGTTCTGGAGGCAGCGGCTCACCACTGCAGCGGCGCGCCGTCGTAGTTCAGGAAGCTGCCGTTGCGCGCGTCGTCGAGCTCGGCGAGCGCGCGCCGCATGCCGGCGATGGATTCGGAGGCATCGATGTCGGCGCCTGCACCGCCCATCTCCGTGCGCACCCAGCCCGGATGGAACGCGACGCACAGCGCGCGGCCGGCGAGCGCGATCGAGGCGTCCTTCGTCACGGAGTTGACCGCGGCCTTCGACGCGCGGTACGTCCAGCCCACGGTGCTGTCGCGCAGGCCGATCGAGCCCATGCGCGACGAGACCACGCCGATGCGCGCGCCCGGCTTGCCGCCCGCCGGCGGCGCGAGCGCGTCGGCCACCGACGGCAGCACGCGCATCGCGCCGAGCACGTTGGTGTGCATCACGGCGTCGAAGTCGTCGACCGAGGGCGGCTCCAGGCCGACGGTGCGCGGGCCGTAGACGCCGGACACGTAGAACACCGTGTCGAAGGCCTCGCCGTCGATCTGCCACGCGAGGCCGGAGGCGCTCGCGGCGTCGGCGACGTCGAGCCTGAGCGGCTTGGCGCCGAGCGATGCGATCGCGGCAAGGCCGTCGTCGCGGCGCGCCGTGGCGGTGACCCTGGCGCCGTCGGCGCGGTACTGGCGCACGAACTCGAGCCCGAGGCCGCGCGAGGCGCCGACGATCAGGACATTGCGGGCGATGGCGGAGGACATGGGCGTACTTTCGAGGAAGGGGTCAACGCAGCGCGCGACGCTGGCGCCACAACGCACGGGCGCCGACGGCCAGCAGCATCAGCAGCATCAGCGCGTACAGCACGAACTTGAGCTGCGTGGCGGCGCTGGCCCACTGCACGAGCTCGGGCGAGAGGTCGTCGCGGGTGCGCAGGATCTGCAACTGCAGCGCATTCTCGGCCGTGTCGGCGATCGCCGCCAGCCACGGCCACATCGTGGCGCGCGCGGCGTCCAGCCGCAGCATCACGGCCGCGACCAGCCCGCACAGCAGCCACGGGAAGACGGCGTCGACCGCGCGATAGCATTCGTAGTCGAACAGCCCCGTCGCGCCGAGCGCGCGGAAGGCGGCCAGGACACCCGACAGGGTATAGCCGGCGGGCCGCTC
The DNA here is from genome assembly GCA_903845345.1 of uncultured beta proteobacterium. Lineage (GTDB taxonomy): Bacteria > Pseudomonadota > Gammaproteobacteria > Burkholderiales > Burkholderiaceae_C > Scleromatobacter. Next base: position 7,091 of record CAIMXF010000040.1, read on the forward strand.
GTCGAACGGCGCCGCGCCGGTGAACGCCATGAAGTGCGCGCTCGCAGCGGGGCTCCACGGCAACTGGAACAGCGCGATGCAAAAGAAGGTGCCGACGGCGATCGCCGCCATCACGCGCGGACGCAGCAGCCATCGGTTCATGAGCTCGCGCGCCCGCTGACCATCACGAGGCGCGCCGCACCAGCACCGTGCCGCGCGCGATCACCGCCAGTGCGCTGCCGACCAGCGCCTTGCCCTCGAGCTGCGCGATGACGCCGTCCAGGCCGGCGTTCCATTCGATGCTGGAGACGACCCAGCGCATGGTCACGTCGGCCCCCGCGAAGATCGGCTCGCGGTATGCGAAGTTGAAGTGCAGGCACAGCATGCTGCGCGCGACGCCGTCGTCGCGCGAGAAGTAGGACGCGGCCAGGCCGCTCATCAGCGCGGAGGTCTGCTGGCCGCTGGCGATCACGTCGCACAGGCCCGCCCGCTGCGCCGCCTCGCGGTCGTGGTGCACGGGGTTGAGATCCAGCGTGAGCGTGGCGAAGCGCGAGATGTCTTCGCGCGAGTAGTGGGCGACATGTTCGATGCGTTCGCCCACCTGCACCAGGGCGGCAATGGCGGCGGCGTCGGCAATGATCGTGGCGGAATCGGGCATGGAGGTCTGGGTGGGCTGGAGTCGGATGCGGACGGTCCTCGATCGCTTCCCGTCGGACGGAGAGCGATCGCGGACAGGTCAGAAGGCACGCAGTGTGCCGGGTCCGCATCCGGGAGGGGGTATTGCCCACAGGCCTTACGCGCCGTTTCAATCCAGCGTCGATCAGAGCAGTTCGACCGCCAGCGCCGTCGCCTCGCCGCCGCCGATGCACAGTGCCGCGACGCCACGCTTCTTGCCCTGTTGGCGCAGCGCACCCAGCAGCGTGACGACGATGCGCGCGCCCGACGCGCCGATCGGGTGGCCCAGCGCGCAGGCGCCGCCATGCACGTTGACGATGTCGTGCGACAGGTCGAATTCCTTCATCGCGGCCATCGTCACCGCGGCGAAGGCCTCGTTGACTTCCCACAGGTCCACCGAGGCCGCCGTCCAGCCGGTCTTCTTCAGCACCTTCTCGATGGCGCCGGCCGGCGCGGTGGAGAACCATTCCGGCGCCTGCGCGTGCACCGCATGGCCGGCGATGCGCGCCACGGGCTTCAGGCCCAGCTTGGCGGCTTCCGACTCGCGCATCATCACCAGCGCCGCGGCGCCGTCCGAGATGCTCGACGCGTTCGCGGCGGTGATCGTGCCGTCCTTCTTGAACGCGGGCTTCAGCGTGGGAATCTTGTCGAGCTTGGCCTTGAACGGCTGCTCGTCGAACTTGACGACGGTGTCGCCGGCCTTGCCCTGCAGCGTGACGGGCGCCATTTCCCAGTCGAACGCGCCGCTCTCGTTGGCCTGCTTCGCGCGCTTCGTGGAGGCGATCGCGAACTCGTCCTGCGCCTCGCGCGAGAAGCCGTACTTGGCCACGCACGCTTCAGCGAACACGCCCATCGCGCGGCCGCGGTCGTAGGCGTCTTCCAGGCCGTCGAGGGCCATGTGGTCGAACATCTGCGCGGCGCCGTAGCGCACGCCCTTGCGCGCGAACATCAGGTGCGGCGCGTTGGTCATGCTCTCCATGCCGCCGGCCACCATCACGTTGGCGCTGCCGGCCAGCAGCATGTCGTGCGCGAACATCATCGCGCGCATGCCGGAGCCGCACATCTTGCTGAGCGTGACGGCGCCCGCCGAGTCGGGCAGGCCTGCGCGGCGCACGGCCTGGCGCGCCGGGGCCTGGCCCTGGCCGGCCATCAGGCAGTTGCCGATCAGCGCCTCGTCGACGGCGTCGCCGGGCACGCCGGCGCGCTCGACGGCCGCCTTGATGGCGACGGCGCCCAGCTCCCACGCCGACAGCGCGGAGAAGTCGCCCAGCATGCCGCCGATGGGCGTGCGGGCGGCGGAGACGATGACGATGGATTCGGACATGGGAGAGCTCCTTGGTCTGGCGGGAAAGAGAGGACGGTCAGGCTGGCGACGGCTGCGTGGCCGTCGCTTCGGAATTCGCCCGGGCGGCGCGCAGCGCGCCGAAGCGCCGCGCCGGGTCGTACGGGAAGACGTCGTGCACGTAGCCCGCGAGGATGCGCTCCTTCTGCCGCTGCCAGTAGCCGGCGTCGAGCAGGTCGGCGTGTTCGGCCATGAAGGCCTGGCGCACCACGGGGTTGCCGAGCAGGAACGGCGCGAAGGTCTCGGGGAACACGTCGCGCGGGCGCACCGCGTACCAGACCTCGCCCGACATCTCTTCTTCCTCGTTGCGCGGCTCGGGCACGCGGCGGAAGTTGCAGTCGGTGAGGTACTCGATCTCGTCGTAGTCGTAGAACACGACCTTGCCGTGGCGCGTGACTCCGAAGTTCTTCCACAGCATGTCGCCGGGGAAGATGTTGGCCGCGGCGAGATCCTTGATCGCGTTGCCGTACTCGACGACCGCCTGCGCGACCTGCGCCGGCACGGCGTCCTGCAGGTAGATGTTGAGCGGCACCATGCGGCGCTCGATGTAGGCGTGGCGGATCACGAGCATGTCGCCGTCGTCCTCGAGCACGCTCGGGCAGAACCGGTTCAGCTCCGCCAGCAGTTCGTCGTCGAAGCGATGCCGCGGCAGCGCGACGTTGGAGAACTCCAGCGTGTCGGCCATGCGGCCCACGCGGTCGTGCTGCTTGACGAGCAGGTACTTGGCCATCACCTGCTCGCGCGTGGTCTCCTTCGGTGCCGGGAAGACGTCCTTGATGACCTTGAAGACCACCGGGAACGACGGCAGGTCGAACACGAGCATCACCATGCCCTTGATCCCGGGCGCGATGCGGAACTTGTCGCTCGAATGGCGCAGGTGCGTGAGCAGGTCGCGATAGAACAGCGCCTTGCCGTGCTTCTGCAGGCCGACCTGGCTGTACAGCTCCGAGCGCGTCTTGCGCGGCATCAGCGTGCGCAGGAACTCCACGGTGGCGCTCGGCACGCCCATGTCGACCATGAAGTAGGCGCGCGCGAAGCTGAACAGCAGCAGCAGGTCTTCCTCGCCGATCAGCGCGGTGTCGATCAGCAGCAGCCCGTCGTCGCCGTGCAGGATCGGCAGCGCGAACGGCAGCTCGCGGAAGCCGTTGACGATCTTGCCCACCACGTACGCGCCCTTGTTGCGATAGAACAGCGACGACAGCACCTGCACCTGGAAGTTGGCGCGCAGCCGCGCGTCGCCGAGCGCGCGCAGCAACGCGCGCACCACGGCGGCGACGTCGCGCGAGAGATCCTGGAACTCGAGGTCGAGCTGGAAGTTGGTGACGACGCGCAGGAAGGTCTCGTGCAGCGTGTCGCGCGTCGGGTAGTACGCGCGGTAGGTCGCCGTCGCCGCCGGATCGTCGTTCTCGATGTACTCGGTGGAGGTGGCCGGGCGCACGAAGATGAAGTCGTTGCGGAAGTCGCGGCGGTGCAGGATCTTGGTAGTCACCGAGTTGAAGAAGGTCTCGGCGAGCTCGGGCTGGTGGTGGTCGGTGAGCAGGCCGATGGCGTGCAGCTTGACCTGCTGCCACGTCTCGCGCGGCAGCTCGGAGGCCTTGAACTGCGCGTGCAGCCGCTCCACGGCCTCGTCGACGCGCAGGTCGTAGAACGCGATGCGGTCGCGCTGCGCGTCGAGCTGGCCTTGCCAGTCGGCCTTCTCGAAGCGCGCCTTCGCGCCGCGCGCTGCCGCGCTGAACAGCTGGTAATGGCGATCGAAGCCCTCGACGATCGCCCGCGCGATCGCGAAGGCCTGCGGATCGTCCAGCTGGTGCGGGAACATGGCGCGCGACCTCTCAGGCGATCGGCAGGTGCCGCAGCTTGAGCGCGAGCAGCGCGCGCTGGTAGGCCGGCGCGACGTCGTCCGTGCTCTGCACCGTGAAGCCGAGATCCTTCAGCAGCCCGTTGTGCAGCCCGTAGACCCAGCCGTGCACGGCGACCGACTGGCCGCGCACCCACGCGTCCTCGACCACGGTGGACAGGCACACGTTGCGCGCCTGCTCGAGCACGTTCAGCTCGACGAGCGCGTCGACGCGTCGCTCCTGCGGCAGCGACATCAGGAATTCGAGGTGCAGGTTGCGCACGTCCTGCACGTGGCGCAGCCAGTTGTCGACGACGCCCACGCGCGTGTTGTTCAGGGCCGCGGTGACGCCGCCGCAGCGCGAATGGCCGACCACCATGATGTGCCGGACCTTCAGCGCATCGACCGCGAACTGGATCACCGACAGCGCGTTGAGGTCGGAATGCGCCACCACGTTGGCGACGTTGCGATGCACGAACACGTCGCCCGGCAGCAGGCCGACGAGCTCGTTGGCGGGCACGCGGCTGTCGGCGCAGCCGATCCACAGGTACTGCGGCGTCTGCTGCGTCAGCAGGCTCGTGAAGAAGCCCGGGCTGCGCCTTTCCATGCCTTCGGCCCAGCGCATGTTCTTCTCGAAGAGGCCGGTCAGGTCGTGGTCGCTGGAGGTCTCGTCGGACATGATTCTTTCGAAGGCAGGAAGGGGCGGCCGGACAGTGTACGAAGCGGCGCGCCTCGGCGCGAGGACAAGCCGCGCGCGCGGACTTCTTCAGCGGGCAAGCGCCGGTTCGCGGCGGGACTCACGCGCGCTCCATCGCGCTGGCGGCCGTGGCCGCGAGCGCGGCGCCGATGTCGGCGTCGCGGCGGGCGATCTCGGTGCGGTACGTGGCCCAGATCGTCAGGTCGATCACCTCGCCGTTCTTGATGATGGCCTGCTTCTGCACGCCCTCGCGCACGAAGCCGCACTTGCGCGCGACGGCCTGCGAACCCTCGTTGCGCGCGTAGATCGGCGCGTAGATGCGGGTGAGCTGCGGCAGCGCCGCGAAGCCCCAGTCGACGACCTGCGCGAGCGCGTCGCTCGCGATGCCGCGGCGCCAGTATGGCTTGCCGATCCAGTAGCCGGCCTCGGCGTTGCAGCGATTGCCGGCGCCGGTGTGCGGCACGAGGCCGGCGCAGCCGACCAGCGCGCCGTCGAACTCGACGGCCCACACGTAGCCGAACATGCCCGAGTTCGCCTCGTGCCCGCACCATGCCTGGGCGTGCGAGGCGAGATAAGGCGACGGAAAGCCCTCGAACATGTTGCGCGACACGTCGACGTCATCGGCATGCCGCAACAGCGCCGCCGCGTCCGCGGCAACGACGCGCCGCAGCAGGCAGCGCTCGCCCTGCAGGACGGGCAGCGGCAGCAGTTCGGCGGTCGTCGTGGCGGCCATCACTCGATCACATGGTTTCGGAGAACAGCTCGCGCCCGATCAGCATGCGGCGGATCTCGCTGGTGCCCGCGCCGATCTCGTAGAGCTTGGCGTCGCGCCACAGGCGGCCCAGCGGGTACTCGTTGATGTAGCCGTTGCCGCCGAAGATCTGCACGCCCTCGCCGGCCATCCACGTCGCCTTCTCGGCGCACCACAGGATGACCGAGGCACAGTCCTTGCGCACCTGGCGCACGTGGTCGGAGCCGAGCGCGTCGAGGTTCTTGCCCACCGTGTAGCAGAACGCGCGGCCGGCCTGCAGCACCGTGTACATGTCGGCGACCTTGCCCTGGATCAGCTGGAACTCGCCGATGGCCTGGCCGAACTGCTTGCGGTCGTGGATGTAGGGGACGACGTTGTCCATCACCGACTGCATGATGCCGATCGGGCCGGCGGCCAGCACGGCGCGTTCGTAGTCGAGGCCCGACATCAGCACCCGCGCGCCGCCGTTGAGCTGGCCCAGGATGTTCTCGGCCGGCACCTCCACGTCGTTGAACACGAGCTC
>CAIMXF010000041.1 GCA_903845345.1 uncultured beta proteobacterium
CAACGGCTCCGCGACCCGTCAACATCGAGATCACGCCGAGCAGGCGGGGCGAGGTCGCCACGTACAGCTTGCGAAACGCGTCCAGGTCGCCCTTCGAGGAGCGCTCCAACCAGTCCGCCTGGATCTGGTCGATATCTTCTGTTGAAGTCGGGCTGCGAACCGTGCTCATGGGCGAATCAGCTTCTCGATGAGGGCTTGCGCATCAGGATCGGACGATAGGCCGCGCGCATGCAACGCAGGCCGGGGCGGCCGTCGACTCCCGCATCGCGCACCGGTGCCTCGTGGACACCGGCGCAGGCGCGGGAGGTCTGCGGATCAAAGCGCGGGGATGAGCACCTTGCTGATCACATGGATCACGCCGTTGCTGGCGCGGACGTCGGTGGCCACGATGGGTGCCGGCGTGGACGTCGAATCCGTGATCGTGGGCGGCGTCCCGGCATTGATGGTGATCGTCTGGCCCTCGACCGTGGCGACGGGCATTCCGAACGGGATGTTCGCAGCGAGCACCTGCTCCGGCAGGACGTGGTAGGTCAGCACCTCGGTGAGTTGCGCGGTCGAGAGACCGGCCACCGTCGACGAGATCGCGGCGAAGGCATCGTTGGTCGGCGCGAACAGCGTGAACGGACCCGCGCCGCTCAGGGTGCCCTGGAGGTTCGCACTGACGACCGCACCGACCAGGGTCGAGAACGTCGGGTTGACCTGCGCCATCTGCACGATGTTGAGGACGCCCGGCGGAATGAGCACCTTGTCGACGACATGGATCACGCCGTTGCTGGCGGCCACATCCGCGGTCGTCACGTGGGCGGTGGTGAGATCGGCATCCGTGATGGACACGCCCCCGGAAGCCGCCACGGTGATGGTGGCGTTCGTGCCGTTGTAGGCGTCGATGGTGCTCTGGGTCGCCGGCCCGGACTCCAGCGCCGCGGCGGTCTCCTTGGTCGGCAGGACGTGGTAGCTGAGGATGCTGGCAAGCGCGCTGGCGGGCAGCGCGTCGACCATTGCGGACGCGCTGCTGAAGCCCAGTTGGGTCGCCAGCGTGGCGAACGCCGCGTCGGTGGGCGCGAAGACCGTGAGGCTGGCGCTGCTGCTGCTGAGCGCCGACGTGAGCCCGGCCTTGGTGACGGCCGCCGTCAATGCGGTGAAGCCATCCGCCTGGGCCACCTGGACGATGTTGCCCGGGCCGGAGTCGCTGTTGCCGCCGCAGGCGCCCAACGCCGCGACAACCGCCGCCGACGCTGCAAACTTGAGCCATCTTTTCATTGCGTATCTCCTTGGAAGAGGTGAGCTGAATGCGCCCGCGGCAATGGCCGCGGTACTTCCTGGAATACGCAAGACTGGTCAGTTCAGAGTCAAGACTCCGGGGTTTCGGATCGCCAAGAATGTGTCAAGATGTATTCGAATAGGATCGGGCTACTCGTCAATTCACCCATGAAGAAACTCACGCTTGCCGAAAAGGTGTACCAGGTCCGGGAGGACGCGATCGTCGCGGCCGTGAACCGGCTGTTGGCGGAAAAGGGGTTCGACCTGATGACGGTGGACGCCGTGGCCGCCGAGGTCGGAATCGGCAAGGCCAGCCTGTACAAGCACTTCTCCTCCAAGGAGGATCTCGCCTCGGCGGCGATGGCATTCGTGTTGCAGGGTGCGCTGACGCATGCGGCCGAGCTGGCAGCCGATCCGTCGATCGAGGACATCGACCGCTTGCGATCGCTCGCGCGCTGGGCCGTGCAACGGCAGATCAGCGGCGAGATGCCGGCCCTGCCAGCGCAGAATCCCTCGCTCCGCGAAGCGATGACGCGCGACAAGGTCTACATGGACCGGCTCATGCAGCTGTCGGATCAACTGGGCCAGTGGATAGAGTCGGCGCTGGCGGCAGGCGCCCTGGAGCGTTCGCTGCCTCCCGAAGTCACGCTCTACTCGCTGTTCGCCAAGGGCTGCGATCCGGTCGTCTCCATCCTCAAGGCGATGGGGACCTACACCGACGAGCAGATCGTCGACTGGGCGGTCCAGACCTGTTTCACCGGGCTGTGCGGATCACCTGCACGGGACGCAGCCCCACCGCAAGCCGACGCAGGCACGCGCAAGGCGGGCAAGCGGTCGCCCTGACTTCCGGAACGGCAGGCCGGCGACCGCGCCGCTAGCAATTCGACATCGGCGCCGCACCGCGATGCGGGCGACGCGCCAGGCAAGGAGACGACATGACCGACGCCCACGGCCTCTTGCCGAGCGACTATCCCCAACGCCAGGTGCTGGCCGACGAGGTGCACTCCCGTCCCGCACAGGCGCTGCAGACGCCATGCCGCGCAACCTACATCGCGCTCGTCGTCACCCCCGAGGAGCGCAGGCGGGAAGACGCTCACCTCGCAGCCCTGTTCTCGGCGCAGGGCGTCGAGCCGCCGCAGCCGGGCGCGAGCCACCTTGTCGCGCAGCTCGGCGCCCTGCGCCTGCGCCGCGAGCTTCACGGCGAATTCACGTCCTACACGTTCATCGCCCCGGGCATGGGCGCGACGCCCTTCAGCGAGGCGCCGGTCGCGATGCTGCCGACCGGATGGCTGGCATCGACGCCTGGGCGCGTCGTGGCGGCCGTCCACGCCAAGGTGATCCCTTCGGAATACGCGCAGGCCGACGCACAGTTCCTGGCAAGCCACTTCGCGGGCAACATCGTCGTGGGCAGCGATGTCGGACAGGGGGGCGGCCGCGTCTACAGCGATTTCCGGATCCACGCCGACGGCTTCTCTCGCGTCGTCATCGTCAACGAGCGCTTCACCTCGCGCCAGACCGGCAGGATGCTGCAGCGTGCATTCGAGATCGAGGCCTATCGGATGATGGCGCTGCTGGCCCTGCCGCTCGCACGCGAACAAGGACTGCTGCTGGCGCAGGCCAACACGACGCTCGCGACGCTGGCTGCGCGCATCGCGGCGGCCGAGGGCGACGACGAGGCATTGCTGCACGAGGTCACGCAGCTGGCCTCGACGCTGGAAGGTGCGCTCGCGGTCAGCCAGTCGCGCTTCGGCGCGTGCAAGGCCTATGCCGAGCTGGTGGCCATGCGGATCGCGGAATTGCGCGAAGAACGGCTGGCCGGCCTGCAACCGCTCGGCGAGTTCATGGAACGGCGCTTCACGCCGGCCGTACGCACCTGCCACGCGGTGTCGCAGCGACTCAACGAGCTGTCCGAGCGCGTGGCGCGCGCGGGGGCGTTGCTGTCGACGCGCGTGGACATCGCGCGCGAACGCCAGAACCAGGAACTGCTCGCGTCCATGGACCGCCGGGGCCGCACCCAGTTGAAGATCCAGCAGGCCGTCGAGGGCCTGTCGCTCGCAGCCATTCTCTACTACGTGGTCGGCGTCATCGGCATCCTCGCCCGGGGGCTGCACGGCGCCGGCGCACGAATCGATCCCGATCGCGTCGAGAGCCTGAGCATCCCGGTCGTCGTCGTGCTGCTGATCGTGGTCTCGCATCGCCTCAGGCGCCGCGTGCGCAGCGAGTCGGAGTCGGGCGACTGACCGCAGAGCCCGTCGTCCGAGCACTGCATGGCCGCTTTCGGACGGCCCGCGGCCGGTTGCGATCCTGCGCGACGGTTCGATTCGCGATTGCCGACATCCCGGAAGCGTCGCCCGACAGGCAGTCCTGACGTCGACTGCAGCAGCATTGCGCCGAGGGGTGGAACGTCGACTGTCAGTTGCCCGTTCGGCCTTGGCAGCGCAGCCTGCTTCTGCGGCGACCATTGACCACTCGAGCTGATCCTCGCATGGCAATTGCTGACATCAGCGGCCAGGACGGCTCGTCGTCCGCGTCTCTGCGTCCCGGGGCTTCGACATCAGCGCGAACCCGCCTGTTGCCTCGCGCGAAACGTACGCAAGCGGGTGCTCCGCCTCGAACACGGCGCCAAGGACGGCGATCCCTTCCACGTCCTCAGGTGTCATGGCGCGGAGAACCAGCGCTGGTCATCGACAAGGGGTCTCGACGTCGCCGCTCAGGCGGCTTCCAGGATCAGCGTGACGGGCTGACGGGGCAGCCCGCCCGGATCCTCTCCGGCCTCCAGGCAACCCAGCAACGCGGATGGATCGACGGACCACTGCAGCCTGGTCGAGACGCCGTGGCGGGTGGCTCGGATCAGAGCCTGTTCGAAGGCCAGTACCTCGGGCAACAAGGGCATGCGGTCCTGCAGGCGCGGCAGCAGCAACTCGAGCCATTGGCAGAACTGCTCCGCCTCGACCGCTGCGAAAGGTTCGGGCGGATACGTCCTGGCGTATTCATCCAGGAGTGCGGCCGTGTCGTGACGCCCCAGGCCGAGCAGAAGCAGGCTCAGCGTATGGCGCACGGTGCGGGCGAGCGCGCCGCGCCGGAAGTCGGCGATCAAGTCCTGCAACACGCGCAGGCCAGGGTCCGCATCGGGGCTGGATGGCGACGACATCGACAGATCCTCCACGAGGCAACGGAGCTGGGGCGCCAGCAGGCGGCCGGCATCATCACTCGCGTCATCGCCAGGGTCGCGCGCATCGGTCAGTTGCTGCTTGGACGCAGGCACCGACCAGCGCCTAGGCGGACGTCGCCGCCACAGGGCTTGCAACTGCTCCAGTTGCCGACCTGCGGCGTCCAGCCCCACGGTCGGCAGATGCTCCGGGAGCAGCTCGAAAATCAGCGCTCCGAGCAATGGCAGCCGCGGGATCAGGCGCTCCGTCAGTTCCATCAACGCCGGCGGCACGGTCGCACTGTGTGCATCCAGCCAGAAGCCCTGCTCCTGCATGCCGCCTGCCAGATGCAGTTCGCGCACTCGATGCAGCGGCAGAGCGTCGAGCACCGCGTCCACGGTGTCGCGGCCGTTGCGCTCGTTGCACCAGAGGTTGTGGAGATCGAGCAGCACATCGGCATCGGCGGCCTGGCTGACGGCGGCAAAGAACTCGCCGTCGCGCATCTCGCCCTCCCTCGGGCGCAGATAGTTGACCCCCGTCTCGAACGCCACGGGCCGCTGCAGGCGGCGCCGGAACTGGCGAATGTTGCGCGCGGCCTGGCCAACGGCCGCAGCCGTCTGCGGCGGGGGCAGCAGGAAGCCGGCAGATTCGATTCGCGACTGCGGGCCGGTCGTGCGGTTGAAGCTGAGGTGTTCACTGACCCACACCGGGTCCAGCCTGAGAACGGCCTGCTGCCATGCACTCCAGGGATCGATCGGGTCGTCGACCACATTGCAGAACGGGTGCCCGACCCCATGCAGCAACTTCGGCTGCGGCAGATCGGCGACCTGGTCGAACAGGGCCTCGTTGACGCGATAGTGCGGCCGCCCGCCGTGGTCGACCTGTTCCCAGAAGGCCTGGGGCTCGATTTCGAGCACCGAGACCAGGCCGGCGCCTGGCGCCACCAACGGCGCCAGGGCGGGCCACCAGACCATGCCGACGCCGGGCGACCGGCGGGCAGGGGCAAGAGGCTGCATATGCCGGAGGTCTTCAGCCGACCTGCCGGGCGGCGAGTGCCTCGTGCGCCTCGAGCGTTGCCGGGTTGATGACGAACTCGTCCAGCGCGACGAAGTCGAGGATGCGGCCCGAATGGCAGCCGCCGCAGCCAAGGCGGCCGAGCACGTTGGCGGTGATCTTGTTCATCTTGGCCAGGTCGTACAAGGCGCCCGACGGCACGTGCACGCGCACACGCTCGGCGACGGGTGGCAGCGGTTGGGGATTGAGGTCGTTCATGGTGGTCTCCAGCAATCGAATCGGGCGGACCCGCCGCCCCCGGGTGCCGGAATCGAAACTCCCGGCAGTGGATGCATCGTCCACCCGCCGGCGCCGCGGCCCATCCCCCGCACGAGGGGCTCCCCCAAGATCGCAGAGGGCGCCGCTTGCCGCCACACCTGACTGCGGCGTTTCCTTGCTCGGAACCGCGCGCGGAAAATCCGGGGTCGTCCTCAACGACTTCGTACGCCTCGTCGACGAACACCGCAGGGAAGACACTGATCGATTCTGGTCTGGCTCGCGCGACGAGCGTTGCGTGCGCTTCGTCGCATTCGTAAGCTGCGCCGACTGCGCACTCGGCATCGGGCGCCGGATTGACGACATGCGCGAAATACGTCCAGCTCCATCCCGATCACGAGCACTCGAACGGCGTCAGGATGGTCGGCGCCTGGGTCCAGGGCTACCTGTCGGCCTGGAATGGTCGACTGCAACTCGACGGGAAGCCGCTGATGAAGTCGGTCGACCCGAACATCATCCGGCTCTTCATCGACAGGCATTGCCAGGACAAACCGACGAAGAGACGGGAGACGGCGACAATCGCGTTGATCGATGAGCTCTCGAAGCCCGAGTGATGATCCGCAGAATGTCGCGGGCCGGAATCGGCAGAAGCAGACGCCAGCGGCCGCCTGCTTTGCGATGCTGCGGCTCGGCTCGACATCGCAGCCGCACCGATTTCAAGCGGACAGAAAGGCCTCCACGTCGGCCACGGACGCCGACGCGGCTTCTTCCTGCGGCAAGTGGCCAACCCCCGGGATGAGCACGAGGCGCGCGTCCGGCAGCGCCTTCAGGTAGTCGGCCGAGTTCGAATTCGGGATCATCGCGTCGCGCTCGCCCCACAGCAACAGCGTCGGTGCGCGCACGGTGGCCAGCAGCGGACGGGGGTCGACCAGGACCGTCTGGCGCATCCGATCGAGCAGTGCCTGGCGCGCGCCGGGCGCCCGAAGGAGGTCGTCATAGCGTTCGACCAGGGCATCGGACAGGACTTTGGGATCTGCGTAGGCGGGTGCCAGATTCATGCGCAGCAACGGCTTGGGCAGTACATACCGCATCAATCCGAACATGGCCGGGACGGCGGGCGCCTTGCCATACTCGAACCCCGGACTCGCGAATCCGTCGGGCGCCACCAGCACGAGCCGGTTCACGCGCTCGGGATGGCTGGCGGCGAAGGTCCAGGCAATCCGGCCTCCGATCGAATGCCCGACGATGCTCGCGCGCTCCAGTCCCAGCTGGTCCATCAGGGCGACCAGCATCTGAACGCTGCGAGCATCCTTGTAGTCTCCGGCCGGATCAGGCGGGCTCAGGCCGCTGCCTGGCAGGTCCACGCTCACGACGCGCCAGCGGCGGCTCAGACTCTGCGTCCAGCCGTCCCAGGTCTGCATGCTCGCACCGAAACCGTGGATGAGGACGACCGCCGGAGCATCCCGGGGGCCGCTCACCCTGACGTGCAGCCGCCAGGGGCCGACCTGCCTCATGTCGTCCGGGGAAGCGAGGTATTTCGCCTCGAGCTGGCCGAGATCGCGATCAGGCGTCCAGAGAAGCCATGCGAGCAAGGTGACGGACAGAACACAGAGGACGACGATCATACGGGTCACATGTCTCCCTTTCAGA
>CAIMXF010000042.1 GCA_903845345.1 uncultured beta proteobacterium
CCCACACGCCCGCTCCGGCCGCCCAAAGGCGCCCGCGCTTCGTTGCAAATGCTCGCCGTAAGCACCGCTACGACTCGCATTTGCGCCTCGATCGGACACCTTTGGACGACCGGCTCGGACGCGCGGAATTCATTCACAGGTTCTGAGTCCAGGTAATATACGGTCTGCATATGGATCGTATAAGGAGCGGCGCCATGGGCATCGTCAAGATCTCCGACCTCATGCACGACAACCTGCGCCACGCGAGCGACGCGCTGAGCCGCTCGATCAACGCGCAGGCCGAGCACTGGCTGCGCGTGGGCATGCTCTCGGAGCTGCATCCGGAGCTGACCTACGGCGACATCTGCCAGCTGATGCTGCGCAGCGCGCGCACGGGGGCGGCCGAGCTGTCGTTCGTCAAGCCGGACGTGGCGGCGTCCGCGTCGGCCACGGCGCGTAAGGCCATCCGCAAGGCGGCGCGATGAGGCGCGGCCAGAACATGATCAAGACGCCGGCGCAGATCGCGATGGCGCGTGCCGCCGGCGCGCTCGCCGCCGACGTGCTGCACATGCTCGTGCCGCACGTCAAGGCCGGTGTCACCACCGACGAGCTCGACAAGCTGTGCCACGACCACATCGTGAACGTTCAGGAGGCCATCCCCGCCAACATCGGCTACCACGGCTATCCGAAGACGGTGTGCGCGTCGGTCAACCACGTGGTGTGCCACGGCATCCCCGGCGACAAGAAGCTGAAGGACGGCGACATCGTCAACATCGACGTGGCCGTCATCAAGGACGGCTGGTTCGGCGACACGAGCCGCATGTACGTCGTGGGCAAGCCCAGCGTGCTCGCGAAGCGCCTGGTCGACACCACCTACGAGGCGATGCGCGCGGGCATCCGCGAGGTGCGTCCCGGCGCCACGCTGGGCGACGTCGGCGCGGCCATCCAGACGGTGGCCGAGAAGGAGGGCTTCAGCATCGTGCGCGACTACGTCGGCCACGGCATCGGCCAGATCTACCACGACGATCCCAACGTCTGCCACTTCGGGCGCCGCGGCGAGGGCATGGTGCTGCGCGAGGGCATGGTGTTCACCATCGAGCCGATGGTCAACGCCGGCAAGCCGGGCACGCGCGAGCTGGGCGATGGCTGGACGGTGGTCACGCGCGACCATTCGCTGTCGGCGCAGTGGGAACACATGGTGGCCGTCACGCATGACGGGTTCGAGGTATTGACACCCTGGCCGGAGGGCACCGGCGCCTACGCGCCCATCTGACCGGCGGCGCGAACGCGGGTGATTGCTGACGGCGGGACCGCGCGCGGGTTGGCATACTCCGCGCTCCGACAACGACGCAGTGGAGTCCCCAGATGCCCCGTTCGATCCCGCCGCGGCGCGCGCTCTGCGCCGTCCTGGCCGGCGCCTGCGCCCTTGCGCAGGCCGCCACGACCGCGCCGCCCGTCGCACCCGTCCGGGCCGCCAGCGATACCTACTTCGGCACCACCGTCACCGACAGCTACCGCTACATGGAAGACCTGTCGGCGGCCGACGTGCAGCAATGGGCCAAGGGGCAGGCCGACTACGCGCGTGCGCAGCTCGACGCCATTGCCGGCCGCGCGCCGCTGCTGGCGCGCATCCGCGAGCTCGAGGATTCGGTCAAGGAACGCGTGACGTCGGTGGCCCTGGCCGGCGGCGGCCGCGTGTTCTACGAAAAGCGCGTTGCCGACGCGAACCAGTACAAGCTGTACGTGCGCGACGGCTTCAAGGGCGCGGAGCGCCTGCTCGTCGATCCGGACGCGCTCGCCGTGGCCAGCGGCGGCGCGCCGCACGCGATCGAGTTCTTCCAGGCGTCCAACGACGGCAGGATGGTCGCGTACGCGGTGTCGGCGGGCGGCTCCGAGGACGAGGTGATCCACGTGATCGACGTGGCCAGCGGCAAGGAGCTGGTCACCCCGATCGACCGCGCGCACTACAGCTACGTCAGCTGGCTGCCCGACGACTCCGGCTTCTTCTACATGCGGCTGCAGGCGCTGGCCGCGGGCGCGCCCGAGACCGGCAAGTACCAGCGTTCGACAGCCTGGTTCCATCGCATGAAGGGCCATGCGCCCGACGTGGCCGTGCTCACCGCGGGCAAGGCCGACCACCTCAAGATCGCGCCCGAGGAGTTCCCGTTCGTGGCGCCGCTGGCGGGCACGTCGTGGACCGTCGCGATTCCGGCCAACGGCGTCCAGAACGAGTTCGACCTCTACGCCGCGCCCACCGCGCACGCGACCGACGCGACGCTGAAGTGGCGCAAGCTGTTCGACCGCGACTCGCAGGTCACGGGCTACGCCGTGCACGGCGACGACCTCTACATGCTGTCGCACCTGAACGCGTCGCGCTTCAAGGTGCTGCGCACGAGCATGTCGCACCCGGACATGGCGCTGGCCGACGTGGTCGTCGCGCCCAGCCAGGAGGTGATCGACCGCATCGCCGCCGCCAGGGACGCGCTCTACGTGCAGACGCACGACGGCAGCGAGGGCCGGCTGTACCGCCTCGCGTATGCGAAGGGCGCGCAACCCGTGCCCGTGCGCCTGCCCGTCGCCGGCTCGGTGAAGATCGTCGACAGCGACCTGGCGCGGCCCGGCGTGGTGGTCTCCATCGACTCGTGGACGCGCGACGAGGTGTTCTACAGCGTCGGCGCCGACGACGCGCACGTCGCCGACACCGGACTGCAGGCGGTCGGGCAGTACGGCGCGCCGGCCGATCTCGTGGCCGAGGAGGTCAAGGTCAAGAGCCACGACGGCCTCGAGGTGCCGTTGTCCATCGTGCATCGCAAGGACATGAAGCTCGACGGCAGCAACCCGCTGGTGCTCGAGGCCTACGGCTCGTACGGCGTCATCGACACGCCGTACTACCTGCCGCGCCAGCTGGCCTGGTACGAGCTGGGCGGCGTGATGGCCACCTGCCACGTGCGCGGCGGCGGCATCTACGGCGAGCAATGGCACCTCGCCGGCAAGCTGCAGACCAAGCCCAACACCTGGAAGGACACGATCGCCTGCGGCGAGTACCTGGTCAGCCATGGCTATACGAGCTCGGCCAAGATGGCCCTCAACGGCGGCAGCGCCGGCGGCATCACCGTAGGTCGCGCCATCACCGAGCGGCCCGACCTGTTCGCGGTGGCGATCCCCGAGGTCGGCGTGCTCAACACCCTGCGCGCCGAGACCTCCGCCAACGGCGTGCCCAACATCCCCGAGTTCGGCACCGTCACGGTCAAGGAACAGTTCAACGGCCTGCTGGAGATGGACGCGTTCCACCACGTCGTCGACGGCACGAAGTACCCGGCCACGCTGCTGATGACCGGCATCAACGACCCGCGCGTGCCGCCCTGGGAATCGATGAAGATGGCCGCGCGGATGCAGGCGGCGACGGCCTCGGGCAAGCCGGTGCTGCTGCGCATCCAGTACGACGGCGGCCACGGCATCGGCAGCACCAAGTCGCAGCGCCAGGAGATGGCTGCCGACCGCTGGAGCTTCATGCTGTGGCAGTTCGGCGACCCGCGCTTCCAGCCTGCGGCGCCCTGATCGCGGCATTCCGGGAAGCCGGCCGGCGGTTCAACGAAGGGATGACGTCCCCACGCGCGCGAGGGCACGCGTGGGGCGCGAGCTGGCGCGCGCGAAGTGCGGCCACAATGCGGCGCAACTCTTCCTGAAAGGATCCGCATGTTCCAGACCCGCCTGGCCGCCACGGCGCGCGCCGTCACGCTCGTCGCCGCCGCCGTGTTCTCGACGCTCGCCGTCGCCCCGGTGCAGGCCGCCGCCCCGATGGTGAAGAAGCAGGCCCCGGGGTTCTATCGCATGAGCCTGGGCGACTTCGAGGTGACCGCGCTGTACGACGGCAGCTTCGACCTGCCGGTCGACAAGTTGCTCAAGCAACCCGCCGCCAGGACGAACACGGCGCTCGCGAAGCACTTCCAGAGCCTGCCGGTGGAAACCTCGGTCAACGCGTTCCTGGTCAACACCGGCAGCCGGCTGATCCTCATCGACACCGGCACCGGCGGCTACAGCGGCCCGACCTCGGGCCGGCTGCTGGCCAACCTGCGCGCTGCCGGCTACCGGCCCGACGAGGTCGACGACATCTTCATCACGCACATGCACGGCGACCACATGGGCGGCCTGTCGCACGAGGGCGTGGCGGTGTTTCCCAAGGCCATCGTGCACGCCGGCAAGGCCGACATCGAGCACTACCTGAGCAAGGCCGAGATGGACGCCGCGCCGGCCGAGGCGAAGGCCGGCTTCGCCAGCGCGATGAGCGCTTTCGGCGCGTACCAGGACTCGGGCCGGCTGCAGCCCGTCGTCGGCGACGCCGAGATCGTGCCGGGCGTGCACAGCTGGGCCACGCCGGGCCACACGCCGGGCCACACGAGCTACGTCGTCGAGAGCCAGGGCGCGAAGATGATCGTCACCGGCGACCTGATCCACGTGGCCGCGGTGCAGTTCGACGATCCGACCGTGACCATCGCGTTCGACTCGGACGCCCCGTCCGCCGAGGCGCAGCGCCTCAAGGTGTTCGCGCAGGCCGCCCGGGACGGCACGCTGATCGCGGCGGCGCACCTGCCGTTCCCGGGCATGGGCCATCTCGTGGCCAACGGCAGCGGCTACGCCTACGAGCCGGTGGACTACCAGCGCGGAAAGTGACCGGGCCGCCGGCGCGGGCGGAACCTTCGCGGCGTCCGGCAGACCAAGCCTGAGCCCAACACCGAAAGTATTCTCTTGAAACGTCGCCACTTCTCGGCGCTCGCTGCGTCGTCCATCGGGCTGGGCCTGGCCCGCTTTGCGCAAGCGCAGGGCGCGCCGGTCGCCGGCCGCGACTACGTGGTCATCGCCAACCCGTCGCCATCGGCAGCACCGGCCGGCATGGTCGACGTGGTGGAGTTCTTCAGCTTCGCGTGTCCGCACTGCTTCGAGTTCGAGCCCACGCTGGAATCGTGGGTCGCGCGCAAGCCGGCCGGCATCCGGTTCCACCGCTCGCCGGTGCCCTTCCTGCAGAACCACGCGAACTTCCAGGCCATGTATTTCGCGCTGGAGGCGATGGGCCTGGCCGACACCCTGCCGCGGAAGATCTTCAACGCCGTGCACCTGCAGCACCAGCGTCTGGACAAGCCCGAGGACATCGCGGCCTTCGTCACCGCCAACGGCATCGACGCGACGCGCTTCATGGCGTTGTTCAACTCGTTTGGCGTGCGCACGAAAGTGCAGCAGGCCAACGCGCTGTTCGAGGCGGAGGACATCGCTCCCATGGGCGTGCCGACGCTCGCGGTGCAAGGCCGCTGGCTGACCTCGCCCGCGCAGGCCCGTGGCGCGGCGCAGGCGCTCGCGGTGGTCGACAGCCTCGTCGCCCAGGTGCGCACGGGGCACTGAGCGGTTGCGCGGGGGGCCGTCGAAGGCGACGGCGCCGGTCGTCCCGGCGCGCGCGGCAACATCGCATGCAGCGACGGCGGCGAAGGTGTGCGATGGCTAGACCGGCGGCAGTGCGGTCGTGACCCTCCGCGATCGCGGCCGCATCGTCGATCCGTGGCCGGCGGCCGCGCAGAAGGCTGGCGCGTGCCTCAGGCCTGCAGTCCGCCCCAGGACCAGCGCGGGATCGCCAGCCCGGCCGGCACGTCCTCGGCGGACGCGTGGTAGCGCGACATCGTCGTCGTGGTCGCCCAGGCGAAATAGTCGTGCAGCACCTGTGCCACGCCATCGTGCGGCGACAGTCCGACATCGACGAGCGCCTCGTCGAAGCGGGCGATCGCGCGGCGATCCATCTCTTCGTGCGGCCCGTTGCCGCTGTGCATGCGCACGACGCCGGTCTCGTCCCCGAGCGAGGCCGAATAGAGCGGCGGGCCGCCGAGGGCTTCGGCCCAATAGGCCGCGAGCCGCTCGGTGTGCCGGGCATGGAAGCCGTGGCTGAACGCGTGGCCGACGACCTCGTCGGCCATCACGCGGATGTGCCACGCGTCGGCGAGACGGCGCAGTCCGTCAAGGCCGCCCGCGGCTTCGAAAACCGATGCCACGTCACGATGATCGCATGGGGACATGGGCGTGTCGTTTCCTTCGGGCCGCGCGTTCGTCAGGCGCGCGAGCGGCGACGCCTCAGCGAACGACGGCCAGTTCGCCGTCCTGCTGCATGGCCTCCGCCTCCGCTACCGACACCAGCCGGCGCGCGTTCACGTCCCACAGGATGTGCTTGAGCGCCGACGGAATCTCGAACAGCCCCACCCGCTGCACGCTCGCGAACAGCTGTTCGTGTTCCTTGTGGCAGGCGGCCAGG
This sequence comes from uncultured beta proteobacterium, assembly GCA_903845345.1. GTDB lineage: Bacteria > Pseudomonadota > Gammaproteobacteria > Burkholderiales > Burkholderiaceae_C > Scleromatobacter. The sequence continues at coordinate 6,269 of CAIMXF010000042.1, forward strand.
CGGTAGTTGGGGACGCCGGCGCACAGGTGGTGCACGTGGTGGTACGCGGAGTCGGCGGTGATCCAGTTGAGCCAGCCCGGCAGGATGAGATAGCTCGTGCCGCGCAGCGCGGCGAGGTCGCGATCCCAGCCTTCGTCCGCGCTGGCGTAGGAGTGCTCGAAGTTGTGCTGCACGGTGAACAGCACGATGCCGTAGCCGCCGGCCAGCGAGCCGCTCACGATGTAGCAGGCGAAGAACAGCGCCGGGCCGACGGCCCACGCCATCAGCGCCCAGGCCGCGAGCAGCACCAGGTTGTTCCACGTCATGTGGCGGTAGTGGGTCATCGACGCGCAGCCGGGCGGCGGCGCGGTACCGATGCGGCCCGTGCGCAACAGTCGGCGCAGCAGGTGGAAGGTGGCGCGCAGCCACGTGATGCGCGGATTGAGCAGGAAGTAGACGCCGCCGGCGACCGGCGACAGCAGGATGTCGCGCATGTAGCGATAGCGGCGCCGCTCGCTTGCGCTCATCGCGAGGTAGTCCGAGACGCGGGCGACGTTGAGCGGGCCGCGGTACTTGGCCCAGTTGCCGTTGGTGACGTGGTGGTAGCGATGGTTCTCTGCCCACACGGGCTGCGGCATGCCGGCCAGCACGCCCAGCAGGAAGCCGCCGATGCGGTTCAGCCACCGCGAGCGGAACAGGCTGTAGTGGCCGCAGTCGTGCATCAGCACGAAGCCGCGCAGCAGGAACAGGCTCAGGCACAGAGTGGCCGCAACGACGAGCCAGGGCGAGACGTGGGCGGCCCGGGGGATGGCCACCCAGAGCAACGCGATCGGCACGATGACCGTCAGGAACTGCAGCAGGCCGCGACCGTCGCTGGGCGTGGCGTAGCGGTCCACGATCGTGCGCTTGCACGCTTGCCATTGGGCACGGGTCAACATGAACGCCCTTGACGGCATTGAATTACGCGACTATCACACAGTCAGGTAAAGCGACGCCGAAGTGGAAAAACCTTCAGTTTGCCGCAAGACTGCGGCGTTGGCTAGCTGGCCGTGCGCCGGGCAACTCGCACCCGCGGTCGCCGGCGACCGATCGTCACGGGCGCGACCTCAGCGAGCGTCCGACGCGACCGGCCCGGGCGCGGTTGCCGTGGCCGGGGCGGCACGCGCGGAAGCGGTCGACGGCTCGCCCGCCGCGCGGAGTTCGGCCATCGCGCCCTCGTACTCGTGGAAGTTGATCGGACAGTCCTTCACCGCCTGCCTGAACAGCCCGAAGAAGTCGCCGTGCTGGCGCAGCAGCGCGTCCTCGGCCATGTAGAACGTGGCCTCGCAGACCTGCGACAGGTCCTGCGCCTCCTGCGATCTCCGCGCGTGTTCCAGCAGCGTGGCCGCGTCGATCGTGCCGTGGAAGAAGTCGACCACCGGGCCCGGCCACGGCGCGCTGCCGCCCGGCGGCGTGCCGGGGCCCAGGGCCCCGCTCGCGCGCTCGATGCCGGTCAGGCGCGCGAGCGCCATGTAGCGCCAGAGGCGCCAGTAGGTGCCGTCGGGCGCCGGCGGCGTGCGCGTGGCGAGCGTGGCGGCGGCGTCGCCGAACTGGTGCTGCAGGAACTGCGTCGAGCCGATCACGAACGGATCGTCGGGCCGCGGGGCAAGCGCGTGCGCGGCCTGGTAGTCGGCCAGCGCGCCGGCGTAGTCGCCGGTGTTGTCGCGCAGGATGCCGCGCAGGCGCAGCGCGGCCGGCGACCTGGGATCGAGGCGCAGCGCGTGGTCGACGTCGGCGCGCGCGGCGGGGAAGTCCGGGCGGGCGACGTTGGCGGTGCCGCGCATCTCCCAGGCCAGCAGCGCGTCGGGGCGCCTGGCGAGCACCCGGTCGAGGTCGGCCAGGGCGCCGGCGAAGTCCTTCTTCGAGATCGCCAGTTCCGCCTGCGTCATCGCGAGGCCGACGTCGTCCGGCGCGGCCTTGGCCGCGGCGTCGATGCCGGCCGGCGTCAGCTGGTTCGAGACTTTCAGCGCGAGGGCCGCGTGCGACATGGCGAAGCGCAGGTCGTCGGGCGAGAACTGGTCGGCGCGCGCGAACGCGGCCACGGCGGCGTCGTTGCGGCCGGCGGCGCGTTCCGCCTCGGCGTGGCGCGCCAGACCGACGGCGCAGGCGTGGTTGGCGGCGCGGTCGGCCGTCGGGGCCTCGCACTTGCCGGCGGGCAGCGGCGCCGAGGCCGCGGGGACGGGCGCGGCTGCCGCGACGGCCTGCAGCGAGAGCGCGGTCGCGGCGAATGCGATCGCGGTGCGGAGGGAAACGTTCATGCGTTGATTGCAAGGAGGGCCACGGCGGGCCGAGGCGTCGATCTTGCCATGCACGGGTCACCCGAAGCCGCGGCCGCGACCGTCACGCGGTGGTCACAGGCCCGGGCGACGATCTTCAGTTTGCTGCAAGCTGCAGCAGGTGACCGCCCGCCCATGGACATTCGCTACGGTTCCGATCCCCACGGCCTGATCTGCGGCTACCTGTTCGCCGGCGGCCAGGCCGGAATCCCCATCGATCTCGCGCGCGCGCTCGAATGGCTGGCCGACCCCTCGGCGGTGGGCACCCGCGACTTCATCTGGCTGCACTTCAACCTCGCCGATGCCGGCGCCGAGCCGTGGATCGCGCAGAACCTGGCGGTGGCGCCCGAGTTCTTCTCGGCGCTGCACGAAGGCTCGCGCTCGACGCGCATCGAGGACGCCCGCGACACGCTGGTGGCCGTCGTCAACGACGTGTCGTTCGAGTTCTCGTTCGATCCGTCGCAGATCGAGACGCTGTGGGTCAACGTCGGCCCGCGCATGGCGATCACCGCGCGGGTGCACGCCTTGCGTTCGATCGACCGCCTGCGCGAGGCGGTGCGCGGGGGCATCGTGTTCCGCTCGTCGCTGCTGTTCCTCGACCGCCTGCTGCAGGACCAGGCCGACGTGCTGGTGCGCATCGTGCGACAGGCCACGCTGCAGGTCGACGACGTGGAGGACCAGCTGCTGGTGGGCCGCCTCGGCGACAAGCGCGCCGACCTCGGCCGCCTGCGCCGCGTGATGGTGCGGCTGCAGCGGCTGCTCGCGCCCGAGCCGGGCGCGCTGTTCCGCCTGCTGCGCCAGCCGCCGCCGTGGACCGACGAGGGTGACCTCGACGCGCTGCGCCAGGCCACCGAGGAGTTCTCGCTGGTGCTGCGCGACCTGGCGGCGCTGCAGGAGCGCATCAAGCTGCTGCAGGACGAGATCGCCGCGCAGGTGGGCGAGCACACGAACTCCAGCGTGTTCACGCTGACCGTCGTGACCGTGCTGGCGCTGCCGATCAACCTGGTGGCCGGACTGCTGGGCATGAACGTCGGCGGCATCCCGCTGGCGCAGGATCCGCACGGTTTCCACTGGGTCGCGGCCATCGTGTTCGGCATCACCGCGGTGGCCGGTTGGCTGGCATTCAGGCACCGCGACTGAAGGCGCCGCGGTGTCCGCCGCGTCCTGCCGGCGAGCGCTCGGCCGCTCCGGAGAGAGCCGGCCTGAGCCCCGCGGGGGCGGGGAGCGCAGCGAGCCGGGTCGTCGTGTCAGGCCAGCGTCGGATAGTCGGTGTAGCCGTCGGCGCCCGGCGTGTAGGCCTTGTCGAAGTCGACCGGGTTCAGCGGCGCGTCCTTCTGCATGCGTGCGACCAGATCCGGGTTGGCCAGGAACGGCCGGCCGAAGGCGACCAGGTCGGCCTTCCCGTCGACCAGCACCTGCTCCGCGCTGCCGTGGTTGAAGCCGCCGGCGGCGATGAACGGGCCGTCGAACGCGGCGCGCAGCGCGGCCTTGATCGCGTCGGGCACCGCAGGCGCGCCCATCGCGGAGTGGTCGAGCACGTGGAGGTACAGCAGGCCCAGCCTGGACAGTTCGGCGACGAGCGCCTCGTACTGCGCGTCGATGCCCTCGAACGAACCGGTGCCGTTGAACACGCCGTAGGGCGACAGGCGGATGCCCACCTTGTCGGCGCCGATGGCGGCGCTGGCGGCGCGCGCGACTTCGAGCGCGAAGCGGTTGCGCCCCTCGGCGGTCTCGCCCCAGCCGTCGGTGCGGGTGTTGACGTTGCCGTTGAGGAACTGCTCGATCAGGTAGCCGTTGGCCGCGTGCAGCTCGATGCCGTCGAAGCCGGCCTCGACCGCCAGCGTCGCCGATTGCGCGTACTCGTCGACGGCGTGCCGGATGTCGGCCTCGGCCATCGCGCGCGGCACGGAGTAGGGCTGCATGCCACCCGACTTGTCGGTGTACATCTCGCCGGGACACACCGCCGACGTCGGCGCCACGACCTCCGCGCCTGCGGGCAGGTTGTCGGTGTGCGTGACGCGGCCGGTGTGCATCAGCTGGATGACGATCTTGCCGCCCCTGGCGTGCACGGCGTCGGTCACCCGCTTCCAGCCGGCGACGTGTGCGGCGTTGAACAGCCCCGGGATGCGCGGATAGCCGAGCCCGTTGGGCGACGGCGACGTGCCTTCGGTGACGATCAGCCCGGCGGTCGCGCGCTGCCCGTAGTACTCGGCCATCAGCGCGTTGGGCGTGTTGTTCTCGACGGCACGGCTGCGCGTCATCGGCGACATCACCGTGCGGTTGGCCAGCGACAGGTTGCGGATCTGGATCGGGTCGAACAACATCGGTGCGTTCCTTCAGGAAGGGTGTGGATCAAGGTTGCATCGATGATAGGGGGGCGTCCGTCGACCTTGCTGCGCGCCATGGCTTTCCGGCGGCCGGGTGGCTACGATGCCGCGATGAGCCCTGCCGAGCCGCTCCCCGCCTTCACGCTCCGGCCGCGTTCCTGCGCCTGGTGCCGCAAGCCGCTGTCGACGCTGGCGGCCATGCGCGGCGACGTCTGCGATGCGATGGATTGCCGGCGGCGCGCCGCCGACCTCGTCACGCGCCAGCGGCGCGCCGCGGAGGTCGACGCGATGCGCGAAGCCGCCGCGGCGGCCTGGGACATGCCGGGGCTGGCCGCCGCGCCGGTGCTGTGGCTCAAGCACCATGCCGAGGATGTCGCGCCGCCGGACGCTTCCGACATCGACGACCTGAGGGCGCACCTGGTCGCGCTCGAAGCCGACGACCGGCCGCCGCCGCCGCCCGACGACGACGATGCCGTCCACGGCGCCGCCGCGACCGCGATGGCGGCCAACCTGTGCGCGCTGTGCCGCGGACGCTGCTGCCGCCTGGGCCGGCAGGGCCGCGCCTTCCTCGCGCCGCGGCAGCTGCGCGCCTGGCTGGCCGAGCGACCCGGGGCGACGTGGACGGACGCGGTCGACCACTACATCGCCCTCGTGCCGCCCGTGCACCTGCAGCACTCGTGCCTGTTCCACGGCGAGCGCGGCTGCGTGCTGCCGCGCGAGCGCCGCTCCGACGTCTGCAACGACTTCGCGTGCGACCCGCTCGGCGACGCACGCCGGCTGGCGGCGTCGGACCCGGCGGCGATGGCCGTGGTGGGCATCGTCGAATCGAACGGGGTGCGCGCCGCGGCGCAGGTGTCGGCGCAGGGCCGGCGGCAACTGCCCGAAGTGCGGCGGCGCGACTGAACGCAACCGGAAAAAAGGCCGCGCGTCCCGAAGGCGGCGCGGCCCGTGCGGCGTCGACCGCGGCCTACTTGCCGTAGTAGTCCGGCACCATCATCTCCTCGGGCACGGCCTGGCGCGAGTAGTGCTCGTGGCGCTGGCGCTCCGGCAGGTGGACGGCCGGGTGCTCGACCTCGGTGTACTGGAACTGCTGCAGCAGGTGGTGGATGCAGTTCAGCCGCGCCATCTTCTTGTCGACCGCGTGCACGACCCACCACGGCGACTCGGCGCTGTGGGTGCGCTCCAGCATCACCTCCTTTGCCTTCGTGTACTCCTCCCAGCGGCGGCGGCTCTCGAGATCCATCGGGCTCAGCTTCCACTGCTTGAGCGGGTCGTGGATGCGGCCGAGGAAGCGCAGTTCCTGTTCGTCGTCGGTGATCGAGAACCAGTACTTGATCAGCTTGATGCCCGAGCGCTGCAGCATGCCCTCGAAGGCGGGCACGGAGCGGAAGAACTCCTCGTACTCGTCATCGTTGCAGAAGCCCATCACGCGCTCGACGCCGGCGCGGTTGTACCAGCTGCGGTCGAACAGCACGATCTCGCCGGCGGCCGGCAGGTGGGCCGCGTAGCGCTGGAAATACCACTGCGTGCGCTCGCGGTCGTTGGGCGCGGGCAGGGCGACCGTGCGGCAGACGCGCGGGTTCAGGCGCTGCGTGATGCGCTTGATCACGCCGCCCTTGCCGGCGGCGTCGCGGCCCTCGAAGAGGATCACGACCTTCTGGCGCGTGGCCGCGACCCAGTCCTGCAGCTTGACGAGCTCGCCCTGCAGGCGGAACAGCTCCCGGAAGTAGCGTACGCGCTCGTTCGCGTCCTCGCCGCTGGCGTCCAGCGGGTCGGCCACGAGGCGGTCCTCCATCTCCATCTCGATCTCTTCGTCGTAGCCGTCGACGAGTTCGCGCTCGATGCGACGGCGCATCGCGTCATGGTCGAACAATGCATTCATGCGGTCGCTCCGGATCAGAACAGCTTGGTGAACAGCCAGTACAGGCTACCCGAAAGCAGGATGGCCGCGGGCAGGGTCAGCACCCAGGCCATCGCCAGGTTGCGGATCGTCGACCACTGCAGGCCCGACCGGTTGGCAGCCATCGTGCCGGCGACGCCCGACGACAGCACGTGCGTCGTGGACACCGGCAGGCCGAAGTTGTCGGCCAGGCCGATGGTGAACATCGCCACCACCTCGGCCGACATGCCCTGCGCGTAGGTCAGGTGCGTCTTGCCGATCTTCTCGCCCACCGTGACGACGATGCGCTTCCAGCCGATCATCGTGCCCAGCCCCAGCGCGATCGCGACGGCCACCTTCACCCACAGCGGGATGAACTTGGTCGCGGCGTCGATCTGAGTCTTGAACGACATCAGGTGCTTGTGCGTGTCGGGGTCCAGCGTGACGTGCGCATCCTTGTCGACCAGGCGGATCGTCTCCGAGGCCAGGTACATGTCGTTGCGCACGTTGGCGACGGCCGCGGCCGGCACCTTGGCCAGGGTGTCGTGCTGCTGCACCTGGTCGCCGATCGACCCGGCGATGGCGGCCAGCGCGGGCAGCGTCGTGGGCTCGACGGCCTTGGTGCGCACGTAGCGCGACAGCGTCGCGCGTGCATCGGTCGGCGCGGCGCCGGGGGCGGTGCGCTCGAGCGAGGCCTGCGCCACGTGGGCGATCGTCGCGAACTGGGCCGTCTGGTCGGCCGGCATCGCGCGGTTGAGCGCATACGAGATCGGCACCGTGCCCACGAGGATCAGCATGATCAGGCCCATGCCCTTCTGGCCGTCGTTGGAGCCGTGCGAGAACGACACGCCCGTGCAGGTCAGCACCAGCAGCGCGCGGATCCACAGCGGCGGTGGCTCGGAGCCCTTGGGCGCCTCGTACAGCGCCTTGCTCTTGACGAACGCGCGCATGGCCAGCAGCAGCAGCGCCGACGCGACGAAGCCCACCAGCGGCGACAGCAGCAGCGAGTAGCCGATCTTGATGGCCTGGCTCCAGTCGACGCCGCTCGTGCCGTCGCGGCCGTGCATCAGCGCGTTGGCCACGCCCACGCCGATGATCGAGCCGATCAGCGTGTGCGACGACGAGGCCGGCAGGCCCAGCGCCCACGTGCCGAGATTCCACACGATGGCGGCGATCAGCAGCGCGAACACCATCGCGAAGCCGGCGCCCGAGCCCACCTGCAGGATCAGTTCGACCGGCAGCAGCGAGATGATGCCGAAGGCCACCGCGCCGCTCGAGACGAGCACGCCCAGGAAGTTGAACAGCCCCGACCACACGACCGCGACCTGCGGCGGCAGCGAGTTGGTGTAGATCACCGTGGCGACCGCGTTGGCGGTGTCGTGGAAGCCGTTGACGAACTCGAAGCCGAGCGCGATCAGCAGCGC
>CAIMXF010000043.1:0-7500 GCA_903845345.1 uncultured beta proteobacterium
CGATCTTCCACCAGGCGCGAGGTGGCTCGCACGTCCTTCGCGCGATCCTTCAGCGATTCCTTGAGCCGCTCCAGCACCGGCGCGAACGCCGTGGCGGCGGCCTCGGCGGCCTTCTTCTCTTCCTCGTCCTGCAGCGAGCCGAGATCGACCGCGCCCTTGGCGACGCTCTGCAGCGTGTGGCCCTCGAACTCGTGCAGGTGCGACAGCAGCCACTCGTCGACGCGGTCGGTGAGCAGCAGCACCTCGATGCCCTTCTTGCGGAAGATCTCGAGCTGCGGGCTCGCCTTGGCCGCGCCCAGCGAGTCGGAGGCGATCACGTAGATGGCCTGCTGGCCTTCCTTCATGCGCGACACGTAGTCGGCCAGCGACACGCCCTTGTCGGCATGCGTCGACGCGAAGCGGTACAGCTTGGCCAGGCGATCCTTGTTGGCGTGGTCCTCGCCGATGCCTTCCTTCAGCACCGCGCCGAACTCGTCCCAGAACGCCTGGTACTTGTCCTTCTCGACCACGTCCTCGCTGTCGGCCAGCGATTCGAGCATCGACAGCACGCGCTTGGTCGAGCCTTCGCGGATCGCCTTGACGTCGCGGCTTTCCTGCAGCAGCTCGCGCGAGACGTTGAGCGGCAGGTCGGCCGAGTCGACCACGCCCTTGACGAAGCGCAGGTACACCGGCATCAGCGCCTCGGCGTCGTCCATGATGAAGATGCGCTTGACGTACAGCTTCACGCCGCCGCGCTTGTCGCGGTTCCACAGGTCGAACGGCGCCTTGGCCGGGATGTACAGCAGCTGCGTGTACTCGCTGCGGCCTTCGACCCGGTTGTGCGTGTAGGCCAGCGGCGCGTCGGAGTCGTAGCTGATCTGCTTGTAGAACTCCTGGTACTCGGCGTCGGAGATGTCGCTCTTGCTGCGCGCCCAGAGCGCGGCCGCCTTGTTGACCGTCTCCCACTCGTCGAGCGTCTTGTACTCGGCGGTCTCGCCGTTCCACTCCTCCTTCTTCATGAGGATGGGCAGCGAGATGTGGTCGGAGTACTTCGAGATGATGGACTTCAGCTTCCACGGACGCAGGAACTCGTCCTCGCCCTCGCGCAGGTGCAGGATGACGTCGGTGCCGCGTTCGGTGCGGGTGATCTCCTCGATCTCGAAGTCGCCCGTGCCTTCCGAGCTCCAGCGCACGCCCTGCTCGGCCGGCAGGCCGGCACGGCGCGATTCGACCGTCATCCGGTCGGCCACGATGAAGCCCGAATAGAAGCCGACGCCGAACTGGCCGATCATCGAGGCGTCCTTCTTCTGGTCGCCTTCGAGCTTGGCCATGAACTCCCGGGTGCCGCTCTTGGCGATCGTGCCCAGGTGCGACACGGCCTCTTCCGCCGACAGGCCGATGCCGTTGTCGCGGATCGTCAGCGTGCGCTTTTCGGCGTCGAAGAAGATGCGCAGCTCGAGGTTGGGCGCGTCTTCCAGGAACTGCGGATGGTCGATGGCCTCGAAGCGCAGCTTGTCGCAGGCGTCCGACGCGTTCGACACCAGCTCGCGCAGGAAGATCTCCTTGTTCGAGTACAGCGAATGCGTGACGAGGTGCAGGATCTGCTTGACCTCGGCCTGGAATGAGAGAGTTTGCTTTTCCATGATTGATGCCCGATTTGGTCTGGGTCGAAGAAGGGAGCAAGCGGCGCGGCCGGGACCCGGCGTGCGCGCTCCGGCGCGGCGTGGCGGCAGCGCGAGACGCGTATTGTCGCCCGAGCGCCACATGCGGGCCGGTCGGCGGGTTTTCAAGCGCCGTCGCGCGCCTGCACGCACGGTCGGGCAGCCCATGAAAAAAGGGCCCGAAGGCCCCTTGGACGCGCAAGCCGGGCGATGCCCGGCCCGGCCTCACGCCTGATTGCGGCGGCGTGCGGCCGCGCCCAGCAGGCCCAGGCCGGCCAGCAGCAGCGCGACGTTGGCGGGTTCCGGCACGGCGGTGACGTCGGTGTAGCCGTTCTCGAAGCTGACGCTGGTCTTCAGGCCGTCGATCGTGGTCTCGCTCATCAGTTCGTCGAACAGGGCGTTGCCCGTGAGGTTGCCGGCGAAGCGGATCGCGTAGCCCGAATTCAGCAGGTAATCGGTGATCGTCAGCGTCTTGCCGGCGACGACGTTGCCCAGCGCGTCGAGCGTCAGCGAGGAGCCGCCGAGGTCGATCGCCGAATCCTGCCCGACCGACAGCGCCGCGAATTCCTGCGCGTTCGCGCCTTGGACGTCCACCAGCTTCAGCGTGCCGCCCTCGAGGTCGAGCTTGCTGCCGGCCGCGAGCCGGTTCGCGCCGTCCAGCACCAGGCTGGCGCCCGCTTCGATCGTCGTCGTGCCGGTGTAGCGGCTCTGGCCCGAGAGCCTGACCGTGCCGCTGGCGATGTCGACCGCGCTGAAGTCGGAAATGCCCGATGCGTACGCGAAGGTGTTGCCGGCGCCCGGCGAGATCGTCATCTTGTTGGCACCGTCGGCGCCGCCGTCGATGCTGCCCAGCACCACGGCCGCGCCGCCGCTGATGTTGAACGTGACGGCGCCGCCGCCGCCGACGAACGCCTTGCCGCTGCTGCTGCCGTCGATCTTGCCGGCGTTGTTGATCGTCACCGGATCGACGCCCGCCTGGATCGCGGCGTCGGTCGTGCCGCCGCCCTGGATGAGCGCGCCAGCGTCGTTGGTGATCGTCGTGCTGAAGGCCGTGGGGTTGCCCTTGATGGCGATGCCCGAGCTGTTCTGGCCGCGGATCACGCCGCCGGACTGGTTCTCGACGGTCGCGTTGCCGTAGATGCCGTCGCGCGCGCCGGTCGTGCTGCCGGCGACGTCGTTGCCGGTCAGCGTGATGCCGATGCCCAGCGCGTTGGTGTTGCCGGCCGCGACCAGGCCTTCGATGAGGCCCGAGTTGGTGATCGAGCCGCCACCGACGGTCACGCCCTCGCTGAATTCGGGAGCGCTGCCCGCCGGGGAATAGGCGTTGAGCGAGCGGATCACGCCGGTGTTGATCAGCGTGATCAGGCCGTCGACGTCGACGCCGTCGCCGTCGCCGGTGACGCCGTTGCCGACGATGGTGCCGTGATTGGTGACGGTGGCCGACTGGCTGGCGTCGAAGCCGTCGAGGTTGATGCCCGAGCCGTCGTCGCCGCGGATCGTCGCGCCGGCGGCGTTGGTCACCGTGGTGGTGAAGGCCGTGCCGGCGGCGGCCGGTCCGCCCGTGATGCCGTGGCGGGCGCCCTCGACCAGGCCGCCGGCCTGGTTGTTGATCACCACGCCGGTGTTGGCCTGCACGTCGATGCCGTCGTTGCCGCTGTTGGCGAAGCTGTCGACCGACAGGATCGTGCCCGCGTTGTTCACGATCCCGTTGACGCCCGGGCGCACCGCGTCGGCGTTGAGCGCCTTCAACAGCGCGCCGGTGTAGTTGTTGATCGAGTTGCCGCCGGTCGTGATCGCGTTGAAGTCCACCGCCTGCGCACCCGCGCCAGTGGCGTTGGTGGTGACGATCATCGAGCCGTAGTTGTTCAGCGTGACGGTGTCGCCCTTGTTGGTCAGCTGGATGACGTCGGAGCCGACTGTCGTGATGCTGGCCGCGGAGTTCGTCGCGCTGCCGTTGGTGAGGGTCAGCGTGACGGTCTTGCCGTCCTGGATCGCGCGGGCCGAGCCGGTCTGCGCGATCGTGCCCTGGTTGTCGATGCTGACGGTGCCCTTGGCCGAGGGCGTGAGTGAGACCGCCAGCGCGCTGCCGCTGACGGTGAGCGAGCCGGTGGACGTCACCGCCAGCTTCTGGCCGTCCGCCAGGGATTGGGCCGTCGTCGAGGCGGTGCTGACGGTGGTGGTCTGGGCCCCGGCCTGGCCGACGGCGAGCGCGGCCAGCAGCGGAACGAGAACGAAGGGAGCGCGTGCGAAGGCAAAGGTCGACGAGAAGGTCGGCATCAGGAAATCCATCCTTGTTATGGGAGCCGAACGACTTCGGCGGTCATGCACGGGCGCCATCGACGCGGCGCTGGTGAAGCGCGCGAGTGTCGTGACACGATGTGACGCCGCCGTGACATCCGCACCGAAACTGCCGTCGAGCTGCCACCGCGCCGCACGGCGGTTCCAACGGCACGCCAACCCGTTCGCGCTAACCCCAATCGGGATAGCACTCCCCAAGATTCGACGCCAAGGCGCCGTTGACAGCCCTATCCTCGGCACCCAGACTTTTCAGGTTTTGCGCCGGGCTCATTCCGGTGACAGATTCCACAACAAGGAGATCCCCATGAGAATCAACCAGTTGACAGCCGCGGCGCTTTGCGCGATCGGCATGCTCGCCGGCCAGGCCGCGCTGTCGGCAGAGGCCCCGCAGGTGGTGACGGCCGCCGCGCCGCAGGACGTCGTCCAGTTCAGCATCTACCTGCCGCTGCGCCATCAGGAGCGGCTCGAGGCGCTGATCGCCAAGATGCACGACCAGTCGTCGCCGCAATACCACCAGTGGCTGCAGCCGGCCGACTTCCTGGCGGAGTACGGCCCGCGGCCGGCCGACATCCAGGCGGTGGCGACCGCGCTCGCCGCGCGCGGCCTGACCATCGTCTCGACCAACGCCCACGCGGTGCGCGCGAGCGGCAGCGCGGCGCAGGTCGCGCAGGCGCTGGCCACCCCGATCCAGAAGGTCACGAAGGGCAAGCACGTGCGCTTCCAGGCCGCCAGGGCGCCGCAGGTGCCCAGCGAACTGGGCACGATCGAGATGCGCGTCGTCGGCCTGTCCACGGTGCCGGAGCGCAAGGTGCACTCCATCCAGGTGGCTCACGGACCCGCCGCCGGCGTCGACAACCGCTACAGCCCCTACGGCGCGTACTGGTACAACGACCTGAAGCAGGCCTACGACTATCCGGCCTACGGCAACGCGACCGACGGCAGCAACGTCAGCGTCGCGGTGCTGATGGCGGACCAGATCTTCCCGGACGACATCCACCAGATGTTCCTGCACGAGGGCTTCCAGACCACGACCGGCAAGGCATCGCCCGACGTGACGGCGCCCGTGCTGATCAACGGCGGCGGCGTCATCGGCGGCGACGGCACCTTCGAGGCCAGCTTGGACGTGCAGCAGGTGCTCGGCGGCGCGCCCGGCTCGAAGGTCACGCTGGTGAGCCTGCCCACCTTGAGCGACGACAACATCACGGCCGGCTACACGGCCATCGTCGACTCCAACAAGTACGACATCGTCAATTCGTCGTTCGGCGGCTGCGAGCTCAACTACACGGCGGCCTACAACGCCGGCGTCGACTACACGTACCTGCTGCAGCAGCAACACGAACTGTTCCTGCAAGGCAACGCGCAGGGCATCACCTTCGTCGCCAGCTCCGGCGACGAGGCGGGCCTCGAATGCCCCGACCTGAACTACAACAACGGCACCGGCCCGGGCATCTACGTGCCCAGCGTGAGCACGCCGGCCGACGATCCGGCCGTCACGGCCGTCGGCGGCGGCAACCTGATCACCACCGCGCTGTCCACCGCGACCAAGACCAACTTCAAGTCGGCCTACGTGCGCGAGAGCGAGTTCAGCGAACCCGAGACCCTCGCCAACACCGATCCCTGGGGCATCGGCGGCGTGGTGACGGGCGGCCGCTGGGGTTCCGGAGGCGGCGTCAGCGTCGTCTTCAAGAAGCCGCTGTACCAGGCCCTGGCCAAGACGGGCGGCGGCAAGTGGCGCACCATTCCCGACGTGGGCATGCAGGTCGGCGGCTGCCCCGGCACCGTCGCCTACCCGCAGGACTGCAGCCCCGACGACAGCGCCGCCGTGGTCGCGTACGGCGTCGGCATCGGCGGTGGTTTCTCCGGCGTGATCGGCACCTCGGTGGCGTCGCCGGAGTTCGTCGGCGCCCTGGCGCTGTTCGAGCAGCAGTTGGGCAAGAAGAACCATCGCGTGGGCAACGTCAACTACTACCTGTACGCGCTCGGCGCGCTGCAGACCCTGGCCGGCGGCGTCAACGCACCGCCGGAGTTCCAGTTCTACCATCGCAACAACCCGGGCTACAACGGCGTCGTCTACGACGACTTCCCGAGCTACAACTACAACTACACCTACGGCAACGGCTCGCCGGACGTGCGCAAGTTGTTCGGCCTGACGGGCTACAGGGCGGCGGGCGATCCGCGCACCTCGACCAATCCGTAACTCGAACCGTGTCGACATGAAAGGGCGTTCGCCGCGGCGAACGCCCTTTTTCGTGGCGGGCGCGGCGCGCGCGTGAGGCGCGCGGGACCGCAAACGCATCGGGACGTTGCCACGGCCGGGCAGCCGGGCAAGCGGATCGCCTCGTTTCCCGGATCACGCCGGCCCCTCGGCCCGCGTCCGACCGGAAACAGGAGATTCCCATGCATACCCACCTGGACGACGGCTCGCTGCGCACGGTGCGCGAATCGACCTCGCCCGCCGTGGGCGAGAAGGTGCGCGTCGACTCCGACGGCCTGCACGATCGCGGCTGACGCCAGCGCGAGGCGGCCGCACGCGCCCGTCGCCTCGCCTGTCGTTCGCCTAACCGCCGATTGCGTCGGCGAGCGCCATCGTCGCGGTCGCCTGGTTCATCGTGTAGAAGTGCAGCGACGGCACGCCGCCGGCGATCAGGCGCTCGCACAGCGCCGCCATCACCTCGAGGCCGAAGGCCTTGATGGACGTCGTGTCGTCGCCGAAGGACTCCAGCCGCAGCCGGATCCAGCGCGGGATCTCGCAGCCCGAGTTGTCGGCGAAGCGCATCAGGCCGCTCGAGTTGGTGATGGGCATGATGCCCGGCACGATGGGGATGTCGATGCCCATCCTGCGAACTTCGTCGACGAAGCGGAAGTACGCATCGGCGTTGAAGAACATCTGCGTGATGGCGGAGTCGGCGCCAGCGGCCACCTTGGACGCGAAGGCCTTCAGGTCGGCCTGCGGCGAACGCGCCTGCGGATGCGTCTCGGGATAGGCGGCCACCTCGATGTGGAAGTGGTCGTCAGAGTGCTTGCGGATGGCCTCGATCAGCTCGGTGGCGTATCGGAACTCGCCGAAGCTGCCCGAACCGCTGGGCAGGTCGCCGCGCAGCGCGACGAGACGCTCCATGCCGGCGGCCTTGAAGCCGTCCAGCGTCTCGCCCACGCTCGCGCGGGTGGCGCCGATGCACGTGAAGTGCGGCACGCCCACGACGCCTTCGTCGCGGATCGCCTGCACCACCTGCAGCGTGCCCATCTGCGTGGATCCGCCGGCGCCGTAGGTCACCGAACAGAACTCGGGCTTCAACGCGTACAGCTCGGCCCGCGCCGCCGCGAGCCTGGCCATGCCTTCGGGCGTCTTCGGCGGGAAGAACTCGAGGCTGACAGGGATGTTGATCATCACTGAACTCTCGTTGGTGGATGAAAAAACCTCGCCGGCGCCCCGGCTCGAACCTCGCGATGAAGTTCAAGGGAGCGGCGGATCCGGCTCTGCCGGGCCGCTCGCGGCCGGCCCCGGGGGCAGGGAGCGCGCGCGCAGCCTCCGCTCGGGGGACAGCGACGGTGGGGCGTCAAT
>CAIMXF010000044.1 GCA_903845345.1 uncultured beta proteobacterium
CGTCGCGGCCAAGCCCGCGCCGACGCCGGCACCGACGCCTGCCGCCGCGGTGCCGGCCAAGCCGGCCCTGGCCACCGGCGCCACGGTCGCCGCCACCCCGGCCGCGCCGGCCAGCAGCGCCAAGGAAATCAAGAAGGCCGCCGCCGCGCAGGCCAAGGCCGACAAGGCCTCCGCCGCCGCCCAGAAGAAGGCCGACAAGGCCGCTGCCAAGGCGTCGGCTGCCTCGGCTGCCAAGAAGTGAGCTGACGCGGGCCGCGTGCCCGCATCGTCCATCAAGTCGCCCCGCCCCGCGGGGCGCCTTTCATTCCGGAGCAACGAACGCGCCGCGGTACTTGACGAATCCGCGCTTGCGGTCGCCCGCGTAGCCCTGGCGTTCGAAGAAGGCGTGCGCGTCGGCGCGCTCGATGGCGCTGAGCAGCATGCTCTTCGAGCAGTCGGCGGCCCGGCAGAAGCGTTCGACCGCGCCCAGCAGCGCCTTGCCGATGCCGTGCCCGCGCGCCCCGGCGTCGACCACGATGTTCTCGACCACCGCGAACGGACGGCGTCCGAACATCGCGTCGGGGCACAGCGCCACCAGCACCGTGCCGGCAAGTCCGTCGCCGCCATCGGCCACGAACAGCGCGGCGTCCGCTGAAGTCTCGAGTTCGGCGAGGCGCTGCGGCACCACCTCCAGCGCGGAGTTCGCGACGAGCTGCGCGTAGAGGCGCGCGACCTCGGCAGCGTCCTGCGACCGCGCCCGGCGGATGGCCGCCGTCATGCGGCCGGCGCGGGGCCGTCGACGAGGTCGAAGAACTCGAGCACCTCGGCGCGCCGGACCTCGGTGTCCTTCTCGCCGAGGGCCATCAGCTCGCGCGTGTAGGCGTCCTCGAACAGCAGGTAGCTGGCCAGCGCGGAACCGTTGCTGCCGGGGCCGCCCTGCGAGACGCCGATGCCGCGCAGCAGCGCGCGGATCGAGCTGGGCAGCGCGTCGAGGTGGCGGCCGGCGATGTCGTCCAGGCGTTCCGACGGCGAGATCAGCAGCAGGCGCACCGGCTTGAGCGCGGCCTGGTTGCGCACGTCCTCGGGGATCAGCGCCAGCGTGGCGTTGATGCGCTGCAGGCGTTCCGCGTCGACGGCCAGCGCATCGAGGAAGATGCTCGAGAGCGCGTGGCCGCCGATCTGCGCGATCGACGGGTACGGCGACGGCCCCATGAACCGCGGCCCCGCGGGCTCGCGCATGCGCCCCGCCCCGATCACGAGGATGCGGTCGGCGCCCAGGTGGATCGCCGGCGAGATCGGCGCCGTCTGGCGCATCGAGCCGTCGCCGAACCATTCGTACGCGCCCTGCAGCGGCAGGGTGACGGCCGGGAACATGAACGGGATCGCGGCCGACGCCAGCAAGTGCGCCATCGTGAGCTCGCCCTGCACCGCGAGCCGGTTCGAGCGGATCCACGGCAGGTGCTCGTCGGCCGACTGGTAGAACGTGACGTGGCCGCCCGAGGTGTAGCTCGACGCGCTGACCGCCAGCGCCTTCAGGTGGCCGTCGGCGATGAGCCGGCCGACCCGGTCGAGGTCGATCATTTCGGCGAGCAGGTCATGCAGCGGCGCGTTGTCCAGCATCGACCGCGGCCGCAGCTTGCGCATGCGCGCGAGGGCCCAGCCCATGGACATCATCGTGATCCACTTCGCGCCGGTGCGGATCACGCCGAACGAATCGGTGCGGTAGACCTGCTCCACGTGCATGTTCTCCCACACGCGCACGAGCTTGGCGATGCCGGCGTCGGCGTCGTCGGCATCGCTGGCCAACGCCGCGGCGTTGAGCGCGCCCGCCGACGTGCCGGCCAGCACCGGATACGGATTGCCGGCCGGCGCCCCGGCCTCTCCACGGATGCGGTGCACCGCGCGCAGCACGCCGACCTGGTAGGCGGCGCGGGCGCCGCCGCCCGTGAGGATCAAGCCAGTCGTCGGTGCAACATGCATGGTGCGAAGTATCGGCCAGTCGACACGCGACCGGTACCCAGAACTACGCGGGTTTGGCGGCGCGACAACAGGCCGCGTGGCGCGCCACGACGGATCGGTCGTGCAACGCTGGCCAGCGTTCGCGTTCGCGTTCGCGTTCGCGTGCGCGCGCGGGCGCGCGAGCGGACTCAGTGGTCGCGGTTCCCGCCGCCGCGGCCATGTTCGCGCTCGAAGCCGCCACGGCCTTCGTCCTGGCCGCGACGCTCCGCGCGTTGTTCGGCGCGGCGTTCGCCCCGAGCACCATCGGCCAGAGCGCCGTGCGGCTGCGACGCCGCCGCACGCGCCTGCTGACCGCCGCGCCACGAGTGAAAGATGTTCCAGCGCTGCTGCTGCTCGGTTCGCTGCTGCTCGAAGCGCTGGCGCTCGAGGCGGTCGCGGGCCAGTCGATCCTGTTCCGCCCATTGCTGCGGCGTCCACGCGCGCTGCTCGGGCGTCCAGTTGTGGCTCAGCACGTTGGCGCGGTACCAGCGATCGTCGACGAAATAGACGGGCACGCCCGTCGCGCCGTACTCGCGGCTGTACTGCGCCCAGTGCAGGCGCTGGTACTCCGGCACCCACAGGTAGACCGGCGGCTGGTCGGTGGCATAGGCCGCATCGACGACCTCCTCGGTCACTTGCCCGTAGCCGTTGTCGACGGCCATGATCGGCTTGGGCGTGTAGACCAGCGGCGGCTCGGCGTAGCCGCCGATCGCGACGCGGCCGTAGACCCCGGGTTGCACGATCATCGTCCACGGCGCCGCGCTCGCCAGCCCGCAGGCGACGATCAAGGCGATTCCGGTGGCGGCGATCAGGGGGCGCTTCATGACAGGCTCTATGTTAGATGCGAGCCCTTGTTCAACGCTTTCAGCTTCGTGACAGTTGTCAAAAGCTTGCGTAAAGCGCAGCAACAAACCAGGAAGGTTTTGCAAGATGCAGTTGAATTTGAAGCATCCCGGCTCGCGCTAGTCGTAGACCACTTGCGGCGACTGCATCGGCATGATCTGCTTCCAGCGCGCGAGCGCGTCGTCGCTGGGCCAGAACCGGCCCTGGTCGCCGAGATCGAGTTCGGCCGCCGCGCCCTGCGTGCGCACCTTCACGCGCACGCCCAGACCCTGCACGGATTCGCCCTGCTCGGTGGTGGAGCGCCGCGCGGGCCATTGCTTGACGAGTTCGGCCAGCGGCCCGATGTTGCCGTCGGCCTGCACCGACAGATAGCGGCCGAAGCGCGCGCGCGCCGCCGCCAGGTCCCAGATCTGCGTGACGTTGAGCCGCAGGCCCCCCGAAAAGCGGTCGGGCTGGACCTTGCCCTGGACCACGATCAGCTCGTCGTCGCGCAAGGCGTCGCGATGGGCATCGAGCAGTTCCTCGTTGGCCACCGCCTCGATGGCCTCGCTGCGGTCGTCCACCTTGAAGATGGCGACGCGTCCGCGCTGGCCGTTGATGACGCGCAGGTCGCCGACGATGCCGACGAGCACCTGCGGCTCGCGCGAGTCGATCAGGTCGGCGATGCGGCGCTTGCAGAACTTGCGCACCTCGGGCTCGTACTGGTCGAACATGTGGCCCGACAGGTAGAAGCCGATGGCCGTCTTCTCGAGCGTGAGCTTCTCGCGGATGCTCCACGGCTCGGCCTGCACCAGCGCCGGCTCCTGCGTGGACGCGCCGTGCTCGTCGGCGCCGCCGAAGTCGAACAGGCCCGACTGCTGCGCGTGCGCCGCTTGCGCATCGGCCCATTCGAACGCGAGGCCGACGCTGGCCAGCGTGCACGCGCGGTCGGGATGCAGCAGGTCGAAGCCGCCGGACTTGACCAGCGCGTCGACCACGCGCTTGTTGACGCGCGAACGGTCGACCCGCTTGGCGAAGTCGAAGAGGCTGCTGAACGGCCGCGCGACGTCGCTCTGCTCGGTGCGCCCCTCGCGCGCGGCGACGATCGCCTCGACCGCACCCTGGCCCGTGCCCTTGACGGCGCCGAGGCCGTAGTGGATCAGCTTGTCGCCCGCGCGCCCCGGCGCCGGCTCGAAGCGGTGGACGCAGACGTTGACGTCGGGCGGCACGAACGTGATGCCGAACTGCCTGGCATCGGCGAGCAGCACCTTCAGCTTCTCGCTGTCGCCCATTTCGATGGTCATGTTGGCCGCGTAGAACTCCGCGGGGCAATGCGCCTTCAGCCAGGCCGTGTGGTACGACAGCAGCGCATACGCAGCGGCGTGCGACTTGTTGAAGCCGTAGCCCGCGAACTTCTCCATCAGGTCGAAGATCTCGTCGGCGCGTTGCGCGTCGATGTTGTTCCTGGCGGCGCCCTCGCGGAAGATCTCGCGATGCTTGGCCATCTCCTCGGCCTTCTTCTTGCCCATCGCGCGACGCAGCATGTCGGCGCCGCCCAGAGAGTAGCCGCCCAGCACCTGGGCGGTCTGCATCACCTGTTCCTGGTAGACCATGATCCCGTAGGTCTCGGACAGCACGGGCTCGACCAGCGGGTGCGGATACTCCACCGTCTCCTTGCCGTGCTTGCGCGCGACGAAGGTCGGGATCAGGTCCATCGGGCCGGGGCGATACAGCGCCACCAGCGCGATCAGGTCGCCGAAGCGGCTGGGCTTGGCGTCGCGGAGCATGCCCTGCATGCCGCGCGATTCGAACTGGAACACCGACTCGGTGAGACCGTCCGAGAACAGGCGGTAGACCTTCGGGTCGTCCAGCGGGAGCGACTCGAAGTTGAAGCCGGCGCGTTCGGGCCGGCGCGCCAGGATGAAGTCCTTCGCGAGCTCGAGGATCGTGAGCGTGGCCAGGCCCAGGAAGTCGAACTTCACCAGGCCGATGGCCTCCACGTCGTCCTTGTCGAACTGGCTCACCGCGGAGTCGCTGCCCGGTTGCTGGTCCAGCGGGCAGAAGTCGGTGATCTTGCCGGGCGCGATCAGCACGCCGCCGGCATGCATGCCGATGTTGCGCACGATGCCCTCGACGCGCGTGGCCAGCGCCAGCAGCTCGGCCACCTCTTCCTCGGCGGCCTCGCGCTGGTCGATCTCGGGGGCCTCATTGCGTGCGTAGACGAGGCCAGGATCCGGATCCGCCGGCACCTTGGCCAGCGTGACCGTCTTGCCCGGCGGCGCCACGATCAGCTTGGCGATGGAGTCGACGTGGCCGTAGCCCATGCCCAGCACGCGGCCGATGTCGCGCAGCGCGGCCTTGGCCGCCATCGTGCCGAAGGTGGCGATCTGGCTGACGGCGTCGCGGCCGTACTTGTCCTTGACGTAGTCGATGACGCGGTCGCGGTTGCCCTGGCAGAAGTCGATGTCGAAGTCGGGCATCGAGACGCGTTCCGGGTTCAGGAAGCGCTCGAACAGCAGCTTGTACTCCAGCGGATCGAGGTCGGTGATCTTGAGCGCGTAGGCCACCAGCGAGCCGGCGCCGGAGCCGCGGCCCGGGCCCACCGGGCAGCCGTTGCCCTTGGCCCAGCGGATGAAGTCCGACACGATGAGGAAGTAGCCGGGGAAGCCCATGTTCAGGATCGTGTCGATCTCGAACTC
>CAIMXF010000045.1 GCA_903845345.1 uncultured beta proteobacterium
GACTCACTGCTCCGCCACATCCGCCCCCTTCGGCGGCACGAACACGAACGTGTCGGAAGCCAGCTTCGCGTTCGCCTCGAACCCGTTGAACACGATCAACGACTTCTGCCCGAAGCTGTCGTCGATCTCGAGCTGCGCCAGCGCATGCCCCTTGAAGCCGACCTTCAGCGACCGCACCGTGCCTTCGGCCTGCTTCGGCGTCGCGAGGACCCAGTCGAGACCGTCCTTGGAAGGCGCGTCGGACAGCGTGAAGACCTTGTCGATGTCGTTGGACACGATCAGGGCCGCCGGCGTGTTGGCCAGCGCGTCGCCGACCTTGCGCGACGAGGCCTGGTTCAGGTCGGGGTCGTAGATCCAGACCTTGGTGCCGTCGCCCACCACCGTCTGCGCGTACGGCTTGTCGTAGACGAAGCGGAAGCGGTTCGGGCGCTCGAACGCGAAGCTGCCGTTGGACAGCTTCTGCTTGCCGTTGGGCTGGTAGACCGTCTGCGTGAACGTCGACTTGCCGGACTTCACGTTCTTGACGAAGTCGCGCAGCTCGTCGGTGGCGGTGGCGAACGCGCTCGCGCAGGCGAGCGACAGCGCCGCCACGGTCACGGCACGCAGGGACTTCGGGAACACGTGGGTCATCATTCGTCTCTCTTGGGGACCAGGATCTCGCGGTTGCCGCTGCCCGACATGCTGGACACCAGCCCCGACTGCTCCATCTGCTCGAGCAGGCGGGCCGCGCGGTTGTAGCCGATGCGCAGGTGGCGCTGCACGAGCGAGATCGACGCCCGCTTGTTCTGCAGCACCACCGCCACCGCCTGGTCATACAACGGATCAGCCTCCGCATCGGCTGACCCGCCGCCGGAACCGTCGCCGTCGACGTCGCCTTCCAGCACGCCGCCCTCGAGGATGCCCTCGATGTAGTTCGCGGGCGCCTGCGACTTCAGGTACTCGACCACGCGATGCACCTCGTCGTCGCTCACGAACGCGCCGTGCACGCGCACCGGCACGCCGCCGCCCGGCGTCAGGTAGAGCATGTCGCCCTGCCCCAGCAGCGCCTCGGCGCCCATCTGGTCGAGGATGGTGCGGCTGTCGATCTTGCTCGACACCTGGAACGACAGGCGCGTCGGGATGTTGGCCTTGATCAGGCCGGTGATGACGTCGACGCTCGGACGCTGCGTGGCCAGCACCAGGTGGATGCCGGCCGCGCGCGCCTTCTGCGCGAGGCGCGCGATCAGCTCTTCCACCTTCTTGCCGACCACCATCATCAGGTCGGCAAGCTCGTCGATCACGACGACGATGAAGGGCAGGCGTTCCTGCGGCTCGGGCGATTCGGGCGTCAGGCTGAACGGGTTCGGGATGAGCTCGCCGCGCTCCTTCGCGTCGTCGATCTTCTTGTTGTAGCCGGCGAGATTGCGCACGCCCATCTTGGACATGAGCTTGTAGCGCCGCTCCATCTCGTTGACGCACCAGCTGAGCGCGTTGCCGGCCTGCTTCATGTCGGTGACGACCGGGCACAGCAGGTGCGGGATGTCCTCGTAGACGCTCATCTCGAGCATCTTCGGATCGATCAGGATCAGGCGGACATCCTTGCCCTCGGCCTTGTAGAGCAGCGACAGGATCATCGCGTTGATGCCCACCGACTTGCCCGAGCCGGTGGTGCCGGCCACGAGGCAGTGCGGCATCTTCGCGAGGTCGGCCACGACCGGGTTGCCGACGATGTCCTTGCCCAGCGCGATGGTCAGCATAGAGCCGGCCTCGTTGTAGACGGTCGAGCCGAGGATCTCCGACAGCTTGATCATCTGCCGCCGCGCGTTGGGCAGTTCCAGCGCCATCGTCGTCTTGCCGGGGATCGTCTCGACCACGCGGATGCTCACCAGGCTCAGCGAGCGCGCGAGGTCCTTCGCGAGATTGACGATCTGCGAGCCCTTCACGCCCGTGGCCGGTTCGATCTCGTAGCGCGTGATGACCGGCCCCGGCGCGGCGGCGACCACGCGCACCTCGACGCCGAAGTCGCCCAGCTTCTTCTCGATCATGCGGCTGGTCATCTCCAGCGACTCGGGGGTGACCGTCTGCTCGATGCGCGTGGGCGCGGCGTCGAGCAGGTCGACCTGCGGCAGCTTGTTGTCGTGCAGTTCGACGAACAGCGGCTTCTGGCGCTCGCGCTGCACGCGCCTGGATTCGGCCACCTGCACGATCTCGGGCTCGATCACGATGGGCGCGTGCAGCACGTCCTCGATGCGGATCTCGTCGGCCTGCTGCTCGCGTTCGCGCAGCGCCATCTCGCCGATGCGTTCGTCCTCGGCGCGTTCGCGCGCCACGGCGCGGTGCGCGCGACGGCCGTCGATCCAGCCGCCGATGCCGTCGGCCAGGCGCACCCACGAGAAGCGCAGCGCGCCGGACATGCCCAGCGTCAGCAGCGCGATCCACAGCACGCCCGAACCGACGAAGCCCAGTTGCTGCATCGACAGCGGCCCGAGAAAATAGCCGAGGATGCCGCCCGAGTGGCCGCCGGGCACGCGTGCCTCGTACGTGTAGAGCCGCGTCCATTCGAGCGCCGTGCTGGCGCACAGGAGCACCACCAGGCCGGCCCAGAAGCGCAGGCGCGGCCAGCGCGGCTCGGGGAATTCGTCGTCGCCCACGCCCGCCAGCGCGCGCGACCCGCGCGCGAGATTGCGCAAGGCCTGCAGCAGGCCGACGAGCGGCAACCACGCGGCGGACGCGCCCAGCACCAGCAACAGCACGTCAGACAGCAGCGCGCCGGGCCGTCCCAGCAGGTTCAGCACCGGGCCGCCGTCGCCCGAGGTCGTGAATGCCGGATCGCTCAGGCGATGCGTGGCGAGCGACAGCGCCACGCCGGTCCACGCGACGAGCCCGACCAGAGCCGCGATGCGTTGCTTCCACACCGGGCGCGGCAAAGGGGCTGCCGCTTCGGCGGTCGTGCGCGAGAACGCGGAAAACTTCGGGAGGGCCAGGCTCAAATCACTTCTTTCGTAGAACCAACGGCTCCGAGTCTATGCCTCCGGCGCTGCCGCTGGCAGGTGCCATGAGAAGTTCGAGGGAGCGGTCGATCCGGCTCCGCCGGGCGACTCGCGGCCGGCCCCTGGTGGCCAGCGAGCGTGGGGGTCAACCTTTCCTGTTCTGGATCTTCAGGGATCCGTCTTCCTGGGTCTCGATGATGCCGCGTTCCTCGAGATCCTTCATCACGCGGCTGACCATCTCGCGCGAGGCGCCGACGATCTTGGCCATGTCCTGGCGCGAGACCTTGGACTTGATGACCTTCTCGCCGTCGACGTCCTCGGCCATGTCCAGCAGGGTGCGGGCGACGCGGCCGTAGACGTCCAGCAGCGCGAGCGACTCGATCTGTCGGTCGGCGCTGCGCAGGCGCGTGACCAGGCCGCGCATGATCGCGTAGGACAGGCTCGAGTTCTCGGGCAGGCAGCGCGCGAACTCGGCGCGGCCCAGGATCAGCACGTCGCACTGCAGCTCGCAGCGCACGGTGGCCGAATGGGGCTCGTTGTCGATCAGGCTCATCTCGCCGACGTAGTCGCCCGCGTTGAGCACCGCCAGGATCACCTCCCGGCCGCGCGGGTCGGACGTGGTGACGCGGGCGCGGCCACTGAGCAGGATGAAGAGCGCGTTGCTCTTCTTGCCCTGCTCGACGACCAGTTCGCCACGGCGGAAGCGGCGCTTGACCACGCCGTCCGCCACCACCCGTGCCTGATCGGTCGTCAGCATCGAGAACAGCGGAACGCGTCGGATCAGGTCCAGATTCGA
>CAIMXF010000046.1 GCA_903845345.1 uncultured beta proteobacterium
ACATCTGGGTGCGGTTCCAGCGCATGAACGGCGCCACGGTGCACTTCGTCGGCGCGGACGACGCCCACGGCGCGCCGATCATGATCGCCGCCGAGAAGCAGGGCAAGACGCCACAGGCCTTCGTCGCCGAGATCGCCGCCGGCCGCGCGAAGTACCTCGACGGCTTCCACATCGCGTTCGACAACTGGAGCTCCACCGATTCCCCGGAGAACCACGCGCTGTCCCGGGAGATCTACCTGGCGCTGCGCAAGAACGAGCTGATCGACGTGAAGACGATCGAGCAGTTCTTCGACCCGGTGAAGTCGATGTTCCTGCCGGACCGCTTCATCAAGGGCGAGTGCCCGAAGTGCGGCACCAAGGACCAGTACGGCGACTCGTGCGAGAACTGCGGCGCCGTCTACAACCCGACCGAGCTGAAGAACCCGTACTCGGCGCTCAGCGGCGCGACGCCGGTGATGCGCTCGTCCGAGCACTACTTCTTCCGCCTGTCCGACCCGCGCTGCATCGACTTCCTGCAGAAGTGGACGACCGACACCGGCCGCCTGCAGCCCGAGGTGCTCAACAAGATCAAGGAATGGTTCCAGAAGGACGAGGAGACCGGCGCCGGCGGCCTGGGGGACTGGGACATCAGCCGCGACGCGCCCTACTTCGGCATCGAGATCCCCGACGCGCCGGGCAAGTACTTCTACGTCTGGCTGGACGCGCCGATCGGCTACCTCGCCTCGCTGAAGAACTACTTCTCCAAGGCCGGGATCGACTACGACGCCTTCTTCGCCGACCCGGACGTGCAGCAGGTGCACTTCATCGGCAAGGACATCACCTACTTCCACACGCTGTTCTGGCCGGCGATGCTGCACTTCTCCGGCCGCAAGACGCCCGACCACGTGTTCGTGCACGGCTTCATCACGCTGGGCGGCGACAAGATGAGCAAGAGCCGCGGCACCGGCATCTCGCCGCTGAAGTACCTCGACCTCGGCCTGCATCCCGAATGGCTGCGCTACTACATCGCGGCCAAGCTCAACTCGCACGTCGAGGACATCGAGTTCAATCCCGAGGACTTCGTCGCCCGCGTCAACGCCGACCTGGTCGGCAAGTACATCAACATCGCCAGCCGCGCCGCCGGCTTCCTGGCCAAGCGCTTCGGCGGCACGCTGTCGGGCGACCTCGGCGTCGAGGGCTCGGCGCTGCTGGAGACGCTGCGCGCGCAGAAGGCCGCCATCGTCGAGCTGTACGAGGAACGCGAGTTCGGGAAGGCGCTGCGCGACATCATGGGCCTGGCCGACAAGGTCAACGAGTACGTCGACCAGCACAAGCCCTGGGATCTCGCGAAGAAGGAAGGCGCCGACGCCGCGCTGCACGATGTCTGCAGCACCTGCATCGAGGCGTTCCGCCTGCTCACGATCTACCTGAAGCCGGTGCTGCCGGCGCTGGCCGTGCAGGTCGAGGACTTCCTCCAGGTGCCGGCGCTGACGTTCGGCGACGTCTCGTCGCCGCTCGGCGCCCACCGGATCGGCGCGTACACGCACCTGATGCAGCGCGTCGACACCAAGCTGCTCGACGCGCTGTTCGAGCCGCCGGCGGCGCCGGTCGTGGTTCCGGGCGGCGAGGACATCGCCCCCGAGATCAGGATCGACGACTTCGCCAAGGTCGACCTGCGCATCGCCAGGATCGTGAACGCCGAGAAGGTCGACGGCTCCGACAAGCTGCTGCGCCTGACGCTGGACGTCGGCGAAGGCCGCCATCGCAACGTGTTCTCCGGCATCTCGGCGCACTTCGATCCGGCGACGCTGGTCGGCAGGCTGACGGTGCTGGTGGCCAACCTGGCGCCGCGCAAGATGAAATTCGGCGTTTCCGAGGGCATGGTGCTCGCGGCCAGCCACGGCGACGACAAGGTCGACGGCGGCCTGTACCTGCTGGAACCCGGCGCGGGCGCCCTGCCCGGGATGCGGCTGCATTGATCGCGGTGGCGGCGCCGGGCATTGCCGGCGCCGCTTCGTCTAAAATCGACCCATCGCGCCTGTTTCCCGGGCGCTTCTCACCTCTCGAAGCCACCATGCCGTTGTTCTGGAAGCCCTACAAGTCGGAAGTCAGCTCGTTCATCGACGACCTGAAGGCGAAGAAGCCGACGCTCGA
>CAIMXF010000047.1 GCA_903845345.1 uncultured beta proteobacterium
CGTGCAGACGATGCACGCGATCCGCACCAGCTCGCAGCGCGTGCACGACATCATCGGCGTGATCGACGGCATCGCGTTCCAGACCAACATCCTCGCGCTCAACGCGGCGGTCGAGGCGGCGCGCGCCGGCGAGAACGGCCGCGGCTTCGCCGTGGTGGCCTCCGAGGTGCGCACGCTGGCGCTGCGCAGCAGCGACGCGGCGCGCGAGATCAAGTCGCTCATCGCCACGTCCGGCGAGCAGGTGGCCTCGGGCGCGTCGCGCATCGACGAGGTGGGCGAGCTGCTCGCCAGCGTCGTCTCGGGCATCGGCGAGGTGGCCGGCAACGTGCGCGCGATCACGTCGGCGGCCGAGATGCAGAGCAACAGCCTCAGCCAGATGTCGGAGGCCATCCGCGGACTCGACGACATCACGCAGGAGAACGCGACGATGGTGGAACGCACCTCGTCGGCGTCGACCGGCCTGGGCGAGCGCGCGCACAAGCTGGCGCGGACCGTGAGCAGCTTCCGGCTGCGCCAGGGCACGGCCGACGAGGCCCATGCGCTGGTGATCAAGGCGGTGGCGCTCTTCAAGCGGCGCGGCGTGGCGTGCCTGTCCGAGATCACCGACGCCGCCAACGGCTTCGCCGATCGCGACATGTACGTGTTCGCGTGGGACCGCTCGCTCGTCTATCACGCGTTCGCCGGCAAGCCGCACAACCTGCGCAAGACGGCCGCGCAGATCCTGGGCACCGACGTCTCGCAGCTCAAGCACGACGTCTGGGCCGCGGCCGCGCAAGGCGGCGGCTGGGTCGACTACGACTTCCTCAACCCGTCCACCGGCCAGGTCGCGCCGAAGACCTCGTTCGTGGTGCCGGTGGGCGCCGACCTGGTGCTGGGCTGCGGCATCTACAAGACGGTGCAGCGGCACTGAGCCG
The DNA here is from genome assembly GCA_903845345.1 of uncultured beta proteobacterium. Lineage (GTDB taxonomy): Bacteria > Pseudomonadota > Gammaproteobacteria > Burkholderiales > Burkholderiaceae_C > Scleromatobacter. The sequence continues at coordinate 915 of CAIMXF010000047.1, forward strand.
CCAAACGGGTCAGGCCGTCTTCGGCGCGAGCTGCACGCCCGGCGTGGATCGCATGATGGCCAGTTCGTCGTCGTCCATGTCGGTGCCGATGTCGGCGAACAGCGGCGTGCTGAGGTAGCGCTCGCCGGTGTCGGGCAGCATGCACAGCACCACCGAGCCCGCGGGCGCGCTCTTGCAGACCTCCAGCGCGCCGGCGAAGGTCGCGCCGCCGGACGTCCCCACGAACACGCCTTCCTTCAGCGCCAACTGGCGGCTCCAATGCATCGCGTCGGCGCCGCTGATGGGGAGCACGCGCTCGATCAGGTCGGACGCGACGGCGTCGCGGGTGAGCTTGCCGATGAAGTCGGGGCTCCAGCCCTGCAGCGGATGCGGCTTCCACGACGGATGGCTCGCCGTGGGGCTGCCGTCGGCTTCGATCGATTGCGGGGTGCCGCTGGCGAGCATCGGCGCGTCGGCCGGCTCGCACACGACGATCTTCGTGTCCGGGCGTTCCCTGGCGAGCACGCGCGAGACGCCGCGCAGCGTGCCGCCGGTGCCGAAGCCCGTCACCCAGTAGTCGAGCCGCTTGCCGGCGAAGTCGTCGACGATCTCGCGCGCGGTGGTGCGCGAGTGCATGTCGGCGTTGGCCTCGTTGTCGAACTGGCGGGTGAGGAACCAGCCGTGCGCCTTGGCCAGTTCCTCGGCCTTGCGCACCATGCCGGTGCCGCGTTCGGCCGCCGGCGTGAGCACGACCTTGGCGCCGAGAAAGCGCATCAGCTTGCGGCGTTCCACGCTGAAGCTCTCGGCCATCGTCACGACCAGCGGGTAGCCCTTCTGGGCACACACCATCGCCAGGCCGATGCCGGTATTGCCGCTGGTGGCCTCCACCACCGTCTGGCCCGGCTTCAGCGAGCCGTCCTTCTCGGCGGCCTCGATCACGCCGAGCGCCAGCCGGTCCTTCACCGACCCCAGCGGGTTGAACGCTTCCACCTTCACCCACAGCTCGACGCCCCCGGGCGCCAGCTTGTTGATGCGCACGACGGGCGTGCGGCCGACGGTCTCGAGAATGTTGGCGTAGCGGGTCATGGGCGGCTCCTTCGGACGATGGCCGATCCTAGCGCCGAAACACGGCGCCGGATCATCGCAACCTGGGGAGTCCGCGGCGAGTTCAGTGCGCTTCGACGGCCGACGGCGCCCTGGCGAACTTCGTGTCGGCGGGCTGGGCCGGCAGGTCGCACTTCTGCACGCCGTTGGCGACCGTGCGGCAACCCGCGACCGTATCGCCCGACGAGCCGTTCAGCACTTCGGCCATGACATCGGCGCGGCTGCGCTCGATCCCGGTTGGCACGTCGCACTTCTGCACGCCATTGGCGACGGTGCGGCAGCCGGTGGAGGTGTCGGCCTGGGCATGGATCTCGGCGACGACGTCGGCGCGACTGCGTTCGGCGCCGGTCGGCACGTCGCACTTCTGGACGCCGTTGGCGACGGTGCGGCAACCCACGTCCGCGGCGTGGGCGCCGGCGGTGCAGCCCAGTGCAAGGGTGAGGGCGGTGAGGAGGTGACGGGTGTTCATGGTGATCTCGATGTCGTTGGACTGGTCGTCGCGCGGCGCGGCCTCGTGGGTCGCGTTACTCGCGCGGTTTGAGCCTTGTCGGCCTGGGATCACTGTAGAGAGGCACGCGCTCGGGAAAAACAGCAGTTCGTGGAATTCACCATTGCTGGAAATCGCAGCTGGGGGTTTCTCGCGGGACGGCTTGACGAGGCCGCTTGCCTATGCTTGTCTAGACAGGCCTGGCAAGCGGGCTCGTGCGCGCTCACGCGGTCAGCGCGGCCTCGGCGGACGCGTGCGCGCGCGGCACGAGGAGCACGGCGCAGAGCATCGCGGCCGTTCCGAATACGGCCATCAGCGCGCCCAGCGGCCAGGGCGTTCCGTCGGCGAACAGGCCCACGAGCGCGGAGCCGATCACGCCCACGCCGAACTGGCTCGCGCCGACTATCGCGGAGACCGAGCCCGACATGGCCGGGAACAGGTTCAACGCGCCGGTGATCGAATTGGCCGCGATCAGCCCGATGCAGGCGACGAACAGGCACAGCGGCACGACCAGGCCGATCAGCCCGCCCCAGCCGGTGCGCGCCGCGATCGCCGCGGCCACGCCCATCGCGCACGCGCCGAACGCGCCCGCGCGCAGCAACCGGTCGCCGCCGAACGTCGGCACGAGCCGCACGTTCACGAGGTTCATCGCCATGATGCCCACCGACCCGAGCGCGAACACCAGGCCGTAGTGCTGCGGCAGCACGTGGTGGTACGTGATGTAGGCGAACGGCGTGCCGGCCACGTACGCGAAGATGCCGCCATAGAGCAGGCCGCAGACGCCCGCATACCCCAGCAGGCGCTTCTGGCGCAGCAGCCAGCCGTAGGTGGCGAAGGCGCGCGACAGCGGCTCGCGCAGGCGCCGCTCGGGCGGGTGCGTCTCGGGCAGCGTGCAGAGCGCCGCCAGAGTCAGCAGGCCGACGAGCGCCAGCATCCAGAAGATGGCCTGCCAGTCGGCCACCGCGATCACCAGGCCGCCGACGCTGGGGCCGATCATCGGGGCGAGGGCGCTGACGATCATCAGCGTGGACATCATCTGCGCGGCCCGGTGGCCGACGTAGAGGTCGCGCACGATGGCGCGGGCCAGCGTCACGCTGGCGCAGGCGCCGATCGCCTGGACGGCACGCCACGCGATCATCGTGCCGACGTCGCGCGAGACCGCGCACCCGATGGCGCCGACGATGTAGAGCACCATGCCGATGGCGATCGGGCGGCGCCGTCCGATGCGATCGCTGAGCGGGCCCCAGAAGAACTGGCCGAGGCTGAACCCCACCAGGTATCCGGACAGCGTGAACGCCATCGCGCCCGTGCCGGCGTGCAGCTCGAGGCCCATGGCCGGCAGCGCGGGCAGGTAGATGTCCGTCGAGATCGACGAGAACATCATCAGCAGCGACAGGATCACCAGCGTCTGCAGGTCGTGCGTCTGCCCGAAGCGCTGGAGGCCGCCGCTCGCGCGCGCGCCGGGCGACAGTTGGCGGTCTTCGACGACGGAGTGGGCGGACGGATCGGATGGCGGCATCGGCAAGACGGCAGGCGGTCGGAGATTGTCAGGGATAACCCGGATCAATCATGCCGCAGGGATATTCCGCAGCCGCGCGGCTGCCGCGCCTACGTCGCGGCGTTCGCCAGCGAATCGCGCATCACCACCGTCGGCACGAACTTGCGCGACACGGGGAGCTCCGAGCCGAAGCGCGTGTTGAGCAGCTGGCGGCAGGCGTTGAGCGCCATCTCGGCGATCGGGATGCGCACGCTGGTCAGGCGCGGCGACAGGAACGCGGCGACGTCGGAGTCGTCGTAGCCCATCACCGACCACTGCTGCGGCACGCGGATGCCGTGGTGGCCGAGGTAGCTCATCGCGCCCATCGCCATCTGGTCGTTGGCACAGAACAGCGCGGTGATCTTCGGCTTGCGCGCCACCAGCCGCTCGCAGGCGGCCCAGCCGGACGGCGCGCTGAAGTCGCCTTCCTCGATCGGCAGCGACGACGTCGCGATGCCGGCCTCGCCGAGTCGGTCGAACAGGCCCTGCAGCCGCTGCCTGTTGTCGCCGACGCCGGCCGGGCCGGACATCACCGCGATGCGCCGATGCCCGTGCGCCAGCAGCGCGTCGGCCGCGGCGCGGCCGGCGGCGCGGTGGTCGACGGTGAAGCAGTGCGTCTTCATGCCCTTGACGTCGCGGTTGACGATGGCGAGGTTGGCGAAGTCGTCGCGCAGCGCGGCGAAGTCGGCGTCGCGCAGCGCGTTGCTGCACAGGATGATGCCGTCGCACTCGCGCTCGATCAGGAAGCGCGCGCCGTCCAGCGATTGCTGGCGGGTGTCCTCGTCGCCGCAGCCGTTGGCCGCGACCATGTGGCGGTCGTGCCGGCGCAGCTCGGCGTCGATGGCGTCCAGCAGCGGGCCGTAGAACGGACCCTTGAAGTCGGGCACGAACACGCCGATGGTGCCGGTGCTCTGCAACGACAGCGCACGCGCGATCGCGCTCGGCCGGAACCCGAGCTGGCGTGCCGCCGCCTCCACGCGCGCGGCCGCAGCCTCGGAGAACGACCCCTTGCCGCTGATCACGCGGGAAGCGGTTCCCACGCCGACCCCGGCCAGCTTCGCGACGTCTTTGATCGTTGCCATGTGCCCAGTGTGGCCGATGATGGAAGGCGGCGGCATGCGGCGCGATGCGTTCCTGCGACACCGGGTTGAACACACTGGCGCGATCGAGGTCCATCTGAATACCCACCTGGTCGCCGATCCGGTGCGCGCCTGACGCTGGCGCAATGGCCGCCGGCCTGCCGGCGTCGGTGTCGATCAGCCCGGCGATCGCGTGCAGCAGCGTCGACTTGCCGCAGCCCGCCGGGTCCGGCAGCGCGACGAACGCGCGCTGCGCATCATGCACGCCCGCGAGCTCGACGACGCCTGCGCCGGCAAGACGCGCCCTGGACCGGAACGGCGGTGGAACCGATTCCCCGCATCGCGATCCTGGCCGCCGGGGCAGGGCGTCGCATCGCTGGAGACACCGACGCCGCCGGCATGACCCCCACGCCCCGCATGTCTTTGCGCCGCCACCTATGCTGCACCCCACGTTTCCAACCCTGGCAGGAGCACTCCCCATGCGCAACCATCCGCTCGGCCGTACCGGCCTGTTCGTGTCCGAGCTGTGCCTCGGCACGATGACCTTCGGCGGCACCGACGGCATCTGGGGCAAGATCGGCGACCTCGGCCAGGCCGACGCGGAACGCCTGGTCGGCCAGGCGATCGACGCCGGCATCAACTTCATCGACACCGCCGACGTCTACGCGGGCGGCGTGTCCGAGACCATCACCGGCCAGGCGCTGAAGAACCTCAAGGTCGCGCGCGAGAGCGTGGTCGTCGCGACCAAGGTGTTCGGCGAGAGCGGCCCCGGCGCCAACGGGCGCGGCAACTCGCGCGGCCACATCATGGACGGCGTCAAGGCCAGCCTGCGGCGCCTGCAGCTCGACCACATCGACCTGTACCAGATCCACGGCTTCGACCCGGCCACGCCGATCGAGGAGACCGTGCGCGCGCTCGACCAGCTGGTGCGCCACGGCCACGTGCGCTACGTGGGCGTGTCGAACTGGGCGGCGTGGCAGATCGTCAAGGCGCTGGGCATCGCCGAACGACTGGGGCTGTCGCGTTTCGAGTCGCTGCAGGCCTACTACACGGTGGCCGGGCGCGACCTCGAGCGCGAGATCGTGCCGATGTTGAAGAGCGAGGGCCTGGGACTGATGGTGTGGAGCCCGCTCGCCGGCGGGCTGCTGAGCGGCAAGTACAGGACCGGCGCGACCGCCGAGGCCGGCAGCCGTCGCCAGGCCTTCGACTTCCCGCCCGTCGACCGCGAACGCGCCGACGTCGTCATCGACGCGATGCGGCCCATCGCCGACGCCAGGGGCGTGTCGGTGGCGCAGATCGCGCTCGCCTGGCTGCTGCACCAGCCGCAGGTCACCAGCGTGATCGTCGGCGCGAAGCGTCCCGACCAGCTGGCCGACAACGTCGCCGCCACCCGGGTCACGCTGGGTGCCGACGACCTGAAGACGCTGGGCGAGGCGAGCGCGCTGCCGGCCGAATACCCGGGCTGGATGTTCGAGCGCCAGGGCGAGCCGCGCCGCAAGCAGTTGGCCGACTCGGGACGCTGAGCGCGCCTGCTCGGCCGCGGCGGGATTCGTTACTTATATTTCGTCGCGAGAGCCCAGGCCGGGCAAGGCGTGCGCGATCATGGCCCACCCGCCTGACTGAACACGCCGCGCGTCGAGCGCGTGGCCGACGAGACCCGTGACGAGACTCCTGTTGCCCTGCCTGGCCCGCCCCGCCCATCGCGAACGCCGAGGGCGTCGCGCGTGAACTACCTGCCCTTCGTCTCCGCCGAATCGTCGCAGCCCGTGCGCCGCGGCGCCCGCTGGCAACGCCGCGCGATGTGGTTGGTGTTCGCGTGGTTCTTCTTCGGCGGCATCGCGCACTTCGCGTTCACCGACCTCGAGGCGCGCATCGTGCCGCCGCAGATCCCCGATGCCGTTGACGTGGTGAGGGTCACCGGACTCCTGGAGCTGGCAGGCGCGTTCGGCCTGCTGGTCCCGTGGACGCGGCGCGTCGCCGGCTGGGGCCTGTTCCTGCTGACGATCGCGGTGACGCCGGCCAACCTCTACATGCTGCGCGTCCACGACCAGTTCGACGTCCCGGTCTGGCTGCTGTGGCTGCGGCTGCCGCTGCAGGTGGTGCTGATGTGGCTGATCGTGTGGGGCAGCCGCTGGCGGGCGCAGCGCCGGATCTACTGAGCGCAACGCCGAAACGCCGCCATGGCGCCTTTGCAAACGCTGCGGTGACAGCGGCGGGGACGGGCCGGCCGCGCGGGCGCGCGCGCGACGCGTCGCGCTCAGGTGAGTTCGTTGATGAAGTTGCCGCCGGCGTGGGCGACGTAGGTGCCGTAGTTCGCGACCGTCCTGGCCGCCGAGCTCACGCCGGACATGACGGCGTTGGCGCCGACGCCCAGGTCGGTCGCCGCGACGCCGACGTTGCTGACGACCGTCGACGCATCCGAGCCCAGCGTGCTGGCGAGGTTGGTCGCGTCGGTCATGCCGGTGGTCAGCACGCCCCAGGCGTCGCTGAGCGCGTTCTCGACATGCGTGATGCCGGCGCCGACCTCGCCCACCGCGGCCTTGACGCCGATGGCGCCTTCCTGCAGGCCGTCGGCGATGGCGCCCTTGATGTCTTCCGCCAGATCGACCGCGCCGGTTCCGAGGCCCTTGACCGTGTAGTAGGTCGCCTTGGCGACGTCCTCCACGCCGGTCAGCATGGCCTCGCCCAGGTACTCGGCGGTGCCCGCGATCGCGTGCAGCGCTTCCTGGCCGATCGTCACCTGCGTCCCATGCTTGCCCGAGCCTGAGCCCGTCGAGGACGCCTTGGCATCCGCGCCCTTGGCGGGCACGGCGATCTTCTTCTCGGTCTGGCTGGCTGCCTTGGGCTTGCCCTTGGGGGTCACGAAGGGGGCCTGCGCGCCACCCGAAGAGTGGACTTGGGTCATGGTGAGACTCCGGTTTGGATGAGGCAATCCTATTGGCTTGCGCGTCCGTGGAATCCCCGATCAACACCCTAATCCCCCCGCTATATCAACCTCGACACAGTTGTGCGAACTGCGGAAAAGCGGCTTGCGGGCGGCCAATTCCCTGCTGTCGAGCCCCTGTCCTACGACGGGGTGGTTAGCAGGCGAGTAACCTTCTGCAGGCGGTCGCCGCAGAGCGGCTGCGCATCCAAACCCCCACGGAGCTGATCCATGCCAAAGACGCTGACCCCGAAGAAGGCCGCCGCCGCCAAGAGCCGCCGCGGTGCCGCCATCGCCACGCCGACCGACCTCGGCGCCAAGGCGACCAAGGACATCTCGGGCGCGCTCAACGCGATCCTGGCCGACGTGTTCGCGATCTACCTCAAGACCAAGAACTTCCACTGGCACATGAGCGGGCCGCACTTCCGCGACTACCACCTGCTGCTCGACGACCAGGGCGACCAGATCTACGCGATGACCGACCCGCTCGCCGAGCGCGTGCGCAAGGTGGGCGGCATCACGCTGCGCTCCATCGGGCACATCGCGCGGCTGCAGCGCGTGTCCGACAACGACGCCGAGTTCGTGACCCCGCTGGACATGCTCGCGGAGCTGCACCAGGACAACCAGCAGCTCGCGGCCAGCCTGCGCGCGGCCCACGAGGTGTGCGAAGAGCACAAGGACATCGCCACCGCCAGCCTGATCGAGAACTGGATCGACGAGACCGAGCGCCGCGCCTGGTTCCTGTTCGAGGCCAGCCGCAACGCGGACACCGGCGGCCACTGAAGCGCGCGCATTCCTGCGGGTCATCCGCGTTCATTCCGCGGCTGATCCGCCTTCGCCGCATGACTCTCGCTGATCTGCGCGCACGAGTGGAGATCGACGCCGGATGAGGCCTGCGCAGGGCCGGCCGGGCGCGTCGATGGCGCCAGGATCGACGCATCCCACGAACACTTGGAACGAGGAATACCCCATGAAAGGCGACCCGCAGGTCATCGCGCATCTCCAGGCCCAGCTGAAGAACGAACTCACGGCCATCAACCAGTATTTCGTCCACTACCGGATGTACAGGCACTGGGGCCTCGACAAGATCGCGAAGAAGGAATATGAGGAGTCGATCGGCGAGATGAAGCACGCCGACCGCCTGATGGATCGCATCTTCATGCTCGACGGCCTGCCCAACCTGCAGGATCTGGGCAAGCTGATGATCGGCGAGAACCTGATCGAGTGCATGAACTGCGACCTGAAGCTCGAGTACGGCGCGCAGGCCACGATCAAGGACGGCATCGCCTGCTGCGAGACCGTGCGCGACTACGTCTCGCGCGACCTGCTGCAGAAGATCCTCGACGACACCGAGGAGCACATCGACTTCCTCGAGACCCAGCTCGACGTCGCCGGCAAGGTCGGCGAGCAGAACTACCTGCAGTCGATGATGGGCGAGGTCAGCTGAGGCGGGCGGCCCGGCGGCCTCCCTGGAACGCTACGCCGTCCTGCTTTCCGCGAGCGGAAGCCACCGCTCGACAGGGCGGGAACCGCGACTCGCAGTGGACTGGCCCACGACAGGGTCTTGCTTTCGGTCTTGTTAATGCGAACGATTCGCGTTATCCTTGAACCCGAAGCCAACGCCACGGAATCGTCCCGCATGCCGCTCATCCCCGCCAAGACCGCCGCACCGCAGGAGAACCGCCTGTGATCGTCTGCGTCTGCCACCGCGTGTCCGACCGCGACATCGAGCGCGAAGTGCGCCAGGGCTGCGGCTCGTTCGAGGAACTGCAGGACGAGTTGCACGTGGCCACCGCCTGCGGCCGCTGCGCCGACTGCGCCCGCGACACCTTCGACGTCGCGCGCGCCTGCCGGCCGACGGCCGCCGAGACCCTGGCCTCCAACGCCGCCCGCGTGATCCCGATCGCGCCGACCCGGCTGGCCGCCTGAGCGGGGCCGCGGCGGGCTCGCGACCCGGCCGCGGCGTCGAAGACGCTTTCCGGCCAGGACCAACCCGCATCCGCGCCGCAGGCAGTCGCCTGGACGCGGCGGATCGCCGTCCACGCCTGTTCGTTCCCCGAATCGGAAAACGGGCGGGATGCCGGGTCTTGCGGCCCGCGGCGGCCGTCAGGCGGCCGTTAGCCGTCTCCCTTATGCTCGCGTTTCGAGACCGCTGCATGACGGCGTTCCGCAACGACAACCGCCGCCGCCGGCCACGGGGGACGGCGCATGGAGACACGACGCATGACAGCATCCACCGACACCGGCCTGGCCGCCTTCCTGGCCGCGCGCGACTTCCTGCTCCGGCATCGCGACGACTACGCGACCGCCTACCGCGACTTCCGCTGGCCCCGGCTGGGCGAGTTCAACTGGGCGCTCGATCATTTCGACGCGATGGCCCGGGGCAACGACGCACCCGCGCTGTGGATCGTCGACGAGAACGGCACCGAGGACAAGGTCAGCTTCGCGCGCATGTCGGCGCGCTCGTCGCAGGTCGCCAACTGGCTGCGTTCGCTGGGCGTGGCGCGCGGCGACCGCGTGATGCTGCTGATGCCCAACGAAGTGGCGTTGTGGGAGACCATGCTGGCCTGCATGAAGCTGGGCGCGGTGATCGTGCCCACCACCACGCTGGTGAGCACCGACGACCTGGCCGACCGCTTCGACCGCGGCGCCGTCAAGCACGTGATCTGCACCGCGTCGGCGACGGCCAAGTTCGACGTGTTCCCAGGCGCGTACACGCGCATCGCCGTCGGCGCCGCCGGGCAGGCGCCGGCCGGCTGGCTGGACTACACCGCATCGGCGAACGCACCGTCCGCGTTCGCGCCCGACGCGCCCACGCAGGCCACCGACCCGCTGTTCCTCTATTTCACGTCGGGCACCACGTCCAAGCCCAAGCTGGTCTTGCACAACCACCAGAGCTATCCGGTGGGCCACCTGTCGACGATGTACTGGATCGGCCTGAAGCCCGGCGACGTGCACTGGAACATCAGCTCGCCCGGCTGGGCCAAGCACGCGTGGAGCTGCTTCTTCGCGCCGTGGAACGCGGGCGCGACGGTCTTCATCTACAACTACGCCCGCTTCAACGCCCCCGCCGCGCTCGAGGTGCTGGTCAAGAACAAGGTCACCTCGCTGTGCGCGCCGCCCACCGTGTGGCGCATGCTGATGCAGCAGGATCTCGGCCAGTACAAGACCTCGCTGCGCGAGCTGGTGGGCGCCGGCGAGCCGCTCAATCCCGAGGTGATCGAGATCGTGCAGCGCGCCTGGGGCATCACCATTCGCGACGGCTTCGGGCAGACCGAGACGACGGCGCAGGTCGGCAACCCGCCCGGCCAGAAGCTGAAAGCCGGCTCGATGGGCCGGCCGCTGCCGGGCTACGACGTGCGGCTGCTCGATGTCGACGGCCAGCCGGCCGACGAGGGCGAGATCTGCCTGTCGCTGTCGCCGCGCCCGCTCGCGCTGATGACCGGCTACCAGGACGACGACGAGAAGACCTCCGAGGCGATTCGCGACGGCCACTACCACACCGGCGACGTCGCCTCGCGCGACGCCGACGGCTACATCACCTACGTCGGCCGCGCCGACGACGTGTTCAAGGCCTCCGACTACCGCATCAGCCCGTTCGAGCTCGAGAGCGTGCTGATCGAGCACGAGGCCGTCGCCGAGGCCGCGGTGATCCCCTCGCCCGACCCGATCCGGCTCGCGGTGCCCAAGGCGATCCTGATCCTGCGCGCCGGCTTCGAGCCCAGCCCCGAGCTGGCGCAGTCCATCCTCGCGTTCGCGCGCTCGCGCCTGGCCTCGTACAAGCGCATCCGCATCGTCGAGTTCGGCGACCTGCCCAAGACGCTGTCGGGCAAGATCCGCCGCGTGCAGCTGCGCCAGCGCGAGAACGCGCGCCAGCCGGGCGAGGTGTGGGCGATGGAGTTCCGCGAGCCCGAGAAGAGCGAGTAGGGGCGAGCGCTCAGCGCTGGCCGACCGCCGCGCCCTCGAACAGGTCCTTGTACTCGCGCGGCTGCGAACGCCAGTACTGCTTGGGTGCGCGCACCTTCGCGCCGAGCTTGGCGGCGGCGTGCCACGGCCAGCGCGGGTCGAAGAGCATCGCCCGGGCCAGCGCGACGGCATCGGCCTCGCCGCTGGCGACGATGGTCTCGGCCTGCTCGGGTTCGGTGATCAGGCCGACGGCGATCGTCGGCAGTCCGACCTCGGCCTTGATGCGGGCCGCGAACGGCACCTGGTAGCCGGCGCCCGGTGCGATCTTCTGCTGCGGCGATACCCCGCCCGTGCTGACGTGGATCGCCGCGCTGCCGGCCTCCTCGAGCGCCCTGGCGAAGGCGACGCTGCTGTCCAGGTCCCAGCCGCCGTCCACCCAGTCGGTGGCCGACAGCCGCGCCCACACGGGCCGGTCGGGCGGGAACGCGGCGCGCACGGCGCGGAACACCTCCAGCGGGAAGCGCATGCGGTTCTCGAGGCTGCCGCCGTACTCGTCGGTGCGCCGGTTGGCGAGCGGCGACAGGAACTGGTGCAGCAGGTAGCCGTGCGCGGCGTGGATCTCGAGGCCGTCCAGCCCCAGCCGCGCCGCGCGCTGCGCCGCGTCGGCGAAGCCGTCACGCACGCGCGCGAGGCCCGCGGCATCCAGGGCGAGCGGCGACTCCTCGCCTGGCGAGTGCGGCACGGCCGACGGCGCGACGGCCTCCCAGCCGTGCGCATCGCGCGCGGGGATCTGCTGGCCGCCGTCCCACGGCGCGCGGCTCGACGCCTTGCGTCCGGCATGCGCCAGCTGCATCGCGATCGGGATCGCCGAGTTCGCGCGCACCGCGGCCAGCACGCGCGCGAGCGCGGCCTCGTTGGCGTCGCAGTACAGCCCGAGGTCGGTCGGCGTGATGCGGCCTTCCTCGGTGACGGCGGTCGCCTCGATGATCATCAGCCCCGCGCCCGACAGCGCCAGGTGGCCGAGATGGATCGTGTGCCAGTCGGTGGCGTTGCCGCCGTCGGCGGAGTACTGGCACATCGGCGCGATCACGATGCGGTTCTCGAGTTCGAGCGGGCCGATCTTCAAGGGCTGGAACAGGGCGGACATGGGCACTCCGGCAATGGGGGACTGGCGCGATTGCAACGCAAGCGGCAAGGCCGTGCACGCCCGGGGCCAATGCCGTTCGTCGTGCGCTGCTGCAGTCCGTCGCAGCGCGGCGCCGGCCTGTCGCGCGGACTTGGCATCGCGACGGCCGTTCGCCTACGCTGCGCGCCATCCAAGGAGATCCCGATGACCGCTCTTCGCGCCCGCCCTCAGCGTCACTCTTTCCGTCGCGCAGCCGCCGCCTCAGGCGTCTTTCTCGCGACCGTCCTGCTCGCCGGCTCCGGCTGCGCCGCGGGCCTGGACATCCACGCCGATGCCGACGCCGCCGAGGTCGGCCTGCCGGCCTACCCGGGCGCGGTCAAGAAGGCCGACCATGGCAGCGACCAGGAGGGCGACAGCGGCGCCTTCTCGTTCGGCGTCTGGGGCAAGGCCTTCGGCCTCAAGCTGGCTGTCGTCAACTACCGCAGCGCCGACAGCGTCGCGGCGGTCGCCGCGTTCTACCGCGACGCGCTCGGCAAGTACGGGCCGGTGCTCGATTGCTCGTACAACGCGAAGAAGCCGGACGGCTCGCGCAAGCATGACGACAAGGACGACGCGAACAAGCCGGTGACCTGCGACAACGACACGGTCGCGGCCGGTGGCCGGCTGTTCAAGGTCGGCACGAACCGGTCGCAACACGTGGTCAAGGTGACGCCGTGGCATGACGGCGCCGATTTCGAACTGGTGCACGTCGACGCGCACGGCAGCACCGACTAGCTATTCGCGGCCTTCCCGAATTTCAAGCGGCCGTCCGCGATGCGCGAGTAGCGCAGCGTCAGCAGGTCCAGCAGATAGTTCTGGTACAGCCGCCACGGCGCCTTCACGCCTTGCCTGGGCATCATGTCGGCCGCGCGCTGCACGTAGCCGGACGAGAAGTCGAGGAACGGGCGCGTCTCGATGCCGGGCGTGGCGGCCGGGGTGGCCGTGCTGAAGCCGTGCTTGTCCATGTAGGCGAACAGGCGCGACGCGTAGTTCGCGGTGAGGTCGGCCTTCAGCGTCCACGACGCGTTCGTGTAGCCGAAGGTGTAGACCAGGTTGGGCACGCCGCTGAACATCATGCCCTTGTAGCCGAGCGTCTTCGCGAAGTCGACCGGCTGGCCGTCGATCGCGAACGCGACGTCGCCCAGCAGGTTCAGCGTGAGGCCGGTGGCCGAGACGACGACGTCGGCCGCCAGCTCGCGGCCCGACCGCAGGCGGATGCCGTCCGGCGTGAACCTGTCGATGTGATCGGTGACGACCTCGGCTCGCCCGCCTTTGAGCGCCTCGAACAGGTCGCCGTCGGGCACGAAGCACACGCGCTGGTCCCACGGGTCGTAGCGCGGCGTGAAGTGGGTGTCGACGTCGTGCGACGTGCCGAGCGCCTGCCGCACCATGCCGATCAGGTTCTTCCTGACCTTCGCCGGCCACTTGCGCGACAGGTTGAAGAACAGCATCGCCACGCCGATGTTCTTGGTGCGCGTGAGCCGGTAGGCGAGCATGCGCGGCAGGCGGCGCCGCAGCGCGATGGCGATCGGGTCGCGCGCCGGCAGCGACAGCACGTAGGTGGGCGAGCGCTGCAGCATCGTGACGTGCGCCGCCGTCTTCGCCATCTCCGGCACCAGCGTGACGGCCGTCGCGCCGCTGCCGATGACGACCACGCGCTTGCCGGCGTAGTCGAGGTCGGCCGGCCAGAACTGCGGATGCACGAGGCGGCCCTGGAAGTCGCCCGCGCCGGGGAACTCGGGCGCGTGGCCTTCCGAGTAGCGGTAGTAGCCGCTGCACGCGAGCAGGAAGTTGCAGCTGATGCGCGAGCGGCGCGCCGTGCCCGCCTGCTCGATCTCGAGCGTCCAGCGCGCGTCGGCAGAGGACCAGTCCGCGCGCACCACCTTGTGGCCGAAGCGGATCTGGCGCTCGAGGCCGTGCTCCACGGCGGTCTCGACGATGTAGTCGCGGATCGCCGGCCCGTCCGCCAGCGACTTCGCGTCCGTCCACGGCTTGAATGCGTAGCCCAGCGTGAACATGTCGGAGTCGGAGCGCACGCCGGGATAGCGGAACAGGTCCCACGTGCCGCCGATCGCGTCGCGGCTCTCGAGGATCGCGAAGCGGCGGCCGGGGAAGTCGGACTGCAGGTGCACGGCCGCGCCGATGCCCGAGAGGCCGGCGCCGACGATGATCGCGTCGAGGTGCTCGATCGCGTCGGGGAGCGCGGCCTTCATGAACGCGCTCGCCCGCTCGATGGAGCGACGCGCCTCGGGCACCCTGGCCAGCAGCTGCCACGCGTGCGGCACCACTGGCCACACGCTGGTCTCGACATGCACGCCTGCCGCGCGCGCCTTCTCGGCGAAGCGCAGGCCGTCGTCGCGCAGCGCTTCTTCGGCGGCGACGTGGAACAGCAGCGGCGGGAATCCGTGCGGATCGCCGAACAGCGGCGAGATCAGCGGGTTGGTCGCATCGCCGTCCGGGCCGAGATAGGCGGCGCCGAGATTGGCCAGCGACGGTCCGTGGAACATCGCGTCGCGCTCGCCGTTGCCTTCGATCGACGGACTGCCGCCGCTCAGGTCGGTGGCCGGCGAGAAGAGGGCGGCGGCGTCGGGCAGGCGCTCGCCGGCATCGCGCAGCGACAGCATCAGCGCGAGTGCGAGGTTGCCGCCCGCGCTTTCGCCGGCGAGCACGAGGCGCTGGGAGTTCGAGTCGGTGTCGTGCAACGCGCGCAGCGCGCGCCACGCGGCGGCGACGTCGTCCAGCGGTGCCGGGAACGGGTGCTCGGGCGCGAGGCGGTAGTCCGGCGCGAAGACGCGGAAGCCCTGCGCCGCGAATGCCGCGGTGATCGGCCGGTGCGTGCGCGGCGAGCAGCCGACGAAGCCGCCGCCGTGGACGTACATCAGCGTCGGGCGCGGCGCCGTCGAGATGTCCGCTGCACCTTCCGGTTCGACCCACTCGCCCGGCACGCCGCCCAGCGTGGCGCGCTCGTAGATGAATCCCTTGGGCGGTGGCAGCGCCTGTCCCATGACCCGGCGCACGCGCATCAGGTCCGTCATGTCGCCGAGGGCGGGACGCAGGCGCTTGCGGACGAGGTAGCGCGCGACTCGGGCTTGCCAGCTGGCCATGGTCGTCGTCCTTTCAGGCGCTCTTGCGCTTCACGCGGCGCGCGATGTCGCGCGCGACGTGCTTCCAGTACGTCACCGGGAACAGCCGCTGCACCAGCGCCGCGGCCTTGGCGTCCTGGCCCACCAGCACGCGCGGCTCGCGGCGTTCGATGGCGACGGCGATGATCTCGGCGGCCTTGTCAGGCGCCAGCGCGAGCAGGCTGCGCCAGTTGGCGCGCTCGCGCGCGACGTCGGCGGCGTCCAGTCCCTTGGCCAGGCGCGCGTTCTCCGAGATCGAGGTGCGCACGCCACCCGGATGGACGAGGGTCACGCCGACCGGCGAGTTCGCCATCTCGAGTTCGTGGCGCAGCGATTCGGAAAAGCCGCGCACCGCGAACTTCGACGCGGCGTAGGCCGTCTGCGCCGGCGGCGCGATGATGCCGAAGATGCTGGACACGTTGACCAGCTGCGCCGCGCTCTCGCGCTTGAGCAGCGGCAGGAACGCGCGCGTCAGCCGCACGGTGGCGCCGAAGTTGATGTCCATCAGCCAGTCGAAGTCGTCGGCGTCGACCTGCTCGAACAGTCCGCCGAGCGCCACGCCCGCGTTGTTGACGAGCACCGTGACGTGCCCGTGCGTGGCGAGCACCGCCACCGGCAGCGCGGCCGCGGCCGCATGGTCGGCGACGTCCATCGCATGCGTGCTGACCGTCACGCCCGCGGTGCGCGCCTGCGCGGCCGTGGCTTCGAGCCCGGCGGCGTTGAGGTCGACCAGCGCGAGGTGCATGCCGCGCCGCGCGAGGTCGACGGCCAGCGCCGCGCCGATGCCGCTCGCGGCGCCGGTGATGACGGCGACGCCGCCGCGCAGCGTCCAGGGTTTGATGCCGGCCATGCCGTCTCCGTTGGTTGTTCGAGGTGTGTCGCAAAAGTGACGACGCGTGTCGTCAGATGTCGGCGGGATCGTAGGCGGCGCGTCGTTTCGTGTCAAATAGGGGGATGCCCGCCTCCGCGAAGACCGTCCCCGCGCCCGCACGTTCGTACGGCGGCCTGGCGATGGAGGAACGCGTCGCCGCACGCCGCGCGCGCTTCGTCGAGGCCGGCGTCGAGCTGTTCGGCACGCAGGGCTTTCGCGGCGCGACGGTGCGCGGCATCTGCGCCGCGGCCGGGCTCACCGATCGCTACTTCTACGAGTCGTTCGCCTCGCTCGAGGCGCTGCTCGCGGCGGTCTACGGATCGCTGACGGACGGCTTCGCGCGACGGCTGACGCAGGAGTCGTTCGCGTCCGCGGGCTGGCGCGGCGACGCCGCCGCCGTCGAGCGCCAGGTCACCGCCGCCTACGAGCTGTGGTTCGACACGGTGCGCGACGCGCGCGTCGCGCGCATCCTGCTGGTCGAGATCCTGGGCGTCAGTCCCGAAATGGACGCGCTGTACGAAGCGTCCGCGCGCGCCATGGCCGCGTTGACGATCATGCCGCTCGCCGGCACGCTGCCCACGCTCAAGCTGTCGAAGGCGCGCCGCGAACTGCTCGGCCGCGCGCTCGTCGGCGCCGCGCTGCAGGTCGCCAAGATGTGGATGACCGGCGGCTACAGGCTCGCGCGGCGCGACGTCGTGCGCACCTGCGTGCTGGTGGCCACGGGCACGCTGGCCGCGTTGCGCGCGGAACCCGCGGCCGGGGCGTGACGCGGCTGGGCATGTCGAATGCTCGCGTTGCGCCCATGAAGATCGCCACCTACAACGTCAACGGCGTCAACGGCCGCCTGCCGCGCCTGCTCGAATGGCTGGACGAGACCCGGCCCGACGTCGCCTGCCTGCAGGAGATCAAGACCTCGAACGAGACCTTCCCGATCGAGGCGATCCAGGCGGCCGGCTACGGCGCGATCTGGTCGGGGCAGAAGTCGTACAACGGCGTGGCGATCCTCGCGCGCGACGCGACGCCGGTCGAGCGCCTGCGCGAACTGCCCGGCGGCGTCGACGACACGCACAGCCGCTACATCGAGGCCGAGGTCGACGGCGTGGTCGTCGCCTCGCTCTACCTGCCCAACGGGAACCCGCAGCCGGGCCCGAAGTTCGACTACAAGCTCGCCTGGTTCGAGCGCTTCAACCAGCACGCGAAAGCCTTGCTGAAGCAGCAGTGTCCCGTGGTGCTGGCGGGCGACTACAACGTCGTGCCCACCGACTTCGACATCTACGACACGCGCTCGTGGCTCAACGACGCGCTGCTGCAGCCCGAGAGCCGCGCGGCCTACGCGGCGCTGCTCGAGCAGGGCTGGACCGACGCGATCCGCGCGCGGCATCCCGACGAGCGCCTCTACACGTTCTGGGACTACCTGCGCAATCGCTGGCCGCGCAACGCGGGCCTGCGCATCGACCACCTGCTGCTGTCGCCCGACCTGGCCAGCCATCTCGTCGACGCCAACGTCGACCGCGAGCAGCGCGGCAAGGACAAGGCCAGCGACCACGCGCCGGCCTGGGTGGTGCTCGGTTGACGCTCGACCTGTTCGCCGCCGACGCGCCCGAGCTCGAGGACGAGGTCCTGTCGCCCGGCGCGGTCGTGCTGCGCGGCTTCGCGACGGCGCAGGCGTCGGCGTTGAAGGACGACCTCGGGCGCGTCGCGGCCGCAGCGCCGTTCCGCCACCTGGTCACGCCGGGCGGGCTACGCATGTCGGTGGCGATGACCAATTGCGGCGAGCTGGGCTGGGTCTCGGACCGTCGCGGCTATCGCTACGAGCCGGTCGATCCGGACTCGGGCTTGCGCTGGCCCGCGCTGCCCGACTCGTTGCGCGTGCTCGCGCGCGACGCCGCTGCACGCGCCGGTTATGAGGACTTCCTGCCCGACGCCTGCCTGGTCAATCGCTACGCACCGGGCGCGCGCTTGTCGCTGCACCAGGATCGCGACGAACTGGACCTGCGCGCGCCGATCGTGTCGGTGTCCCTGGGGCTGCCCGCCACGTTCCTGTGGGGCGGCGAGGTGCGCGCCGACAAGTCGCGCAAGCTGGCGCTGCATCACGGCGACGTGGCGGTGTGGGGCGGCCCGTCGCGGCTGCGCTTCCACGGCGTGCTGGCGCTCAAGGACGGCGAGCATCCGTTTGCCGGCCGCCACCGCATCAACCTCACCTTCAGCAAGGTCAGGGCCTGATTGCTGCGCGAGCTGTAAGCGGATGATTCAGGAACGCAGCTCGCCGCACATCGATGGGGCATCGCGCGACCTCGATCGCGCCTTGTCACATGACATTCAAGGCAAATTCGTGACACTGCCTCGTCCGCGTGCAATCCAGCGAGAACGACGGCATTTGGCGGGCTGGGCGACGGTGACAAACCGTTTTCCACAGGCTTGTCCCCAGACGCTGTGGACAACAAGTCGGTGCCTCGGGCAAGCGAGGGCTTGACAGCGGCGAAAGCGCCTTTCGCGCGCGACATCCGAGGCCATCCTCACGTTCGAGCGACATGAAAGAGGCCGGAGCAAAGCCCCGGCCTGTCGACGGACGGAGGGTCCGATCAGACGTTGCCGCGACGGCGCTGGATCGCCAGCAACGCGAGTCCCGCGCCGAACATCGCCAGCATCGACGACTCGGGCACGGCGCTGGTGGCGCTCACCCCGGTCACGAGCAGCGCCGACGAATCGGTGTACGAACCGATGTCGGCGACGCCGAACGCGATCGTGTGCGCGCCGGCGCCCGTCAGCGTGGTCGACCAGGTCGCCCAGCCGGTCTGCGCGACATAGTCGCCGGCGCTCAAGGCGGTGGTCGCCGACAGCGTGTTGCCCAGCGTGATCAGCCGGCCGTCGATCACCACGAACGCGACGTCGGGTGTCGTCGCGTCAGGTGCTTCCGCGGTGGCGAGGTTCCACTGGAACGACAGCTGGCTGCCGGCCGCGGCCGTGAACGCCTGCATCGCGGCCGAGCCTTCGTAGGCCTGCAGGGTCGGGCTGGTGTCGAGCGCGTTGGCTGGCAGGCCGAGGAAGTCCTCGAGGTTGCCGCCCGCGGAATCGGGAGGCGTGCCCGAGACGTTGCGGTCGACGCCGTCGGCATCGTCGACGCCACCCGGGTAGGCGTTGGTGAGCACCAGGTGGTCGCCGCCGTCGGACGCGGCCGCGGCGTCGCCGTCGGTGCTCCAGCCGGCCAGGCCGCTGAAGTTGCCGTTGGCGACCTGCGCGTCGGCGGAGCCGGCGCCGAACGCCAGGACGATGGCCGACAGGGCGACGGGAAGGGCGAGGAGGGGCTTCATGATGGATTTCACTTGGACGGGAGGGTGCGGGTCGAGGGCGCGGGATTGCGGGCCGGCGTCATGCTGCGCAGCGCGGCGGCCTTGGCCGAGGCCTTGACCGCGGCGCTGACGGCGGCCGGCGTGCCCAGGCCCATGTCGCGCAGCGGATCGATGCTGGCGGGACTGACGTTCAGCAGCGTCACGAGCAGGCGCGGCGCGGCCGGACCGGCGCTGCCGTCCGTATCGACCATCACCAGCGTGTTGCTGCCGGAGGCGACGAGTCGCACCACGCCGCTCGAGAGTGCCGTCGCCGGATTCGCGCCGATGCCGGTCAGCAGCGCGCCCAGGTCGAGGCGATCGTCGTTGGGCGTGAAGTCGGTGATGGTGTCGCCGGCGTCGCGGATCGAGGTGTAGACGAACACGTCGCGACCGCCGTTGCCGGTGAGGCGGTCGGCGCCGCCGCCGCCGGTGATGACGTCGTCGCCCGGCGTGCCGACGAGGGTGTCGTTGCCGGCAGTGCCGTTGATCGCGTGCACCAGGCTGAGACCGACGACGATCGGGTCGTGGTCGGAGGCGCGGTACGGCGAGTCGGTGTAGACGTCCGGGGCGCAGGTCGCGCAGGCGGGCTGCTTGAACTCCTCGTCGTAGCCGATCAGGAGCGGCTCGTCGGCATTGATGTGCCACTCGGTCACGCCGGTCACCTTGGGCGACAGCGTGTTGTTGGCGAGCGCCTGGTCGAGGCGGCCCGACGTGCCGTCGAACACGTACGAGTACCCGTACGAGTTCGAGCCCGGCTTGTCGAGGTAGCGGCCCACCTGGTCGACGAAGCCGTTGCTGGTCAGGTCGTAGACCGGATCTTCCTGCGCGTAGGCGTTGAAGTCGCCCACGACCAGCGTGTCCGTCACGCCGCTCGTCGACTGGACGCGCGCCGTGAAGGTCCGCAGCTCGTCGGCCTGGCGCACGCGGGTGCCGTTGAAGCAGCCCTGTCCGTCGCCGGCGTCGGCATCGCCCGCGGCCGGCGTGGAGTCGCCGCAATCCTTGGACTTCAGGTGGTTGGCGATCAGGTTGAACTTCTCGCCGTTCAGAGCCCTGAAGGTCTGCGCCATCGGCGCGCGGTTGTTGATCGCGGCGGTGTCGCTCAACGCGGGGCCGGCCAGCGACAGGCGCGCCGGCTTGTAGATCATGCCGACCTGGATCGCGTCGGTGCCGCCGCCGGTGGCGGCGAAGGGCACGACCGCGTACACGTTCGAGCCCAGCCGCGTGTCGATGAAGTCGACCAGCGCCTGGACCGCGGTGGTGCCGTTGTTCTGCAGCTCCATCAGCGCGACGACGTCGGCGTTCATGCCGATGATCTCGTCGGCGACCTTCTGGATCTGGCGCGTGAACTCGTTGGCGTCGTTGGCGCCGCGGCAGTCGCCGGCGGTGTTCGACGGCGGGCACTTGTTCGTGCCGTTGTCGAGCGTGGTGAAGAAGTTCTCGATGTTGGCGCTGCCCACGCGGATGTTGCCGCCGACGTCATCGGCCATCGTCGTGCGCGGATTGGCACGCGTGAACGTCACCGGCTGGGTCGGGTGGATCTTGTACGCGCCCGGGCCGGTGTTGGACGAGGAGGTCAGGCCGTAGTCGATCACGCCGGTGATGGACGTCACCGTGTCGCCCGCGCGCACCGTGTTGTCCGGCGCGAGGTAAGGCGTCGGGTTCGGGTTCTGCACGGTGCTGCCGTCATCCAGGACGATGGAGCGGCGGATGTTGTCGGCGTTGAGCGCCGCGGCGGCGGCCGTGCCCGGGCGAGCGACGTTCGTCGGCGTCCACAGGCGTCCGCCGCTGCCCAGCGTCAGCTCGCCGAACTGGCCGAGGAAGTAGTTCTGCTGCACGGTCAGCGGGCCCACGAGTTGCACCAGCATGCCTTCGTAGCGCTCCATCGTGTCCTGCGTCGCGAGCGGGAACTGCACGGTGGTCACCGGAACGCTGCCGGTGCCCGTCACCGTGATGCTGGTGATGCTGCCCAGCTCGGTGACGGTGTGCGCGGCGGTGTCGGCGTTGGTCGCGGCGCCGACGTTGAACTCCGAGACCTTGCCCGTCACCAGGACGGCCTGGCCCGCGCTGACGGTCGGCCTGGTGCTCGTGAAGACGAAGATGCCGTCGGAGGTCGACGGGTCGCCGTCGCCGATCGGGTCCTGCAGGAAGAAGCCGTTGTTGTCGACCTTGGTGACCACGCCGGAGGTGGTGACCGTCTGGCCGACGTAGGGGCTGGTCGAGCCGCTGCCCTGGATCTGGTAGATCGCGGCGGTGGGTGCCGAGGGCGGCGGCGCCGGCGGTGGCGGGGGCGAGGGCGGCGGCGTGGCGCCGTTGCAGGCCGCGAGCGGCGTCGCCGAGTTGCGCGGCAGCGGCGTGCCGACGACGAAGTCGGTCGCGTTGTTGTTGGTATCGGTGCAGCCGCCGTTCACGCGCAGGACCGCGGTGGCGCTGGTCGGCGCCGGGGCCGGGCTGCCTTCGGAGAAGCTGGTGGCCGGGCCGTAGCCGACCAGGTCGACGATCTGCGCGAGCTGCGCGGCCGTGCAGGCGGTCGACGAGCCGTTGCAGGCGAGGCCGGTCGTCGCGCTGACCAGCGCCACCTTGCCGGCGCTGCCGGACAGGTTGGTGCTGCCGGTGGCGTCGGGCGTCGGCAGGGCCGGGCCGGTGGTGGTGGCGAGCTGCACGAGGTAGTGCTGGCCCGGCTGCAGCGTGCCCGTGAGCGGGGTGACGAAGCCGCTGAACAGGCCGCTGCCGGTGGAACTGGCGTACTGCACGGACCAGCCGGCCACCGACACGGCCGTCGACCCCGCGTTGAAAAGCTCGACGTAGTCGGACGCGTACGTGTTGCCGTTGCCGCCATAGACCTGGCTGATGACGACGCCCGAGCTGGACGCGAAAGAAGGGGCCGCGATGGCGGCAAGCAGCGCTGTGGCGCTGCGCGCGATGGCGGAGAGTCGGTGGGGGATGGCCCGTTGCATGTCGTGTCCTCGTGGGAGTCGTTATGAGTGCGCGGCGCAGTGTCAGCGGCCCGCATGACGATACGGTGACCGGTATGTGTCCTGCGCGCCGCCATCCCCTGTTCGCGCGAGCGCGTCACACCCGCCCCCCGGGCTTGCCCGCAGTCACGTGACGTTCATGCGCTTGTCATCCGGCCAGGCGCCTGGCGGGGTGCGCGCGACCGCCCGCATAATTGCCGGCGCCCGCTGGCTACAGGAGCAAAGGCGATGCCCGCTGCCCGTTGCGTGCCATGACCCAGCCCCGCCTCAAGGTCGGCCTGATCGGCTACGGCTACGCTGGCAAGACCTTCCACGCCCCGCTGATCTCGGCGGTGCCCGAACTCGAGCTGGCCGCGGTCGCCAGCTCGGATGCGGCCAGGGTGCATGCCGACTGGCCCGGCGTGACGGTGCACGCCGCGCCCGCCGAGCTGATCGTGCGCGACGACCTCGACCTCGTCGTCATCGCCACGCCCAACGACACCCACCACCCTCTCGCGCGCGCCGCGCTGCTGGCCGGCCGCAACGTCGTCGTCGACAAGCCGTTCACCGTGGCGCTCGACGACGCGCGCGAGCTCGTCGCGCTCGCGCGCAAGCGGCGCAGGCTGCTGTCGGTGTTCCACAACCGGCGCTGGGACGGCGACTTCATGACGCTGCGGCAACTCGTGGCCGACGGCGCGCTCGGCCGCGTCGTCGAGATGAGCTCGCGCCACGACCGCTACCGGCCCGAGGTGCGCCAGCGCTGGCGCGAGAGCGCCGGCCAGGGCGCCGGGCTGTGGTTCGACATCGGCCCGCACCTGATCGACCAGGCGCTGCAGCTGTTCGGCCGGCCGCGCGCGATCGCGCTGCAGCGCGACCTGACGCGCGACGGCGCGCTCGCCGACGACTGGTTCCACGCGAGCCTGCGCTACGACCGCCTGCACGTGCAGCTGCACGCCGGCATGCTCGTCGCCGCCGGCGCGCCGCGCTTCGCGGTGCACGGCACGCGGGCCAGCTTCGTCAAGGACGGCTTCGACGCGCAGGAAGACGCGCTGAAGGCCGGCGTTCGCCCCACGTGGCCGCCGCAGGCCGACTGGGGCGTCGACCTCGGGCGCGCGTCGCGCGTCACGCGAGTCAGTGGAGCAGGCGACGGCAGCGCCATCGTGGAGCCGGTGGCGCTGCAGCACGGCGCGCACCAGGCCTACTTCGCGGCCATCGCGGCCGCGATCCGCAACGAGGCGCCGAACCCGGTGCCGCCGGAAGAGGCGCTGGCGGTGATGGCGCTGCTCGAGCTGGGCATCCGCAGCGCCGAAGAGCGCCGCGAGCTGGAGTGGCGCATTGCGGACGCGCCAGCAGGATAGGCGCGGGCGCGGGATACTGGGCGCCATGCCCTCCATCCTTTCCGTCAAGAACGTCTCGAAGACCTACGCGTCCGGCTTCACGGCGCTCCAGGCGATCGACCTCGAGATCCGCAAGGGCGAGATCCTCGCGCTGCTGGGCCCCAACGGCGCAGGCAAGACCACGCTGATCAGCATCGTCTGCGGCATCGTCACCGCCAGCTCGGGCAGCGTCACGGTCGACGGCCACGACATCGTCGCCGACTACCGCCTGTCGCGCTCCCTCATCGGCCTGGTGCCGCAGGAGCTCACCACCGACGCGTTCGAGACGGTGTGGGACACGGTGTCGTTCAGCCGCGGGCTGTTCGGCAGGGCGCCGGATCCGTCCCACATCGAGAAGACGCTGAAGGCGCTGTCGCTGTGGGACAAGAAGGACAACCGCATCCGCACGCTGTCGGGCGGCATGAAGCGGCGCGTGATGATCGCCAAGGCGTTGTCGCACGAGCCGCAGGTGCTGTTCCTCGACGAACCGACCGCGGGCGTCGACGTCGAGCTGCGGCGCGACATGTGGCAGCTGGTGCGCGAGCTGCGCGCCACCGGCGTCACGATCATCCTCACCACGCACTACATCGAGGAAGCCGAGGAGATGGCCGACCGCATCGGCGTCATCGCCAAGGGCAAGCTGCTGCTGGTCGAGGACAAGACCGAGCTGATGCGCAAGCTCGGCAAGAAGCAGGTCACGCTGCTGCTTCAGGACGCGATCGCCGAGGTTCCCGCGGCGCTGCGCGACGACGAACTGACGCTCTCGCCGGACGGCACCGAATTGACCTACACCTACGACACCCGCGACGAATCGCGCGGCATCGTCGACTTCATGAAGCAGGTCAACGACGCCGGCATCGCATTCAAGGACCTGCGCACCCGGCAGAGTTCGCTCGAGGAGATCTTCGTGAGCCTGGTCGAGGGAGGACGGCAATGACCGCCAACTGGCACGCGGTGCGCGCGATCTACAACTTCGAGATGGCGCGCACCTGGCGCACGCTGATGCAGAGCATCATCTCGCCGGTGATCTCCACGTCGCTGTACTTCGTGGTGTTCGGCGCGGCCATCGGCTCGCGCATCCAGACCGTGGGCGGCATCCCCTACGGCGCGTTCATCGTGCCGGGGCTGATCATGCTGTCGCTGCTGACGCAGAGCATCTCCAACGCGTCGTTCGGCATCTACTTCCCGAAGTTCACCGGCACGATCTACGAGCTGCTGTCGGCCCCGGTGTCCTACGTCGAGATCGTGCTCGCGTACGTGGGCGCGGCGGCGTCGAAGTCCATCCTGCTCGGGCTGATCATCCTGGCGACGGCGGCGCTGTTCGTGCCGCTGCACATCGACCACCCGATCGTGATGCTGGTGTTCCTGGTGCTGACGGCGGTCACCTTCAGCCTGGTCGGCTTCATCATCGGCATCTGGGCCGACGGGTTCGAGAAGCTGCAGGTGATTCCGCTGCTGATCGTCACGCCGCTCACGTTCCTGGGCGGCAGCTTCTATTCGATCTCGATGCTGCCGCCGTTCTGGCAGAAGGTGGCGCTGTTCAACCCGGTGGTCTACCTGATCTCGGGCTTCCGCTGGTCGTTCTACGGCGCGGGCGACGTGAGCGTGGGCCTGAGCATCGGGATGACGATCGCGTTCCTGGCGATCGCGATGGGCGTCGTGGCATGGATCTTCAAGACCGGCTACCGGCTGAAGAACTGAGTGCCGCCAAAGGGGTCAGGTCTTGCCTCTTGCTTCGCGCGGCGGCGAGGCAATAGGCAAGACCTGGCGTCGTTTTGGGCAGGTGCGCCATCTTCAGGCGTTCGCGCGGTGGCCGATGACGGTCACGTGCTGCACGGCGACGTGCGCCTGGCCGTAGGCGGCCATCGCGAGGCTGTCGGCCTTCGCGTATTGCCGGGTGGCGATGCCGTTCATGCTGGCGACGGTGGCCAGGGTCATGAGGACGGACAGGGCGAGGGCGGCGAACCGGGGGGTGGTCTTGGTCATGATGGACTCCTGAGGTGGCTGGTGGTGGGTCGGTTCGGAAGCGCGTTTCGTGTTCCGATGGAGGGACTATCGGAGGTCGTCCCGCCGCCGCGAAGCGCCTTGCGACGATCGGCAGCGAAGACGGCGCGAATCGCCCTGTCGCGCGACGGACCGTTGGCGCAACGCCGCGGCCGGGGGAACGCCGGTTGCCCGAGGGGGGTGTCGCGGCCTTCCGGCCGCGCTGTGCGCGCTGCGCGAGAAGGCTTCCCATGGACATCAAGCAAGACCCCAACTCGATCCCGAACTTCAACTCGGGTGGCCGCGTCGGCGAGGCGCAGCGCGGCGAGCCGGAGCAGATCCAGTCCAGCGTCGAGCTGGATCCGACCGCCGGCGGCGACGGCGCCGCCAGCGAGGCGGCACAGCACGAGTCGCTGCTCGACGACGGCAAGACCAGGCCGCAGACACCGCCGAAGCCGCAGACCCCGCAGGATCCGTCGAAGACGGGTGGCGGCGCGATCGACGGGCTGGTTGGCGCGCCCTGAACGACGCGGCCTGCCGGCTCAGCTCGACAGCGGCAGGTGCAAGGTCGCGCAGAGTCCGCCGCCGGACCGCGCGGCCAGTTCGAGGCGGCCGCCCTCGCGTTCGGCGAGCGCGCGGGTGATGTAGAGCCCGAGGCCCAGGCCCGCACGGCGGCCGGAGTCGCGCTCGTCGCCGGCCCAGCGCAGGAACGGCGTGCCTGCGCTCGCGAGCTGTTCGGCACTGAGGCCCGGGCCTCGATCCATGACCGTCACGCAGACGCTGGTCGGCCCGTTCGTCACCTCGATCTCCACCGAGCCGTGTTGGCCGCCATGGCGGATCGCGTTCTCGATCAGGTTCTCGACCATGCGCCGGAACGCGGCCGGCTGGCAGGGCGTCGAGGCGGGCATGCCGCTGAGCGTGACCTCGGGAGCGCGCTGCGGCAGGTCGTCGACGATCGCCTGCACCAGCGCGAACGCGTCGAAGCGGCCGGCCACGCCGCCGGCGTTGGGCGTCGCCGGGCGGAACAGCGCCAGCAGGCTCTCGATGAGCTCGTCCATCTGGTGCACGTCGTCGATGGCGCTGCGCACGCCCGGGTGCGCCTCCAGCTCGGACAGCCGCATGCGCAGCCGCGTGAGCGGCGTGCGCAGGTCGTGCGACACGGTGGCCAGCATCAGGCGCTGCGTGTCGAAGTCGGTCTTGAGCTGGCGCGACAGGTCGTTGAACACGCGCGCCGTCTCGCGCACCTCGCGCGTGCCGCGCTCCTCGTCGAGCTGCGGCGGCGCGGCCAGCGGGTTGCCGACGGCCGTCGGCGACAGCGACTGCGCCAGCAGCCGCGCGGCGTTGCTGAGCCGCTGCATCGGCAGCGACAGCACCCGGGCCGCCAGCCACGCGGCGAGGGCGACGGCGAGGATCTTGATCACGGCGTCCAGGCCGAGCGAGATCCACGGCGGATGGCCCGGATAGGATGCCGCCGACGCGCCAAGCGAGGCTGCACGCACGCCCGAAGACGGCACATGGGCGATGTGCGCGATCACCGGCTCCATCGACTGGCCCAGCGAGCGTTCCGTCCTCCAGGGCGGCGGCGGCGCGGTGGCCCGGAACACCTCGAACGCCAGGATGGAGCTGATCGAGAACGCGACCAGCAGCAGCAGGAACAGCCGCAGGAACAGCGTGTCGATGTTCTTGAATCGCAAGGTCGCCGCTCCTAGTAGACGATGGCGCGCGGCGCGCCGCCGCCCACCGCGATCGCGTCGCCGTTGATCGCCCGCGAGCGTGGCGAGCAGAGGAAGGCGACGACGTCGGCCACCTCGCGCGCATCGACGAGATGGCGGATGCTGTTGCCCTCGGCCATCTCGCGCTCGATGTCCGCGGCGCTGCGGCCGGTGGCGGCGGCCTTGCGCGCGACCAGCGGCGCGGTGCGCTCCGTGCGCGTGAGTCCCGGGTGCACCACGGTCACCTGGATGCCGGCCGGCCCCAGTTCGTCGGCCATGTTCTTGGTGAGCGCGGCCACCGCGACGTTGCGCATCGAGCCCACCGCGCTGCCGCTCTGGCGCGCGGCCAGGCCGCTGATGTTGACGATGCGGCCCCAGCCGGCGGCACGCATCCCCGGCACCACCTCGCGCGCGCAGCGCACGTAGCCCATCACCTTGATGTCGAGTTCGCGGTGGAAGAAGTCGCCGGCGATCTCCTCGAGCCGGGGCGGCGCGGCGTAGCCGGCGGGCTCGGCGGCGGCGTTGACCAGGATGTCGATGGCCCCGCCCAGCTGCTTCGCGGCGGTGGCGACGGCGTCGCGCACCTGGTCGTCGCTGGTCGTGTCGGCCACCACCGCGATGACGTCGCCGCCGGTCTGCATCGCCAGTTCGGCGACGGCATCCAGCAGCGTCTGCTCGTGGCGCGCCAGCAGCGCGACGTCGGCGCCCTCGAGCAGCAGCGCGCGCGCGATGGCCTTGCCGATGCCCTTGCTGCCGCCGGTGACCAGGGCGCGCTTGCCTTTGAGCTGGAGATCCATGGAAGTCTCTCGCGAAGGAATGGAGGCCCGATTCTGACCCGCCTGCGAAAGGCGACGCGGCCGCCGGGCCAACGTGGACGCGGCCTCCGGCATTCATCATCGTCGGGCAAGGTGAGGCGCGTGTTGCTGCCCGCCTCAGGCCGTCGACGAATCGCTGGCGAGCGCCAGCCGGCGCCGGCTCGCGAAGCGGCGTTGCTCGCCGGTGACCGGATCGGCGAACGCGATCTCGCGCGCGAGCAGCTGCAGCGGGTGCGACCAGTCGGGCGGCGCCCCGGGCGCGGGTTCGGGCCACAGCGTGGGATAGATGCGGTCGCCGATGATGGGCAGCCCCAGCGCGTTCATCTGCACGCGCAGCTGGTGCGTGCGGCCGGTGCGCGGGGTCAGGCGATAGAGCGCGTGGCGGTCGCCGATGCGCTCGACCAGTTCGACCCGCGCTTGCGAGTTCGCCTCGCCGGGCACGACCCGCACCTGCATGAAGCCCGCGCCATGCGGCTTCTCGAGCCGATGGTGCGCGACGAGCGGCAGCGCGAGGTCGCCGCGCCACGGCGCGATCGCCTCGTAGACCTTGGTCACCGCGCGTTCGCGCAGCAGCGCGTGGTACGCGCCGCGCTCCTGCGCGCGCACGGTGAACACGAGCACGCCGGCGGTCTCGCGGTCGAGGCGGTGCAGGGGCGCGAGCGCGGCGATGCCCAGTTGCTGGCGCAGCCGCACCAGCACGGTCTCGCGCAGGTGGCGGCCGCTCGGGATCACCGGCAGGAAGTGCGGCTTGTCGACGACGACCAGGTGTTCGTCCCGGTGCAGCACCTCGACGTCGAACGGCACGCGCGGCTCGGGCGGCGGGTCGCGCCAGTACCAGACGAGGCTGCCGGCGATGCAGGGCGCGTCCCCGGCCAGCGGCCGGCCGTCGGCGTCGAGCACGTCGCCGCGCGCCAGCCGTGCGGGCCAGTCGGCGACGGCGGGAAAGCGCGCCACGAGGAAGTCCAGCAGCCTCGCGAAGCGGCCGTCGCCGACGCCCACGCGGCTGGCCGCGACGCCGTCGCGCATCGGCGGCGCGATCGCGTCAGTCGTTCGCTTCATCGAGGCGACGCGCCCGCTGCAGGCGCCAGGCCTCGTCGGCGTGCGCCGGGTCGAACACCTGTTCCGCGGTGGTGGCGGTCTCGCGCAGGCGGGTGTCCAGCGCGACCCGGTTGTCGAACACGAAGCACTCGCCCTGCCAGTCGCGATCTGCGTCGGGCAGTTGCCGGAAGTAGTTCAGGATGCCGCCGTCGAGTTGCCAGACGTCGAGACCGAGGTCGCGCAGCCACGGCGCGGTCTTGTCGCAGCGGATGCCGCCGGTGCAGTACATCGCCACCGGCCGGCGCGCCGCGCGCCACTCGTCGGCATGCGCCCGCACCCAGGCGACGAAGTCGCGGAAGTTGTGCACGCCCGGGTCGACCGCGCCGCGGAAGCGGCCCAGGCGCACCTCGAAGTGGTTGCGGTTGTCCAGCAGCACGACGTCGTCGCGCGCCAGCAGCTCGCGCCACGCCGCGGGCGACAGGTGGCTCGCGTCGCGCTCGTCGGGCGCGGGCAGCGCGCCGGGCAGGCCCAGCGCGACGATCTCCGGCTTCACGCCCACCTTGAGCCGGCCGAATGGCGGCGTGGTGCACGCGCTGTGCCTGGACGCCATGCCGCGCAGGGCGCCGTCCAGCGCGTCCTGCAGCGCGGCCTCGAACGCGGCGACCGCCGCCGGCGTGCCCGCGACCGTGCCGTTGACGCCTTCGTGCGCGACCACGATGCTGCCCGTCAACTCGCGCGCGAGCCCGCGCAGCACTTCGGCTGCGGCCGTCGGGTCGGACAGGGGCACGAAGCGGTAGAACGCGCTGTGCAGCAACGGGGAAGGCGAGGGCTCGGACATCGAGCTTCGATTGTCTCAGGGCCCGCGCGCGTGCGCGCGCGCCCGCCGCTCGAGATCGTCGCGCACGATGGGCTCGGCGACACGCCGCGCATGCCCGATTGCAGGCGCTGCTTGCGATCCCGGCCCGACGCGCGTGCCGCGTTCGTCCGGACGGCGGCCCGGCGGAGGCGGGCGATGCCGTATCCGGTCAGGATTCTTCGCCGCGCGAGCCGAGTCCCGGCCCAGCCTGTCGCCCACGGGCCGGCGCAACCTCCCACCGGCCTCGCGAGCGAGGCCGGCAGCGCCGCAGGCACTCGCGGCCGCCCATGCCGCAATGCCGCCCGGCAGCAAGCCGCAGCCGCAAGACTCCGCTGCCTGGTGCCATCCGCGTACCACATTTCGCCCCCGATTTCGATGACCGAACGAGAGTAGACTCCGCCCTTTTTCCGACTCCGACAGTGCCTGGCAGCCTGGCGCGCGACGTGCGCCGCACCCCTCTCACCGGCTCGACGTTCATCCGCACGTTGGCCACCCTCGACGACGCCGCCGCCCCCGCGGCGCCCGATGCGTTCGCGCAGCGGCTCGCCCAATGGTTCGACTGGACCCACGCGTTCTCGCTGTCGGCGGCGCTGGGCGATGCGGGCGCGCGTGTGGATGCGCCGGCCGTGGCCGGCTTCGCCGGGCAGGGCGCGCTGGCGGCCGACGAACGCGAGTTCGCGCGCGTGCGCGCCGCGTTGACGAAGGCGATCGCGGAGGCGCCGGACGGCGTGGCCGAGACGCGGCGCGTGCCTCGTCCCGTGGCCGGCGCTGCCGTTGCCGCCGAGACGCCCGTCGACTTCGCCACCTATCGCCAGCGCTACGCCACATGCCAGCTGGCGATGGAGACGCAGATCGTGCCGCTGCGCCGGCGGCTGCGGTCGTCACTGGCCGACCGGTCGGCGGCGCTGGCCCGGCTGGCCGGGCTGGACATCGTGATGGAACAGGTCGTCGGCGCGCGGGAGCGCGCGCTGCTGGCCACGGTCGGCGCGCGGCTGGAGCGGCGCTTCGACCAGCTGCGCGGCGCGCGCGGCGACTTGGCGTCGGAAGCGCCCGTCCAGCCCGGGACGTGGCTGGAACGGTTCCGCCAGGAGATGCGGGGCCTGTTGCTCGCCGAACTCGATCTCCGCCTGCAACCCGTCGAAGGCCTGCTCGAAGCCTGCCGCAAGTCGCACCTGGTCCGCTCATGAATCAACTGCTTCGCCACGCCACGCTCGCCGTGGGCCTGGCCGTCATCGCCTGGGTCGGCGCGGGCTACGTGCTCGCCAACCCGCTCGCGCTCGTCATCACCGTCCTCATCGGCGCCTTCTACGGGATGGGCGTGCTGGAGCTGAACCGCTTCCGCCTGGCCACCGACGAACTCGGGCGGGCCGTCGACGAGCTCGCGCACGCGCCCGACAACCTCGCCGCCTGGCTCGAACGCGTGCCCGCCGCGCTGCGCAACGCGGTGCGCCGCCGCGTCGAGGGCGAGCCCGTCGGCCTGCCCGCGCCGGCGCTGGCGCCGACGCTGGCCGGCCTGCTGGTGCTGCTGGGCATGCTGGGCACCTTCCTCGGCATGATCCTCACGCTGCGCGGCACCGGCGCGGCGCTCGAGACCGCGACCGACCTCGTCGCCGTGCGCAACTCCCTGATCGCGCCGGTCAAGGGCCTGGGCCTCGCGTTCGGCACGTCGGTGGCCGGCGTGGCCGGCTCCGCGACGCTGGGGCTGCTGTCGGCGCTGGCCCGCCGCGAACGCGCGGCGGTCGCGCAGCGGCTCGATGCCCGCATCGCGACGACGCTGCGCCGTTTCTCGGTCGCGTTCCAGCGCGAGGAATCGTTGAACCTGCTGCAACGCCAGGCCGACGCATTGCCGGCGCTGGTCGACCGGCTCGGCGCGATGATGGCCACGCTCGAACGCCAGCACGAGACTTCGGGCGAACGGCTGCTCGCGAGCCAGGAGCGCTTCCACGGCCAGGCCGAGGCCGCATACGCGGGCCTCGCGCAGTCGGTCGACCGCACGCTGCAGGCGAGCCTGACCGAAGGCGCGCGCATCGCGGGCGAGACGATCCGTCCGGTGGCCGAGGCCACGCTCGCCGGCATCGCGCGCGAGACCGCCGCACTGCACGCGGCGCTCGCCGGCACGATGCAGGGCCAGCTCGAGCAGCTGTCGGCGCGCTTCGAGGCGAGCACGACGACGGTCGCCGCAGCGTGGGAGCAGCTGCTCGCGCGCCACGCGCACGCAGGCGACACGCTCGCCGCGACCCTGGCCGCGTCGCACGACCGCTTCGCGCAGACCTTCGACCAGCGCTCGTCCGCGCTGCTCGATGACGTCGCGCAGCGCCACGCCGGCTGGCAGGGCGAGATGGCCGCGGCACTGGCCGGCATGGCGCGCGAGACCGCCGCGATGCAGCGCACATTGGCCGATGCCGCGACGTCGCAGGTCGATGGCGTCGCCACGCGGCTGGACGCCGCCGTGCAGCGCGTGACGCTGGCCTGGGGCGAGGCGGTCGCGCAGCACGAGCAGGCGAGCGCGCGGATGTCCGACGCCACCGGCCAGTCGCTGGCCACGGCCGCCGCCACGTTCGAGCAGCATTCGGCCTCGCTGCTGCGCACCGTGCAGCAGGCGCATGCCGAGCTGCAGACGTCGTCGGCCGAGCGCGACCAGCAGCGCGTCGACGCGATGGCGCGCTCGCTCGAGGCGATGGCCGCCTCGCTGCAGCAGCAGTGGCAGCAGGCCGGCGCGCAGTCGCTCGAGCAGCAGCAGCGCGTGGTCGAGACGATGGAACGCACCGCGCGCGACATCACCGTGCAGGCCGGGACGCAGGCGCGCGCGACGATCGCCGAGATCGGCCGCCTGGTGCAGGCCGCGTCCGAGGCGCCGCGCGCGGCGGCCGAGGTCATCTCGGAACTGCGCCAGAAGCTGGAGGACAGCATGGCGCGCGACAACACGATGCTGGACGAGCGCGCCCGCCTCCTCGAGACGCTGGGCACCTTGCTCGAAGGCATCGACCGCGCCGCCGGCGAGCAGCGCGGCGCCATCGACGCGCTGGTGACGTCGTCGGCCGCGGTGCTCGAACGCGTGGGCGAGCGCTTCCACGCGCAGGTGCAGGCCGACGCGGGCCGGCTGGTCGACGTCGCCGCGCAGGTGACCGGCAGCGCCGCGGAAGTGGCCAGCCTGGGCGAGGCCTTCGGCTTCGCGGTGCAGCTGTTCAGCGAGTCCAACGACAAGCTCACGGCGCACCTGGATCGCATCGACGGCGCGCTCAACGCGCAGATGGCGCGCAGCGACGAGCAGCTCGCGTACTACGTGGCGCAGGCGCGCGAGGTGATCGACCTCAGCATCCTGTCGCAGAAGCAGATCATCGAGGAACTGCAGCGACTCGCGGGCCGCCGGGCGGAGGCGCTGGCGTGATCATGGACGACATCGACGCCGACGGCGCGGCCGATGCGTCCGCGCCCGTGTGGGCGGTCTTCGGCGACCTGATGTCGGGCCTGCTGGGCGCGTTCGTGCTGATCCTGCTGTTCGCGCTGGCGTCGCAGCTCGAGCTCGTGACGCGCCTGCAGGACGAGATCAGGCAGCACCAGCTCGAACAGCAACGCCGCGCCGAACTCGAACGCGCGCTGGCGGTCCCGTTGGCCGCGGGTCGAGTGACAATCGACCACGGTCGCATCGACATCAACGGCGCCGTGCTGTTCGCGTTCAACTCCGCCGAGCTGCAGCCCGACGGCCGCGCGCTGCTGAAGACGCTGGCCGCGCCGATCGCCACCTACCTGAAGGCGCGCGACGAGATCCTGATGGTCAGCGGCTTCACCGACGACCGCCAGGTGCGCGGCGGCAACCACCAGTTCGCCGACAACTGGGAGCTGTCGGCCCAGCGCTCGCTGACCGTCACGCGCGAGCTGATCGAGGCCGGCGTGCCGTCGTCCGACATCTTCGCCGCCGCGTTCGGCGCCGAGCAGCCGGTGGCCGACAACGCCGATGCCGACGGGCGTTCGAAGAACCGCCGCGTCGAGATGGCGCCCACGCCGCGTCCGGTGCGGGCGATTCCGCCCAAGGCGGCGGTTAGCGCGTCGCATGGCTGATTCGCCGTCGTCCTCGATCCGCGAGGCGGTGCGCGCGCGCTTCGCGCAGGCGCTGGCGCGTCGCGCCGGCGCGCACGCGGGCGCCGCGCGGCGCGTGCTGGACGACAGGCTCGCGGCGCTGGAATCGACATCGCCGACGTCCGCGGCGACGTGCCGGGTCGAGCCCGACCCTCCGCTGCGTGGCGCGCTCGCCGACCTCGTCGCTCACGCGGCACGCGAGAAGACCGCGCCCGTCCTCGGCCCGGCCGCGAAACCGCGCGAGACGAGCCCGCACCAGGCCGCGACCGGCGCCGCGGCCGACGCGCCGACGCTGCAGTTCTTCAAACGCACCTGGTCGCGCCTGAGCGCCGACCAGCGCCTCGCGCAGTCGCTCGCCACGCTGCCCGGCAACGCTGGTCCGCTGAACTCGCACCACCTCGTGCACCGCTCGCTGTCACTGATGCGCGAACTGTCGCCCGAGTACCTCGAGCGCTTCGTCGGCTACATCGACGCGTTGCAGTGGCTGGAGCAGTCCACCGAGGCGGCCCAGGACGCGCTGCGTGCGCCGGCCGCGAAGAAGAGCCTGCCGGCGCGGCGCTGACCTGTCCGTTCAGGGCCCCGGCGCGAGCGGCAGGCCGGCCTTGCGGATCGCGGCGTCGATGTCCGGCCGTGCCTGGCGCGCGGCGGCCAGGTCGGCCTGCGCGGCGGCGGCGTCGCCGAGCGCGAGACGCACCAGGCTGCGGCCGTACAGCGAGAAGACGCCGTCGGCCTTGATCGCCAGCCCGCGGTCGAAGTCGGCCAGCGCCTTCTGCGGCTTGCCCATGCGCAGGTAGACCCAGGCGCGGCTGTCCAGGAACGACGCGTTCCTGCCCTCGGCGTCGATGGCCTCGTCGCAGTCGGCCAGGGCCTTGTCCAGCTCGATGCCGGCTTCCACGCGGGCCCAGCAGCGGCCGTTGTAGGCCTCCGCCAGACCGATGTCGTGCGGGTGGTCGGCGATCCACAGGGTCCATTGCGCCACGGCCTGCGCCGGCATGTCGAGCTCGTCGTATTGCGTCGCCATGGCCCGGCGGATGTTCGATTGCGGCGCGAGCCGCTTGTCCAGCGCCGCGAGGTCGTCGAGCGCCTTGTCGCGCTCGCCTTGCGCGGCGCGCACGACGGCGCGCTCGAAGCGGGCCTGGTCCTGCGCCGGATCGAGGCGCAGCGCGGTGTCGAAGTCGGCGAGCGCCTTGTCCGGGTGGCCCTGCGCCAGGTGGACGTCCGCGCGCGTCGCGAAGATGTCGGCCGTGGCCGGCGCCAGCGTGGCGGCACGATCGAGGTCGGCCAGCGCGCCGTCGAGGTCGCCGCGGGAGAGCGCGGCCGCACCGCGGCGGGCGAGGGCGTCGGCGTCCAGCGACTCCGCGCCGGCGGCGTTGGCGTCGTGCGTGCTCCGATCACCGTGGTTGAGCGCGAAGACCGGGCCGCCGTTGTAGGTGAAGAACATCCGCGACTGCTGCTGCGA
>CAIMXF010000048.1 GCA_903845345.1 uncultured beta proteobacterium
AAGAACTTGTGCTGCGCGTCCTGCGCGACGATGCCGGAGTTGCCGACGCCGTAGAACTCGATGCGCCGCTTGTTGAGGCCCGCGTCGGTCAGCGCCGCGATCGCGCGCTCGAACGCGTGGCCCTGCGCGTTGTTGCGGTACTTCAGCATCGCGCTGACCGCGTTGTCGATCACCTTGACGATCAGCTCGCCGGGCCCGTCGTCCTCGTCGACGGAACGATGCACGAACGGCACGCCTTCGTTGACGGTGCCGGCCAGCTTCAGCTTGAAGTCGGCCAGGCCGTCGTAGCCCACGCTGCGGCAGAAGCGCACCACGGTCGGCTTCGAGACGTGCGAACGCTCCGCCAGCTCGCCCACGGGCGTGGACGCGAAGCCGCGCGGATCGCTCAGCACCAGCTTGGCCACGCGCTGCTCGGCGGGCGGCAGCGCGGGAATGGACGCGCGGACGCGTTCCAGCATCGTCATGCGACGCTCCGGGTCATTCTTCTTCAGCCCACGCGAAACCGTCGCGCGCGATCAGCGAGCTCGCGGCCGCCGGTCCCCAGCTGCCGGCCGCGTAGGAACGCGGGCCGTCGCTGTCGTTGGCCCAGGCATCGAGGATCGGGCCGACCCAGCGCCACGCCTGCTCCTGCTCGTCGCTGCGCACGAACAGGTTCAGGCGACCGGCGATCGCGTCGAGCAGCAGGCGTTCGTAGGCCCCGACGCGTTCGTGCGGGAACGCCTTGTCGAAGTCGAGGTCGAGCGAGACGGTGCTCAGCTGCTCGGGCGTGTTGCCGGTGCCCAGCGCGCCCTTGGCGGCCTGCAGCTGCAGCTCGAGCCCGTCCTCCGGCTGCATCTTGATGACCAGCTGGTTGGCGCGGTTCGGGCCGCCGAAGATCGGGTGCGGCACGGGGCGGAAGTTGATGACGATCTGCGCGTCGCGCACCGCCAGGCGCTTGCCGGTGCGGATGTAGAACGGCACGCCGGCCCAGCGCCAGTTCTGCACTTCGGTGCGCAGCGCAAGGAAGGTCTCGGTGTGGCTGTTGGCCGGCACCTTGGCTTCCTCGAGGTAGCCGGGCACGGGTCGGCCGTCGATGTTGCCGGCGCGGTACTGGCCGCGCACGACGTCGCGCGCCACGCTCTCGCGCGTGAACGGCTTGAGCGAGCGCAGCACCTTCAGCTTCTCGTCGCGGATGGCGTCGGCGTCGTTGGTGGCCGGCGGCTCCATCGCGACCATCGTCAGGAGCTGCAGCGCGTGGTTCTGCACCATGTCGCGCAGCGTGCCGGTGCGGTCGTAGAAGTCGCCGCGCGTGCCCACGCCCAGCGACTCGGCCAACGTGATCT
Source organism: uncultured beta proteobacterium (assembly GCA_903845345.1). Classification (GTDB taxonomy): domain Bacteria; phylum Pseudomonadota; class Gammaproteobacteria; order Burkholderiales; family Burkholderiaceae_C; genus Scleromatobacter. The sequence goes on from CAIMXF010000048.1 coordinate 1,323, forward strand.
GGATGTTGGCGATGCTCTCGCGGCGCCACAGCGGCTCGAACAGCGCATTGCCGAAGCGCAGCGCCATCAGGTTCTGTACCGACGGCTTGCTCAGGTAGTGGTCGATGCGGAACGCCTGCTTCTCGGTGAACACCGACTTGACGACGCGGTTGATCTCGAGCGCGCTCTCGAGGTCGTTGCCGAGCGGCTTCTCGAGAACGACGCGGCAGTGCGGGCCGTTGAGCTTCGCGACGCCCAGCTGCGCGCAGATCTGCATGAACAGGTGCGGCGCGGTGGCCAGGTACAGCACCACGGTGTCGGCGCCGCGCGCATCGATCCAGTCC
>CAIMXF010000049.1 GCA_903845345.1 uncultured beta proteobacterium
AACGCCGGCAGGCCGTGGTCGGTGCGCGAGCTGTACTACTCGTGCCAGGATCACCAGCCGCGCATCTTCGACGAGGGCCTGGCCGGCTTCCTGATGGGCACCGACGATCCCGACACCAGCTTCATCTCGGTCGTCTTCCTTCCCCCCGACCGCGCCGAGCCGCTGCGGGCCACCGCGCTCGACAAGCACCACGCGCTGGGCGTGCTGGGCGCGAGCTACAGCGCCAACGCCTACCCGTTCAGCACGCTTCACCAGAACTGCAACCAGTGGGTGATGGAGCTGCTGGCGGAGGCGTGGGGGGCCGGCGAGTCCGACGCCAACCCCGGCTCCGACGCCGACGCGCGCACCCGCGCGCAGGCCTGGATGCGCGCGCAAGGCTACCTGCCCACCGTCTTCACCGTCAGCGCGCATCCGATGACGTGGCTGGCCGACATCGTGCCCTGGCTCGCCAACGACGACCACCCGCCGCACGAGGTCGCGCACGACCGCTACAACGTCAGCATGCCGGCAGCCATCGAGACCTTCGTGCAGGCCAAGGTGCCCGGCGCGACGCGCATCGAGTTCTGCCACGCGGGCCGGCACGTGGTGCTGCACCGCGGCTGGGACGACATCGCCGAAGGCTGCGTCGCCGGCGCCGGCGACACGACCTTCGAGCTGACGCCCGGGCAGGACTAGACTGCGCGCCACCTGCCGAAAGAGGTCAAGCCATGCGCGCGCGAAAACTCGTTCTCCGGATCGCGGCCACGCTGGCCTGCGGCGTCGGCCTGTCGGTCGCGGCGGCCGCGCCCGCGCTGCCCGGCGGCGCGGCCATCGCCGACGAGGCCGCCAAGGTGATGGCCTTCACGCACGCGCGGGGCATGGCGATCGCGGTGATCGACCGCGGCCAGGTCGCCCACGTCGATGCCTGGGGCGTGCGCAACGCGCAGGGCGATCCGTTGACGACGGACACCGTCATGTACGGCGCCTCGCTCACCAAGACCGTCTTCGCCTACACCGTCATGCAACTCGTCGACCAGGGCCGGCTCAAGCTCGACACGCCGCTGGCGGACGACCTCGACAAGCCGCTGCCCGAGTACCCGCCCGACGCGGTCTTCCCCGACAAGTACGGCCCCTACAAGGATCTCGCCGACGATCCGCGCTGGCGACGGATCACGCCGCGCATGTGCCTGACGCACTCCACCGGCTTCGACAACTTCTGGTTCATCGAGCCCGACCACAAGCTGCACATCCACTTCGAGCCCGGCTCGCGCTTCAGCTACTCGGGCGAAGGCATGATCCTGCTGCAGTTCGTCATCGAGCACGGCCGCGCGGCGCAGGGGCTGGGCATCGACATCGCCAGCGTCGCCCAGCCCGACTTCGATCGCCTGGGCATGACGCGCACGAAGCTCACCTGGCGCAACGGCGAGGACGCCAACGTCGCCGACGGCTGGAACGACCGGGGCGAGCCGCAGCCGCACGACAAGCGCAGCAAGATCCGCATGGCCGGCTCGATGAACACCACGATCTCCGACCTGTCGAGTTTCGCGGCCGCGCTCGTGCGCGGCGACGGCCTGAGCGCGGCGTCGCGCGCCGAGATCACCCGCCCGAGCCTGCACATCGCCACCGCGCACCAGTTCCCCGACTTCGGCGTCGGACTGCCCGTCGACAAGCAGCGCAAGGACCTGAACGCCGGCCTCGGCGTGGTGGTGTTCGACGGTCCGCAAGGCCACGGCTTCTACAAGGGCGGCCACGACGGGCAGACGGCCAACACGC
>CAIMXF010000050.1 GCA_903845345.1 uncultured beta proteobacterium
CGATCGGCAAGGGAGAGCTGGCCATCGACACGATTCGATCCCCCCGGCATCGGCTCATGACCTCGATGCATGACGCACCAGATCCCGCCGCGATAGCCAAGGCCCCTGCCATGTCGCGGTCGCCGAGGAACTTGACCAGGGTTGCGACGACGTTCGCATCGTTGTAGTCGAAGACCTGGCTGGCGCCGAGTCCTCGGACATAGTCGAAGTTGCGGGGCGACGCCGTGGTCACCACCTCGTAGCCCGCAGCGACCGCGAGCTGGATCGCTGCGCTACCGACGCTGGTGGAGCCGCCCCAGATCAGCACGGTCTTGCCAGTCGGTTCGGGCATCTCAACCGAGGGGCTCCGCATGCCGAGCTGATCGTCCAGGAACAGTCCGCAAGCCGCGGTGGCGACTGCCAGCGGCAGGACCGCTGCCCGCTCGAAGCTTATCCCGTCCGGTATCGCGGCTGCGGCCTCCTGACGCAGGATCACGTAGTGCTGGAAGGCGCCCTCGGACGCCCGGTTGGCGAGCTTGTCGATGCCCAGCGCCAGACCCAGCACGCGGTCACCGGGCTTGAAGCGAGACACCGACGCTCCGACGGCGACAACCTCGCCAGCGACGTCCGATCCCAGGATCGCCGGATAGGTCACCCAGGGCGTGACCATGCTGCCCAGCGTCTGGACGACGCCGTCGAAAGGATTCAGGGCGAGCGCTCGGTTGCGAACCAGGATTTCGCCGGCGCCAGGCTGGGGCATCGGCGCGGCTGCAACGATCAGCGGCTGACCCTTGGCGTTGATCCAGGCGGCCTTGTTTGAAAGGGTGGACATCAGATTCTCCTTGTGAGGGGGTGGATTGACGTACCGGCCGGGGATCTCGACATCCATTGGCGTCTGCGTCAATGGTTTCACTGTAGGGATCGCGCTTGGAATGATCTATGATAAATCGTTCAATCCTCATGTTCATTCGTTCAGGATTTCATGGATCCGCTCTCCGAAGTCATCCGCCAGTCCAAGCCACGCAGCATCACCGTCGGCGCGACGGATGTCGGCGGAGACATCGCCATCCGGTTTCCGGCCCATGAGGGCGCCTACCTCTATTGCGTGGAGTCGGGGACGTGCTGGCTGCAGGTCGAGGGCGACGCGGAGGCTCTCCGCCTCGGTGCGGGCGATTGCGTCGTGCTCCCCAGTGGCCGCTCCTTCTCGCTGGCTACCGACCTGGATCTGCCGCCCCTGGACGCGGCACTCGTCTTCGATGGTCGGCCCAACGGGTCGATCGAGGCATACAACGGCGGCGGCCGATGCTTGATGTTCGCTGCCCACTTCGAATTCGAGCCCGGCTTCTCCCGCTTCCTGCTCGGCGTGCTGGAGACAGTCGTCTGCGTCAATGACCCCGAGGCGAAGACAACGCTTCGAGATACGATCGACCAGATGATCGATGAGCTCCAACGGGGCCGCCCGGGCTGCGAAGTCGTCGTCGATCACCTGGCGCACATCGCGCTCGTCAAGATCCTGCGGTTCCACTTGTCCGAAGTGGCCCATGCGCGATCCGGATGGCTGTATGCGCTCGCCGATGCGCGCATGGGCGTTGCGATTGCGGCCATGCACGACGCTCCGTCTCAACGCTGGACCGTAGCATCGCTGGCCAGCGCAAGCGCCATGTCGCGCACCGCGTTCGCGACGCGTTTCAAGACCACGGTCGGACGGGCGCCGCTGGACTACCTGACCCAGCTGCGCATGCTCAAGGCGGCCAGGCAGCTGGCCGAACCCGGGGCGCGCGTGTCCAAAGTAGCCCAGGATCTGGGCTATGAATCGGAAAGTTCGTTCAGCGCGGCGTTCAAGCGCGCAATGGGCCTGCCCCCTCGGCGCTACGCGGACAAGGTGCGGCACTGCCAAGCTGCAGAGGAAGAACGTACCTCGGCTTGAACGGGCTGCAAGGTGAAGGGGTCGGGCCAGCATAACTTGCAGGCGGGGCTCTCATCGGTCGGGCTGACATGCTCATGACCCCATGTTGGGGCGAGGCCGAAAGGCCGTCGATGGTCGCGGCAAGTGACGGCGGTCGGTTACTTTGACACTGTGCGTCGCAGGGGTGCCTGGGCTACTCGACAATGGCTCCCAAGCAACGTAACCGACCCTGCGATGCGGGTTCGGCATCACAAACACGCCGCATCGCCATGAGCGAACTCATCCGTCTCGTCTACGCCAGCCGATCCACGTCCGCTCCCGGTTCGACGCATCAAGGGCTGGATTCGGCCGTGGCCCGGATCCTTGCGAAATCAAGGCGCAACAACGCCAAGCTCGGCATCGTCGGCGGCCTGCTGTTCGGTGATGGCTGCTTCCTGCAGTGCCTAGAGGGGGGCGAGCGCGAGGTGGATGCCCTGTACGAAAAGATCCGCACCGACCCCAGGCATCGGGACGTGACAATCCTTTCCAGGACAGGAATCGCCCGATGCTCGTTTACTGCCTGGTCGATGAAGTACGCCCCGGGCGAGGCCCCCCGCGTCACAATAGTTGTCGCCTTCATAGAAGCAGAGCCGGGGGCGGCGATGAAGGACGACAGTGTCGAGATACGGACAAGCATTCAAGGACAGGGCTGTGGCACGCATGCTGCCGCCCGAGAGCGCCGCGGCGGAA
>CAIMXF010000051.1 GCA_903845345.1 uncultured beta proteobacterium
CCAGCGCGAGCGCGGGCGTCACGCGCCACGCGCGCGCGGGCACGGCGGGCACGGGCGCGGACGCGCGGCGCAGCGCGGCCGAGAGCCCGCCGTGCAGCACGCTCAACACGAGCACCAGCCCCAGCTTGGCTTGCAGCCAGCCGCTGGCGAACCAGCCGGCGCGCCACGCGAGCCACAGGCCGCAGGCCCACAGCACCACGAGCGCCGGACCGGTGACGATGCGGTTGAAGCCGCGCAGGCCGGCGACCAACCGTCGCTCCTGCGCCAGGTCCGCCGCGGACTGGAAGCTGAGCGCGGCCAGCGCCAGCACGCCCGCGAGCAGGCCGCCGATGAAGACGATATCCGCGCCCAGATGCAGCACCCGCACGAGGTCGTAGAGCGTCGCCGCGTTCATGGCATGGTGAGGGTGAGCGTGGCGCGCGGCGTCCACGTGTCGGTGCCTGCAGCGTGCAGGGTCGGCGCCGCGAGGAACAGCCGGTCGCTGGAGATGCCCCGGGCGACGAGCGCGTCGCGCACGGCGATCGCGCGCGCCAGCGCCTGCTGGCGCATCGTCTCGTCGTTGACGGCGACGTTCTTCGCGAGCAGCGCCGCCATGTCGGCCTCGGGGATGTCCTTGGCCATGCCCACGAGGTTGCGCGGCTTGTCGGGCAGCCTGGTCTGCTGGTAGAGCCTCCTGAGCAGCGCCGAGCGCGTCGCCGGCGGCAGCGACGTCGCGGCGTCGGTGGGGGCCGCCGCGGGCGCGCCGGTGCGCAGCGTGTCGTCGCGCGCCATCGTGCGCAGCTGCGCCTCGAGGGTCTCGCGCTGCAGGTCCGCGCGTTCGGCCTGCGGGTCGGCGCTGCCGGTGATGGTCATCTGCAGCGCGGGGCGATCGGCCAGCGCGGCGGCGACCTTGGCGAGCGAGGCGGCGCTGGCGTCGGTGACGATCGCCGTGCCGGGCCGGAACTCGATCGCGCTCATGTCCGGGCCTTCGCCACCGCCGCCGCCGGTCAGCAGCGAGAACGGCGACGACACCGCCTTCAACAACAGGTTCAGGATCAGCTTGACGACGATGCCGCCGACGCTGAACTGCGGATCGTTGACGCTGCCGCTGATCGGCAGGTTGATGTCGATCACGCCGTTGCGATCCTTGAGCAACGCGATCGCCAGCCGGACCGGCAGCTTCGTGGCGGTCGGCGAGGCGATCGCGTCGCCGAAGGTCAGCTGGTTCAGGACGACCCGGTTGCTGGCTTCGAGCCTGCCGTCGGCGGCGATCCGGTAGGCCACGTCCATGCTGAGCTTGCCGCGCTCGATCGCGTAGCCCGCGTACTTGCCGGCGTACGGCGACAGCGGCGCGAGCTCGAGGTCGGTGGCCCTGGCCTGGATGTCGAGCGCGAGCGGGCGCGCGAGCGGGTTGACCTGGCCGCTGATGTCGAGGATCGCCGTGCCCGCGGCGCGGCCGTGCAGCTGCAGCGCCGCCATGTCGCGCGACGTCGAGCCGAACGCGCCCAGCGCGCCGTCCAGTTCGGTGAGCGAAGCGCTGTAGTGGGGCCGCACGAAGTGGTCGGTGTAGTCGACTCGGCCGTTGACCAGCTTGATGCCGCCGATGTTGACGACGATCGGCCAGGGCGGCGGCGCTGCAGTCGCCGGTTCGGACGCGGATGCGGGCGGCGCGGATGCCGAAGCGGCGGCGTCGCTGGCCGCGCCCGCGGGCGCCGCGGCATTGCCGCCGATGTCCTGCAGGTTGAGCCGGCCCTGTTCGGTGACGAGCACGCGCGCGAACAGGTCGTCGAGTTCGACCTGGCCGACGTCCAGCTGCGGCGTCGTGGCCGGCGCCAGCGCGAACTTCACGCCCTTGAGCGACAGCGATTGCCAGCCGAGCAGCTCGTCGGGCCCGGCGGCGGAGGCCGCGCTCGCCGGCGTCGCGGCGGCCAGCGTCGTCAGGTGCACGTCGCCCAGCAGCGCGTCGCCGGCGGTCGACACCGACAGGCCCGCCGGCGCCGACTTCAGCTCGACGTGTCCCGTGTAGCCGGCCTCGCCGCGCAGCAGGCTCACGGGCAGCCTGTCGGCCACCCACGGCGTCACCAGCGCGACCGGGAAGCGCACGATGCGCAGGTCGCCGCTGGCCGCGAGCGGGCTCGCGCCCAGCGTGCCCTTCCAGGCCAGCTCGCCGCCATGCGTCGGCTTGCTGGCGGCCAGCGCGGGCCGGCCGATGCGCGCGTCCAGCGTCACCTTGGCGGGCGGCGTGGGATGGTCGCCGAACCAGTCGAGGTCGTGCACGTCCAGCCGCAGCTGGCGCAGCTCGGCGCGCCAGGTCGGCAGGGGTTGTTCGGGATGCAGCGACGCGTCCGCGAACTGCAGCAGGCCGTCGTCCAGCGTCGCGCTGCGCACCTGCACATGCCATGGCGAAGAAGGTGGCGACGCGCTCGATGCCGCAGGCGCCGGCGCGCTCGCGCGCAACCAGCCTGCGGCGTCGAACCGGCCCGTCGCGTCGCGCATCACCTGCACGCTGGGATGGGCCACCTTCACGCTGCCGATGGCGACGGTGCGGGCGTTGAGGTCGAGTTGCAGGTCGCTCAGCGCCAGGCGATCCCAGCTCGCAGCCGGCGCGGCGCCGGACGGCTGCACGCGCAGCGCGTCCAGCGTGGCGTCGGCGATCGCGATCTTCAGCAGGGGCGCATCGGGGTTGTCCGACCACGACAGCGACGCCTTCGCCGCGAGGCGGCCGTCGAGGCGCGGGATCACGCGCTGCGCGATGTAGGGCGCGAGCGCCTGCAGCGAGAGGTCGGACAGCGTGATCGCCACGTCGGCGTCCTGCCGGCTGGCGCGGCCGTCGAACGCGAGGCGGGCTGGCGCGGAGGCCGCCGATGCTTCCGGCGTCGCGACGTTGGCCGCCAGCCTGAACGCCGCCGGTCCCGTCGCCGGCCATTGCACGGTCTTCGCGTCCAGCGTGAGGCCGTCGAACACCAGCGCCGCCGCCGGCCGGGTCGACGCGTCGTTCCAGAGGATGCGGCTGTCGGCGATGGCGATCGCCGCGACGCGGACGTCCCAAGGCGCCGCGGGCCCGGCCTCGGGCGCGCTGGCCACGGCTGCCGCAGGCGCCGCATGCGGCGTCGCCTGGACGCCGACGCGCAGCGGATCGATCGACCCGCTCGCGTCGCGATCGAGGTGCCACTCGACGCCGTCCAGCCGCACGCTGTCGAACGCCAGCTTGTGCGCCAGCGGCTGCACGTCGGCGAGTCCGACGCGCGCGTTCTTCCAGGCGAACAGCGGCAGGCCGGCGGCGTTGTCCACCACGAGGTCGCGCGCCGACACCCAGCCCTTGAGCGCCATGCTCGGCGAGCCCTTGGCCGGCTGCGTGAAGGCGAGTTCGACGTCGGCCGACAGCGCGCCGCCGGCCACGCGCACCGGCAGCGAGTCGGGCAGGTAGCCGAGGTAGGGACGGACGTCGAGATCGGCCAGCGTCAGCTTGAGCGTCGCGTGGTCGGTGGGCGCGAACGGCGTGGCCTGCGCGGCGCTGTCGAAGGCCGCGCCGTCGAGGCGGAAGGCCAGGTGCGGCTGCACGTTGACGTCGACGTTGGCGGGCAGGTTCGACAGGAAGGGCACCGACAGCTCGAAGCGGTCGACCACGTGCACGCGGCCCGTGGGCTTGTCGTCCAGGCGCAGGCCGAGGTCATGCACCTGCAGGTTGTACAGCGCGAAGCGGGCCGGCTCCGACGGCTTGGCGTCGGGCTTGGGCGCGAAGCGCTGCAGCAGGTCGTCGATGTCGTAGTGGCCCGGCGCGATGCGCGTCAGTGCGATGCGGGCCTGGTCGACGTCGATCGCCTCGATCACCGGCGCGCGCCGGAAGATCGACGACAGCGCCACGTCGGCGCGCACGCGCGCGACGCGCAGCAGCGGCGTGGCCGACGATGCGCCGCGCGCGGGCCCGACGGCGACGTCGTGCAGCACGATCTCCAGCGCCCATGGGTGGAAGTCCACTGTGCCCAGCGTGACGTCGCGGCCCAGCGCCGCCGACAGCCGCGCCGGCGCCTGCCACCTGACCAGCGGCGGCACCGTCAGCCACGTGACCACCCACGACGCCACCAACGCGCCGACCGCCATGGCCAGTCGCCGCCACCATCGCCCCTGCACCATCGCCCATGTTCCCCCTGCCACTGCCGGGCACCAGCGCGCAGTATGGTGCGGTTTCGGGAGACGCTGTATCCGGCTGTCAGTGGACGTCGAGGATGTCGCGTCGACGTGGGGTCCGCGCGATGGCCGCGTGACCGGGTTCCCCTTGTCCGGATTGACGCAATCCGGCTAAACGGTGGACACGCGGCCGCGGTCTACTCCACCGGGTCCTTTTCGATGGGGTATGTCCCGGCAGCGCAACTCTCCTCTTTCCTCCCTGGCTGCCGGCTTCGCGGCCCGGACTCACCTCCGGGCCGCTTTCTTTTCTCGCGCCGTTCAGCGCTCGGGGTACGGATTCGTGACCACGTCGGGCTTTTGCGCCACCGGTTGGTGCTCGCCGCCGGGTACGCCGACGCCCGGCCCGGTCGGGAAGCCGTAGGCGCCCTCGCCGCGCACGTTGGCCTCGTCGACCTGGGCGGTGCCGCTTTCAACGGCCGGCAGCGGGCCGCCCATGTAGCCGCCGCCCTGGCCGACGTAGGTGCCGTCGTCGGCGATGCCGTTGGCACTCTGCATCGGCTCGTCGCCCTCCGGCGCGAGCGCCCGTTCGGACGGGCTGATGGTTTCCGGCTTCACGCCGGCCGCGTGGTCGCGGCTCAGGGCGGGTTCGTGGGCGCCGGGATTGTCGAGGTCGAGCGGCATGGCGGGTGTCCTTTGAGGCGCCGTGGCGGCGCGCTCATCCAGGGCAAACCGGGTGCCTCAGTCGGCCTTGGCGGTCCTGGCCGGCGCCGGCTCCCAGCCGCCGCCGAGCGCCAGGAACAGCGTCACCTGGTCCGCGGCCAGTTCGGCGTCGGAGGCCGCGAGCGTGGCGCTGCGGGTGGCCAGGCCGCGCTCGGCGTCGAGCGCGTCGGGATGGCCGGTGCGGCCGCTCCGGTACAGCCGGCGCGCCTGGTCGGCGACGGTGGCGCTGTCGACGCGCGCGGCCTGCAGCGCGGCGTGGCGATCCAGCTCGCGGGCGCAGGCCTCGAGCGCGGTGTGCGTCTCGCGCAGCGCTGCAGGCCGTGCACGCGCCGTTCACATCACCTGGGCATACTGCGTCCTCCAGACGCTCGGACGCCCATGAACCTCAGCGACGACCTCCAACTGGCCCAGGACATGGGCCTGACCCTGCCCAGCCCGGCATGGATCTTCGGCTGCATCCTGTTCAGCCTGCTCGGCTACGTCGCCTGGCGCTACGGCAAGTCGATGAAGGTGCCGCGCATCCGCTGGCTGGGACTGGCGCTGATGCTTTATTCGTACGTCACGGCGCCGACGTGGCTGCTCTACGGCGCGGGCATCGCGCTGTGCGGGGCGATCTGGTGGAACCGCCCGGGCCGCGAGGGCTGACGCTCACGCCAGCAGGTTGAAGCGCGCGGTGTAGGCGTCGCGCCCGCGCTCGAGGTGCAGCGCGATGCGCTGGCCGGTGCCGTGCTCCAGCAGTCGCACGCCGTCGATGGCCGCCAGGCCGGCCGGGCCGTCCACGGGCGCGAACCTGACGTTGAACTGCTCGGTGACCGGGCAGCGCGCGACGCGCTCCACCGCGGCGACGACCAGCGACATGCCCGCACCCGCACCGCCGACCATCGCGAAGCGCTCGCCGACGTAGGCCTCGAAGGTGTCGGCGCTGGCGCGCTCGGCCAGGTCGGGCAGGCGCGTGGTGCGCGTCAGCAGTCCGCGCAGCGGCGCGCGCGGGGCCTCGGATCCGGCGCCTTGCGCCAGCGTCGGCGCCGCCACGACGGCCGCCATGCCGCCGGCCACGAATTCACGCTTGTTCATGATGCATCTCCTCGAAAGGGCGGGCGCCGCGGGTCGCGGGCGTCGACGATGTCCAGGCCATGGCCTGGCGCACGCCGGCCTCGCCCACGCCGCGAAAGCCCAGGCGTTCGTACAGCCGTTGCGCGGGATTGCCGACGACGACCTGCAGCTCGACATCCAGGCCGGCCGCGGCAGCGTGCTGCTGCACCCGGCGCAGGCAGGAGGTGCCGATGCCCCGGCCGCGCAGTTCGGCGAGCAGCGAGATGTCCAGCACCGTCAGGCTGCGCGCGTCCGTGGCCACCCACAGGCGCCCGATCGGGCAGCGCCGCAGCTCGACGATCCGGCACGCCGCGGTCGGATGGCGGCGTTCGTAGTCGCCGCGCTGCGCCTCGAACTGCAGCGTCATGAACGTGCGTTGCATCTCCACCGGCCAGCCCAGGTGCGCGAACTCCTCGACGCGCGTGCCGGCGTACAGCGCGAGCAGGAACGGCCGGTCCGACGGCAGGGCGTCGCGCAGCGTGATCGGATCGTCGTCGGCCATGGCGGGCAGGGCGCTCACGCGCGCGGCGGAAAGATGCCCTGCAGGGCGATGATGAACGACAGGGGCAGGTAGGGCGGCAGGTTGTTGTGCGCGCCGCCGCCGCCGCTCGAGGCGAGGTCGGCCGGCGCGGTGTTGAGGTAGGTGCCGTCGGGCGCGCGGTACAGCGCGGTGCCGTTGGAGGTCGGTGCCAGGCTGACGGTGGCGCCGGGCGTGCCGGTGGTGGCGCCGTTGGCCGCCTGCAGGCCGTGGCCGTGCGCCGGCAGTTGCCCGGCGACGAGCGTCACCGTGTCGCTGCCGCCGGTCTCGCCCACCAGGCGCTGCGTCAGGCCCGGGCCGGCGCTGGCACCGGCATGCATCGGAAACGCACCCTGCAGGTTCGGCAAGGCGAAGTTGCTCGTTCCGTTGCCGCCGTAGTTCGTGCCCAGCAGCGAGAACAGGGCGGTGTTCTGCGAGATCGGCAGCACCTGCCCGTTGCAGAACGCCCACCCGGCCGGCTCGAAGTTGCCGGCGAACATGCGGATCTCGCCCACGAATTGGTCGGCCATGGTGGAGCTCCTTCAATTTTGCGAGGGGAAGATGCCGAACATCGAGATGATGTAGCTGAGCGCGACGAACGGCGGCATGTTGTCGTGCGGCTGGCCGCCGCCGACCTGCGTGATCGCGTTCGGATCCATCGCCATGTTGGGCGTGCCGCTGCCGTACAGGCTCATCGTCGCCGAGCTGCCCGGCACTTCCGCGGGCCCGTGCGCCGCCGACGCGGCCGACGCGCTGGCCGACATCGCGTGCGTGTGCTGCGGCATCTGGCCCGGCGTGAGCTTGACGTTCTCGGCGCCGCCGGCCTGGCCCATCCCGTAGTTCGACTGTCCATTGCTGCCCTGGTGCACGGGCACGCGGCCGCGCATGTCCGGCAATGCGAAGGTCGTGATGCCGTCGCCGCCGTAGGTGGTGCCGATCAGGTCGAACAGGACTTCGCTCTGCGAGATCGCCATCATCTGGCCATCGCAGAACTGCCAGCCGTACGGCGGGAAGTTGCCCGCGAACAGGCGGATCTCTCCAACAAAAGGTTCGGACATGGGACCTCGCTAGTTGCGGGACGGGAAGATGCCTGCCAGCGCGATGATGAAGTTCAGCGTGAGGTAGGGCGGCCGGTTCTCGTGCGGCTGGCCGCCCCCGCTCGCGGTGATGGCCTGCGGGTTCAGCGGCACCAGGTTGGTGGCGCCCGCGTAGGCCGGCGTGGCGCCGCGTCCGAGCGCGGCCAGCACGCCGCCGTTGGGCGACGAGGACGCCGCGGCCTTGCTCGACGCGCGCAACGCGTGGACGTGCGCGGGCATCTCCGCGGCGGTGAGCGCGTGGCTTTCCTCGCCGCCGGGCACGCCTTGCAGGTGCGTGCCCGAGAAGTGCATCGGCACGCGGCCCTGCAGGTTGGGCAGCGCGAAGTTCTGGATGCCGTTGCCGCCGTACTGGGTGCCCAGCAGCGCGAACAGCGCCTGGTTCTGGTTGATGGGCAGCAGCTGTCCGTTGCAGAGCGCCCAGCCCTTGGGCGCGAACTGGAAGCTGGTCATGCGAATCTCGGCGAGGTACGGCGTCGACATGGCGATCCTTTGCGGGCGGGAAGAGAGCCCGGCTGGCTGAGGCGCATCAAATCACCGGCACCAGGGCATCGCCATCCCCAGGATGAACTCGGGGGCTCGCCGCAGCAGGGCCGCAGACGCGAGCGCTTCGCGCGATGCCGCAGGGTGCGCGAACGACTCGCGGCAACGCCGACCACGACGGCCCTGCGCACGCCGACGCACTCGCCGATCGCGCGCTGGCCGTGCTGTCCCTGTGCTTCCCGCACAAGCTCGGCGACCTGATCCTCGCGCAGGAAACGTCAGGCGGCGGGTCTGCGGCTCGTTCCGCGCGAACGCTCGATCGGGTACTTCGCGGCGTTGAGCGCCATCTTGCGATCGGCCGCGGCGAGCAGGTCGATGCCGAGCTGGTCGGCGAGCTGGATCAGGTACAGCAGCACGTCGGCCGCCTCGTGCGCGATCTGCGCGCGTTGGGCATCGTCGGGCGCGCGACTCTGTTCCTCGGTCATCCACTGGAAGTGTTCCAGCAGTTCCGCGGCCTCCACCGACAGCGCGCAGGCGAGGTTCTTCGGCGAATGGAACGGGCCCCAGTCGCGCGCGAGGGCGAAGGCGCGCAGGCGGTCGCGCAGGGTGTCGAGATCGGTGGTCATGCGCGGGAGCATAGCGTCGCGCGGCCGTGACATAGTGCGGGGTTGGACCGGCCGTCTGCGCGCGACCCCCGATGCGCGCAGGCCGGTGCTTCAAATCATCGC
>CAIMXF010000052.1 GCA_903845345.1 uncultured beta proteobacterium
CGACAACAAGGGCGCGCGCTACGCGTCCGACAACTTCTGGATGATGGGCGACACCGGCCCGTGCGGGCCGTGCACCGAGATCTTCTACGACCACGGCGAGGACAGCCCCGGCGGCCCGCCGGGCTCGCCGAACGAGGACGGCGACCGCTACATCGAGATCTGGAACAAAGTCTTCATGCAGTTCAACCGCACCGAAGACGGCGTGATGCACAAGCTGCCCAAGCCGAGCGTGGACACCGGCATGGGCCTCGAGCGCCTGGCCGCGGTGCTGCAGCACGTGCATTCGAACTACGAGATCGACCTGTTCGTGAACCTGCTGGCCGCAGCGAAGAAGGCCGTCGACGGCGCCTCGCCCGATGGTGGCGACTGCGACAAGGACTCGCCGTCGCTCAAGGTCATCGCCGACCACATCCGCGCGTGCTCGTTCACCGTCGTCGACGGCGTGATCCCGGGCAACGCGGGCCGCGGCTACGTGCTGCGCCGCATCGCGCGCCGTGCGATCCGCCACGGCTACAAGCTGGGCGCGCGCACGCCGTTCTTCCACAAGCTGGTGGCCGCGCTGGTCGCCGAGATGGGCGAAGCGTATCCCGAGCTGCGTTCGTCCCAGGCGCGCGTCACCGAGGTGCTGCAGCAGGAAGAGGAGCGCTTCTTCAAGACCATCGCCACCGGCATGGAGATCCTCGAAGCGGCGCTGGCGTCGGGCACGAAGCAGATCGACGGCGCGACCGCGTTCAAGCTGCACGACACCTTCGGCTTCCCGGTCGACCTGACGGGCGACGTCTGTCGCGAGCGCGGCGTCACCGTCGACGAGGCCGGCTTCAACGCGTTGCTCGAGAAGCAGCGCGAAGGCGGACGCCAGGCCGGCAAGTTCAAGATGGCGCAGGGCCTCGCGTACAGCGGCGTGCCGACGCAGTTCCACGGCTATGAGCGCCTGGTCGTCGAGACGGTGAAGGTGGTGGGCGTCTACGTCGACGGCAATCCGGTGAATTCGGCGACCGCCGGCGACGACGCCGTCGTCGTGCTCGACCAGACCCCGTTCTACGCCGAAAGCGGCGGCCAGGTGGGCGACACCGGCGAGCTGCGCAACGGCACCACGCGCATGCTGGTGGAGGACACCGTCAAGATCCAGGCCGACGTGTTCGGGCACCACGGCCGCATCACGGAAGGCACCGTCAGCGTCGGCGACTCGTTCGTCGCGAAGGTCGACGTCGAGCGCCGCGCGAAGACCGTGCGCAACCACAGCGCCACGCACCTGATGCACAAGGCGTTGCGCGAGGTGCTGGGCGGCCACGTGCAGCAGAAGGGTTCGCTCGTGAACGCCGATCGCACCCGCTTCGACTTCGCGCACACCGGCCCGATGACGCCCGAGCAGATCCGCAAGGTGGAAGAGATCGTCAACGCCGAGGTGCTGGCCAACGCCCAGGCGAGCGCGGTGACGATGGCCATCGACGACGCGCAGAAGTCGGGCGCGATGATGCTGTTCGGCGAGAAGTACGGCGACGAGGTGCGCGTGCTCACCATCGGCTCCAGCAAGGAACTGTGCGGCGGCACGCACGTGCAGCGCACCGGCGACATCGGCGTGTTCAAGGTCGTCGCCGAAAGCGGCGTGGCCGCGGGCATCCGCCGCATCGAGGCGATCACCGGCGACAACGCGCTGGCCTACCTGCAGTCGCTGGAAGACACCGTCGACAGCGTCGCCGGCACGCTCAAGGCGCAGCCCGAGGAAGTGCCGGCGCGCCTGACCGCGGTGCTCGACCACGTGAAGTCGCTCGAGAAGGAGATCGAGAAGCTCAAGGGCAAGCTGGCCTCGGCGCAAGGCGACGAGCTGATGGCGCAGGCCGTCGACGTCAAGGGCCTCAAGGTGCTGGCCGCCAAGCTCGACGGCGCCGATGCCAAGACGCTGCGCGACACGATGGACAAGCTCAAGGACAAGCTCAAGACCGCGGCCATCGTCCTGGCCGCCGTCGACGGCGACAAGGTGCAGATCGCGGCCGGCGTCACCGCCGACGCGATCGGCCGCATCAAGGCTGGCGAGCTGGTCAACTTCGTCGCGCAGCAGGTCGGCGGCAAGGGCGGCGGCAAGCCCGACATGGCCATGGCCGGCGGCACCGACGCCTCCAAGCTCGCGGGCGCGCTCGCCAGCGTGCAGGGCTGGGTGCAGGAACGCGCCTGATCATCCTTGCCTGGACAATCGCGCGACGTCGCGTCGCGCCCGGCCAACGCCGCGCATTCCCCGGAGTCCGCGGCGTTGCCGTTTGGCTTGACGCCTTTTCGCTTCGCCTGCAGACTGGACTCATGAACGTCGCGACCGCCCCGTCCAAATCCGCCGCATGCGCCCACGCGTGCCTCGGCGAGGGTGCGCGCGTGCGGGTCGCCGTCGCCATGGCGATGCTGCAGGACGTCTTCCTGCCGCCGCGAAGTCCGGGCCCGGGCCGCCCGTGATTTCGAGTACCGCCGATTTCCCTCCAAAAGGCCCGCCACCCGCGGGCCTTTTGCTTTTCCAGCCTCCAACATCCACCAGGAGCTTCCCGATGAACCGTCCCGACGATCGCTCGATCCGCACCGACACCCGCACGGCCGCCGCACGCATCAGCGTGCGCCGCGCCACCGTCGCCGATGCCGAGGGCTTCGCGGCGATGCTGGGCCATCCGGACGTCTTTCCGTGGCTGCTGCAGATGCCTTACGCAAACCCCGAGCTGTGGCGGATCCGGTTGGCCGAGAACACCGCCCCGGGCAAGCAGGACGTGATGCTCGTGGCCGTCACCGACGACAACGAGCTCGTTGGCGGCTGCGGCCTGCATCCGGCCGGCGCGTCGCCGCGCAAGCGCCACGTGATGGCGCTGGGCATGCAGGTGCAGCCCGCGTGGCAGGGGCAGGGCGTCGGCACCCAGCTGTTGCAGGCCGTGTGCGACTACGCGGACAACTGGCTGGGCCTGTTGCGCCTCGAGCTCGAGGTCTACGCGGACAACCACAAGGCGCAGGCGCTCTATCGACGGCTCGGCTTCGTCGAGGAAGGCCGCCACCGTTGCGACGCGTTGCGCGATGGCGTCTATGTCGACAGCCTGTCGATGGCGCGCCTGAACCCGTCGCCCCTGCGCGGCTTCCCGCGCGACTGAGGGGCGCACGCAGCCGGTCGCGCGACTGACGGCTTCGCGTGGCTCTCCGCGCGGCGCAAGGCAGTCGCCAGAGGTCGGCATGAGAAAATGCCGGCCTTCAGTTTCCGATTGCGCCTGATGACCACTCCGTTCACGAATCTCGTCCACTACCCGACCAACACCGACGCCGAGCTGGATCGACTGCAGCAGCTGTGCGAGCAGTTGGCCGGCTTCGACGAGCGCGTGTCGCTCGAGTGGCTGGATGGCGCCATGACCGCGCTGGCCGCCGGCCCGCGCGCGAAGCCGCTGGTCGAATGGCGCGAGGCGCTGCTGGGCGACGCGTGGAGCCGCGCGTTCGCCGATCCCGAGGCCGATCGCGACGCCACTGCCGTGCTGCAGTCGCGCTGGTCGGTGCTCCTCAAGCAGCTCGATCCCGAGCAGTTGATGGACGCCGTCGACGAGCTGCGCCTGGCCCCGGTCATGTTGGAGTGGACGGACGACGACAAGGCGAAGCTCGTCGAGGACGGCACCATCGAGGCCGGCTCGGAAGACGAGGAGATCCCGCTCACCGGCGAGATCTGGGCGCACGGCTTCATGGACGTGGTGCAGGCCTCGCCCGAGGACTGGCAAGAGCCCGGCGAGTCCGCCGAGGAAGGCATCGCCGATGCGTACGACGAGGCGCTGTCGCGCATCGCGATGCTGACGCTGCACGATCCTGCCGAGCTCGCGAAGACGCTCGAGGAGATGTACCCGGGCGAGAAGCTGGAGCGCGACGACCTGATCCAGGAAGCGCTGTACGCCGTCCAGGATTTGCGCTGCTACTGGGTGCAGAACGCGCCGAAGCCCGTCACGCGCGTGGTCGGCAACGTGCCGGGGCGCAACGATCCGTGCCATTGCGGCAGCGGCAAGAAGTTCAAGAAGTGCCACGGCGCCTGACGTCTGCCGCCGCGCGCGCGCGGGCGTCACGCCGGCGCGCGTTCTGCGATCACGCTACATTGCGCCCATGAATGAACGTCTAGATCTCTCCGGCAAGCGCATCGTGCTCGGGCTTTCCGGCGGCATCGCCTGCTACAAGGCGGCCGAGCTCACGCGTGCGCTGGCCAAGGCCGGCGCGACCGTGCAGGTGGTGATGACCGCGGGCGCGGAGCAGTTCATCACGCCGGTGACGTTGCAGGCGCTGAGCGGCCGCGCCGTCTACACGAGCCAGTGGGACGCGCGCCCCGACAACAACATGGCGCACATCAACCTGTCGCGCGACGCCGATGCGATCCTCGTGGCGCCGGCCAGCGCCGAGTTCATGGCCAAGCTGGTGCACGGGCGCGCCGACGACCTGCTGTCGCTGATGTGCCTGGCGCGCCCGATCGATCGCGTGCCGCTGCTGATCGCGCCGGCGATGAACCGCGAGATGTGGGCGCATCCGGCCACGCAGCGCAACGTCGCGCAGCTGCGCGACGACGGCACCACGCTGCTGGGCCCCGACGTCGGCGAGCAGGCCTGCCTCGAATTCGGCGAGGGCCGCATGCTCGAGGCGGTCGACCTGCGCGACGAACTCATCGCGTTCTTCCAGCCCAAGATCCTGCGCGGCAAGCGCGTCCTCGTCACTGCCGGCCCGACCTTCGAGGCCATCGACCCCGTGCGCGGCATCACCAATCATTCGAGCGGCAAGATGGGCTTCGCGATCGCGCGGGCGGCGCAGGAGGCCGGCGCCGATGTCACGCTGGTCGCCGGCCCGGTGCACCTGCCCACGCCGCGCGGCGTGCGCCGCATCGACGTCGAGAGCGCGCGCCAGATGCACGCCGCCGTGATGCCGCTGGCGCGCGGGAGCGACGTGTTCGTGGCCACCGCGGCCGTGGCAGACTGGCGCCCCGCGCAGATGAACGAACAC
>CAIMXF010000053.1 GCA_903845345.1 uncultured beta proteobacterium
GGTTCACCGGCACCTCGTCCATGCGCTGCGGCGAGGTCACGGTGGCCAGCCAGGCGGGGATGAAACGGTGCATCTCGCCGTACAGCCGCACCTCGCGCAGCACCGAGCCGCGGAACGCCTTCAGGCTGCAGCCCAGGTCGTTGAACTGCAGGCCGGTGGACTTGCGGATCAGCGCGTTGGCGATCTTCGACGGGAACTTGCGCAGCCAGAAGCCGTCCTGCCGGTTCTTGCGCCAGCCGGCGACGAAGTCGAGATCGCCCTGCAGCAGGCGGGCGACGAGTTTCGGGATGTCGCGCGGGTCGTTCTGCAGGTCGCCGTCCATCGTGACGATGACGTCGCCGCGCGCGGCGTCGATGCCGGCCTGCATCGCGGCCGTCTGGCGGAAGTTGCGCCACAGGCGGATCACGCGGATGTGCGGGCCCACCGCCGCGCCGTGGTCTTCCAGCTTCTGGCCGGTGCCGTCGCGGCTGCCGTCGTCGACCACCAGCAGTTCCCACGGGAACGGATAGGCGGCGAGCGCGGCCTGCACCTCGTCGATCAGCGGCACCGCGTTCTCGATCTCGTTGTACATCGGCACCACGACCGACAGACGATGGAACGGCACGCCGTCGACGTCCAGGGCGCCGCGCACGCCGAACGCGTTGGCGGGGCTGTCGGAATGGGCGCCACCCACGTCGCCGGCCGGAAGCGACGCCGAGGGCAGGTAGTGCGCTCCGGTGGAACTGGCGGTCATGTCTTGCTTTCTGGCGCCCGCGGGGCGCGCACGATCAGGGAAAAGGCGAGGGCGGTGACGAGCGCCACCACCAGCATCAGGGCGTGGACGGCCAGCGCGGCGCCGAAGATCAGGCGGCCATTGTCGGTGTTTGCGGCGCGGACCTGCTCGTCGGGCGTCGCCTGCGCGGCGGCGATCTTCGCGTGGCGCGCCTGCGTGCCGAGCGCGACGCCGGCCTCGTAGGTGCCCACGCCCGCGGGCGCCTGCAGCGGCAGCACGCCGGCCAGCTCGCCGCCGAGCGCGCCGCAGAAGCCGGCGCCGGCCGGAATGTTGGCCAGCGACGTCAGCAGCATGCCGACGATGCTCAGCTTGAGCACCCAGTTGGAGATCGCGAAGCCCCAGGCGGGCAGTCCGCCGCGCGCCGCGCGGAAGGCCGCCGCGACCTTGGCCACGAGGCTCCAGACCTGCACGCGCCGTGCCGACGCCGCGCCGTGCGCCCGCGCGCGCGCCCAGCGTGCCCGCGCATGGGCGCGGCGCACCAGCGCGGGCAGCAGCGTGGCCGCGGCGGCGATCGCGGCGATCGCGAAGCCGATCCGCCACGGCAGCGGTGCCGGCACCAGGATCGCGATGCCCAGCACGCCCAGCACCATCATGTCCTGCAGCCGCAGCCACAGCAGGCTGGCGGTGGCGTCGCCCAGCCCGACGCCCCAGCGCCGGTGCAGCAGGAACGAGTAGCTGGCCTCGCCGGAGCGCATCGGCAGGATGTTGATGGCGGCGTTGTGCAGCAGCGTGATCTGCAGGCACTCGCGATAACCCAGCTTCAGCGTGCGCAGCTTCCACAGCCACTCGGCGCGCAGGCGTCCCGCGCGCAGCGCGTAGGTGGCGCTCATGCCCAGCGTCGCGCCGACCCAGCCCGGCCACGGCACGGTGGCCACGCGTTCGGCCAGCAGCTTCCAGGGCGTGAACGCGACCAGCACGGCCAGCAACGCGATGCCCGCGGCGATGCTGGCCACGGCGATCCAGCGGGTGCGCCGCATCAGGCAACCCTCCGCCTGACGGCTGTGGTGCGAGCCCCTTCGGGCGGCCGGGCGGGGCTCATCGCGATCGACGTGGCGTCACACGACGCTCGTGCGCCGGCTGGCACGCCACCAGCGCACGACGCCGATCAGCGCCACCACCGCCAGCACGACCTGCAGCGGCGCCGCCAGCGGATAGCCGGTCAGCAGGTTGCGGGCCCATTTCCTGTCGGCGAGGCCGGTGGCGGCCAGCAGCGCGGGCGTCGCGGCGATGCAGGACGCGCAGGCGACGAGGCCCGCGGCCATCAGGCGCTGGCCGAGCGGTCGCGCAAGCAGCCGCGTCATCGCGCCGACCGGCCAGGCGTGCGGCGCCAGGCTGCCGAAGACCAGGCCGAGGCCGCCGCCGACCAGCGTGTCGGCCGGCCAGTGCGCCCCGACGGCCAGGCGCGACAGCGCGATGCCGAACGCCAGCAGCGCGACCAGCGCGATGCCGAGGCCGGACGTGACGAACCCGCCGACCGCGCTGCGCTCGCCGAAGCGGCGCCGTTCGGCGATCAGCACCGCGAGCATCGCGAAGGCCATCGCGCTGTGGCCCGACGGCATCGACCCGGCGCTCAGCGGCGCGCCGACCACGTTGAGGTGCTCGGCGCCGAGCGCGAGGTACGGCCGCGGCGACGGCAGGTGGTGCTTGATCCAGCTGGCCGTCAGCCCGCCCAGCACGATGCCCCACAGCAACTGCGCGGCGCGCTCGGGCACGTCCTGCGAGAACGCCGTGAGATAGATCCAGGCCGACAGCGCCAGCCCTGCGACGCTGAGCATCGACCACGTGGCCGGCGCGCTCGGGCCGAATGCGTTGACCGCGTCGAACAGCGATTGGTCGAGCGCGGCGTCCGCACGCAGGGCGAGGCCGGCGGCGGCGGCGATCGCGCCGATGACGAGCAGGCGCCAGTCCATGGTCACCGCCTGCGAGGAAGGGGACGGCGGCGAGGACGCGGAGACGGCGGGCATGGGCGGCGATTGTATCGATGGACGAGCTGCGCACCGGCTCATCGACCGAGCCGGCGCAGCGGCAGAATGCACTCGACAGGAAGCCCACGCCCATGCCTCGCCCCAAGCCGATCACGCTCGCCATCCTTCGCCGCTACGCCGTCGCGCGCACGCTGTTTCCGCCGACCACGCTGCAGAAGGCCATCGACCGCCTCGGCTTCGTGCAGGCCGATCCGATCCGCGCGCCGGCGCGGGCGCAGGAC
>CAIMXF010000054.1 GCA_903845345.1 uncultured beta proteobacterium
CCCACGAGCTGGGCGGACTGCGACCGCAAGTGACCTGAAGAAGAGAGCGTCGCGAGACGCCCTCGTTCTTTCACGCCCCAGCGGTCACTTCGACGCCGTCGATGGCGACGGTCGTGAGCATCGGGGCTGCGTCGCCCTGCTCGATGTGCCGGCGTCACCCGCGTCCTGTCCCCGGCGGCAGGACACCGCGCCCACCGCGCCCCTGCGGGAAACGCTCAGATCAGAGTCCGACCAGCGCCCCGGCCCATCGAGCGATCAGGCCTTCGAAGACCAGCCGACCCTCCACGGCGCCCAGGCAGATGCACTCTCCGCTCGCCTGGACGACGGGCTGGTGATGAATGCTGCCATCGGTGGAATCGAAGTCTCCCGCAGCAAAGACGTCGCGTCCATCGTCGAACGCGCCGTGGATCACCTGGGTCAGTTCCACGCCATCGTGGCTGTGCGGCGGCACGCATCTTCCGGCGCCCAGCCGCAGCAGGACGATGTTCGCGTCAGGATCGTCGGGAACCCGGACCCGGCTCCACTTGACGCCCGGTCCCATGCGATGCCAGCGGGAGACCTGGCAATGCCGCATGCTGCGCGGCCAGTTCAGGCCGGGCGGGAGCGCGGGGCGACCCGAGACCCGCGGGAGCACTCTTGGCTTCTCGGGGGCGTCGATCCTGCGGGTCACCCGATCGAACAGGCCGACCGGCAGGTCGGCGCAGTCCTCTTCCATCAGCAGCGTGGCGGCCACGCGCTCGAAGCCTCGAACGGCTCGCCGGCATTGCGCGCAGCTCTCCACATGGACGGCGGTGAGGAGCGCCGCTCCGCTGCGGAGCGTTCCTGCCGCGCAGGCCATCAGGAGTGCATCGTCGGGATGATGTCGAATCACGGTTTGTGCTCGTCGAGTAGTTCGCGCAATCGGGTCGCCGCGCGCCGAATCCTGGTCTTCACCGTCCCCAGGGGCATGCCCAGTGCGCTCGCGATCTGCGAGTGCGATTGATCTTCATAGAAGTTCAACTGGAGCAGCCGCCGCTGTTCGGGCGTCAACGAGCTCAGCGCGCGGCGCACGCCGTCCTGGCGCTGGCGGAAGGAAAAGTCGTCCTCCGCGGTCCGCGCGCCCGGGTCGGGCGTGTCGTCGAGCGCGCTTTCGTCGAGCGACATCCAGGTTTGCGCCAGGCCTCTGCGACTGTCCGTGCGCAGGTTGCGAGCGATGGTGAACAGCCACGCGGCGACGGACGCTCGCGCGGGGTCGAACTGCGTTGCCTTGCGCCAGAGGATGACGAAGGCGTCCTGGACGATGTCGTCCGCGGCGCCGGGCGTGCTGCCCGAATGGATCAGCCAGTTCTTCATGCGCGGCGCGAAGTGGTCGAAGAGCGCGGCGAAGGCCTGCCTGTCCTGGTCGCGACCGATGGCCACGGCCAGGGCGTCGAAGTCGCGGTCGTCGCGATCAGGCGTCCGCGCCCGCAGCCGGCGCAGCAAGGCGAACGACACCGGCGACGGCGGATCGTCCGCCGGATCGTCAGGCTCAGGGTGGGTGGGCAGCGCGCTCATGCTCCTTCTTACGCGAGATCGGACGGATTGGATTGCGCGGGCAGCAGAAAAAGTTGCCTGCAGCGCGGCGTCCGCCGCGACGCGGTCGGGTTTCCAGGGTCATGCGTCCCGGGCGCGTGGTGCCGCGCCGCGGTCGACCCGGCCCGGGCACGGCTGCACCTGCGTGCGGCGCCGAGCGGGCGATTGGCTCTTGCGCCGCCGCGCTCCTGAATTATCCGTCCGCGGGATCCCGGAGGACGTCTGCATGCACACCGAGGCCGTCGCGAGCGACCACGTCCAGGTCGGCGCCAGCGGCCCGGAGACACGCGTGTCCGGCCACGGGTTCGGCACCGGCCAGCGCGCCGGGCGTTTCGTCGCGCTGGCCTTCGGCGGGCCGTGCAAGACTTGGGCTGATAGGGCGCGCGCTCAGGCGCTGTCCTGGCAAGCGTCGACGGCGCGACCTTGCGCGAAGCACACGTTCAGCATGAGGCGCTACAGTCTGCCGGCCGGCCACCCGACTTCGGAAGACCATGACGCGCAAACTTCTCGCCCTGCTGCTGTCCATCCTGATTCTTGCCGGATGCTCGGCGTCGGCCGACATGTCGGCCGCCGAGGCCGCGGTGCCGAAGTTCCACGAGATGCTGGACGGCGCGCAGTTCGACGACATCTACGCGCAGTCCGCGGATGCGATGAAGAGCGCGTCGTCGCAGGCCGACTTCACGGCGCTGCTCGAGGCCGTGCACCGCAAGCTGGGCCACACGAAATCGTCGACCAAGGCGGGTTGGGGCGTCAACTACCAGACCTCGGGCACCTGGGTGACGTTGAACTACAAGACCGTCTACGACAGCGGCGCCGCGCAGGAGCAGTTCGTCTTCCTCGTGAAAGACAAGAGCGCGCTGCTTGCCGGCTATCACGTCAACTCGAACGCGCTGATCCTCAAGTAGGCCGGCTCATCCCTCGTAGGCCGCCAGCCGCCGCTGCTCGTCCGGCGTGAACAGGCGGTTGCGCAGGTCGCTCAGCGCCGCGGCGCGATCGGTGTCGCTGCCGGGTGCCGCGAGCACCGCGCTGCGCTGCGACTGGTAGGCCGCGATGCGGGCCTTCCACGCGGCCTCGTCGCGATCGACGTCGGCCAGCCGGTTCGCGGCCTCGGGCGACGTCGCGGCCGCGCGCATGCGGTAGACGTCGTCCTCGCTGCCGCCTTGCGCGCGGATCTGACGCGCCGCCTCTTCGAGACGCACCACGGCCAGCGGCGCCTCGCGTTCCGCGCGCACGCTCGCGGGCAGGCGCGCGTCGAGCGCGGCCAGGCGCACGCGGCGCTGCGCGTCGGTGAGCGCCGGATCCTGCTCGATGTCCATGCGCGCCAGCGCGGCCGAGGCCTCGGCGTCCTGCGGACCGAACAGCGCCTGCGATTCGGCGTCGCTGAAATACGTCGCGCGCAACGCCCGCATCATGCGCAGGCCGGCGCGCAGCATGTCGACGCTGCGGCCCACCGGCTTCGCGGGCCGCTGCGCCTGCAGCGCCGTCTTGAACCGCACGTAGCGCGCGAACAGGTCCTTGGCCTGGCGCGCGGCGTGCGGCGCGAGGCGGCCGTCGAGGTCGCGCTCGACCTGCGCCTGGATCTCGGCGATCGGGCGTTCGCCGACGGTGGTCAGGTAGTAGTCGAACAGGCGGATCAGCGCGGGGTCGAGCACGAGCGTGTCGTCGGCCGCCACGCTGGCTGCGCCGTCGGGCGTGGTCCCGGCGAGCGAGGTCGCCGCGAGCGGCCTCGTGTCGCTTGGCGGCGCCGGATCGGCCGCGCGCGGCGCCGCCGAGGGCAGCCCCTGCAGGCCGATCACGACCAGCGCGGCCGCGGCGACCACGCCCGCCACCCACGTCATGGGAAGCTGGCGCGATCCCATGTCACAGCCCCAGGTTCTTCAGGCGGTTGGCCTGCGCGCGATAGAGGCTCTTGGGGTCGACCTCGAACCAGTTGACGATGCCCGCGGTCTGGTTGACTTCGTCGAGATGGTTCATGCCGTAGTCGTCGCGGATCACGGTGCCGAGGTGGCTGCTGCACGAGCCGACGAGGCCGTCGTTCTTCGCGCCGGCGTAGACCAGCGCCGTGAGCGCGAGCGCCGGGTCGAGCGGATCGAGCGCGTTGGTGTACGGCTGCGCGCCGCTCCACGAGTAGTAGCGCACCCCGTTGGATGCCACCGCCGGGCCCTGGCCGCACGGCGTCGTCGGCAGTCCTTCCGGATGCGCCGCGTTGAACCTGGCCATGCCCGCGCTCGAGAGCGAGTTGAGCGCGGCCGACGAGTTCTGCGCCGTGTTGTCGCCCGAGATCAGGCCGATCAGCGACGCAAAGCCGTTGACCACCGTCGCGACCACGGTGCGCGACACCGAGCCCGAAGGCAGCGTGCCGTTCAACGCATCGGCCAGCGCCGCGCCCTGGTTCGGACCGGCGACGCTGGTCACCGAGGCGACGAGGTTGGGCGCGACGGAAGCGACATAGCGCACCGTCGGGCCGCCGTGGCTGTGGCCGATCAGGTTGACCTTGGACGCGCCAGTCACGGCCAGCACCTGCTTCACGTAGGTGAGCAGCTGTTCGCCGCGCACCTCGGTGGAGTTGGCCGCCGCGACCTGCGCGACGTAGACCTGGGCGCCGTTGGCGCGCAGATCCTCGGGGATGCCGTAGAAGTATTCCAGCGGCCCGATGTTGTCGAAGCCGAACAGGCCGTGCACCAGGATGATCGGGTACCTGGTCTGCGCGTAGCCGGTCGCCCAGCTGGGGAGCGCGCAGAGCGCGAGCATGGCT
Source organism: uncultured beta proteobacterium (assembly GCA_903845345.1). Classification (GTDB taxonomy): domain Bacteria; phylum Pseudomonadota; class Gammaproteobacteria; order Burkholderiales; family Burkholderiaceae_C; genus Scleromatobacter. The sequence continues at coordinate 4,307 of CAIMXF010000054.1, forward strand.
GCGGCGAGCCATTTGAGAAGCGTCTTGTTCATTGCGGTTGTCTCCGTCAATCGTTTGAGTGGCGGGCGCCTTTGCGGGACGCCCGTGCAGGTGGCCTTCGAGAAGCGCTCGGACGCGCGTCTCCAGGCCGGACCCTCCAGGTTCGATCTATGTCGAAACAGTCTCGACCGAGATGCCGGATGCCGGGCCCGAGCGGCGTTGGCGCGGGGCAAGGGCGTCGTGGCATGCGTAGCACTGCGGATAGGCAGCGGGCGCAGACGAGTCGAACATCGTGTTCGAACCTCGCAATCTCGGTGAGAACCATCCTACTGAGCGACGCGGTGCACCGTCCGTCAACGATTTGCACTTCGGAAAGGGAAGACCCTATGGCACGCCTCACGGCCGCTCAACGGCAGACGATGCTCGACAGCCCGTGGTTCGGCAAGCTGCCGGCGGCCCCGCGCGACGAGACGCTAGACGTCGCCACGCTGCGCCATGTCAACGAGGGCGAGGTGATCTACGCGAAGGACCGCCCGGCCGATGCCTGGTACGGCGTCCTGGCCGGCGCGATCCGCCTGGGCGCCAGCGGCCCCGACGGCCGCCAGGGCCTGCTCACGTTCCTGCAGCCGGGCATGTGGTTCGGCGACACCTCGCTGTTCGACCACCTGCCGCGGCCGCACGACGCGGTCGCGCACTGCGCGACGACGCTGCTGGCGGTGTCGGCGGCGCAGTTCGAGGCGCTGCTAGATCGATACCCCATGCTGTATCGGAACTTCGTCGAGCTGTACTGCCAGCGCTCGCGCCTGATGTTCATGGCGCTGGAGGCTTGGACGGCGTTCTCGCTCGACGAACGCCTCGCGATGCACCTCGTGCACCTGGCCAACGGGCACGGCCTGCGCGATGGCGCCGACGTCGCGATCAACCTGCACCTTCCGCAGGAACAGCTCGCGCAGCTGCTGGGCGTGACGCGCCAGCGCATCAGCCAGATCCTGCACGAGTGGGAACGCCTCGGCCGCGTGCACGTGCGCTACGGTCGAGTGGTGCTCGATGGCGTCTGGTTCGCGAGCAATCCGACCGGGCCGCACCTGCTGTCGGCGCCGATGGCGAGCCTGCCGCTCGCAAGCTGACGACCCCTCGTCCGACGGGGCCGTCGGCCACTCGCCCGAGGGGAGCGGCGGCCCAGCTCCGGAGCGGCCGAGCGCGGCGGCCGCCGACGATTCAGAACGCGCGCAGCGGCTCCAGCGTCATGTGCTCCAGCTGCTCGCGCAGCTGCGTCGTCTGCTGATCCCAGTAGGCCGGCGTGCCGAACCACGGGAATGCGGCGGGGAAGGCCGGGTCGTCCCAGCGGTCGGCGATCCAGGCGCTGTGGTGGATCATGCGCAGCGCGCGCAAGGGCTCGATCAGCGCGAGCTCGGCCACGTTGAAATCCATGAACGCGCGATAACCGTGAAGGACGTGGGACAGCTGGCCCTGCATCGCGTCGCGATCGCCCGACAGCAGCATCCACAGGTCCTGCACCGCCGGGCCCATGCAGGCGTCGTCGAGGTCGACGAACAGCGGGCCGGCGAACTCGCCTTCCTCGCGCCACAGGATGTTGCCGGGATGGCAGTCGCCGTGCAGCCGGATCCGGCGCAGCGGGCCGGCGGCCTCGAAGGCCTGGCGCGCCGCGTCGACGGCCTGGTTCGCGACGCTGAGCCACGTGGCCGATTGCGCGCGCGTCAGCAGGTCGCTCTGCTCGACGCGCGCGATGGCCTGCGTGCCGTAGGTGTCGCAGTCGAGCGTGCGGCGGTGTTCGAAGGGACGGCGCGCGCCGACGCTGTGCATGCGGCCCAGCAGCCGGCCGAGCCATGCGAGCGTGTGCTGGCTCTCGAGTTCGGGCGCGCGGCCCGCGCGCCTGGGGGCAACGCCGAAGCGATAGACGGGCGAGGGCGTGCGATCGTCGTCGTCGGGATCGACCTCGGGCTGCCAGTGCCCCAGCGTCGGCGGATCGCCCACCAGCGCCAGCGACGCGTTCGCGAACGGCGGCGACAGCACCAGCGGTGCGGCGATCGGCAGGTCGTCGGCCGCAAGTTCGCGCGCGAACTGGTGTTCCTCCAGCAGTTGCGCGTCGTTCCAGCGCCGCGGCCGGTAGAACTTCGCGACGACGGCGTCGCCGCCTTCGAGCGCCGCCTGCACCACGCGGTTCTCGTAGGAGTTGAGCTGGATCAGGCCGCCGGTGATCGGAAAGCCGGCGGCGGCCAGCGCGTCCAGCATCTGGTGCGGCGTCAGGCGGGCGTACGGGGCGCGGTCGGCGAAGGCGGTCATGCAGCCATGGTACGTGCCCCGGCGTGCCGCGGGGTCAGGGTGGCGGCGAGTCGCCGTTGCGCGCGCCGATCTCCAGCACCGTGTCGCGCCGGCGCGCGCCCTGCTTGAACTGATAGTCGAGCTCGCCGAGCTGCTGCTCGACCATGCCGGCCATGATGGAGGCGAAGTTCTCCGGCGGCAGGCGCAGGTGGGCCTCGGCGTCGACGCCGGTGCGCTCGATGGTGGCGCCGGCGTTGCCGACGATCCGCAGCATCGCCGCGTTCTCCGACAGCGCGTGTATCACGATGGTGTCGACGCCGCGGTTGCGCGCGCGCAGCACCGCGTGGTCGAACAGGCGCGCGCCGTAGCCGCGTCCGCGGCCGCGCACGGCCACCGACACGCCGAACTCGGCGGTGCTCGGCCGTTCGGGCTCGGCGTCGACCGACGGCTCGTAGGCCAGGTGGGCGAGGGCGATCAGGTCGAGGCGGCGGTTGAACACGCCGAAGACCTCGTCGCGCTCGAACGCGATGCGCTCGACGTAGCGGCGGATCTGGTCGTCGGCCGCGGCGTAGCCGAAGCGCAGGTAGCGGTCGTTGACGTCCAGGGCCAGCAGGTGCGCCAGGATGCGCGGACGATGGCGGGCGGACAGCGAGCGGATCGGTACCCAGCCGAACGCGCGCGGACGCGCCGGCTGCGGGGCCTGCGCGGTCGTGCCGACGGGGGAATTGTCTTGCGCAATCTCGGACGAGGTGTCGCCCATGACGATATCCTGAGTGCTGTCCGAAACGACTGTACACGCATTGCGCCGGCCGCGCCCACGGGATTGCTGCGCTGCAACATCCCAATTCGCGCGTCCGGGGCGGGGCTGCACCGGGCGTCGGGGTCGTTGGACGCGGCCGTCCGCCCGGTTCCAGGGCGTCCAGTCTAGACCTCCGGGCCCGTCCGCGGCATCGCCGCTGGCGCCCGGCTGGGGCCGGACTAGGCGATTTCTCCGATGTGTGCGATACTCGTCGGCTTCCCGTTTTGCGGCGGGGTGAACGCACTCAAAACCAGCGCGCCTGGAGATGAGTCGAGAAGATGTCGGATCCGTTCCGGTTCGAGAGGTTGCCAGTCATGAGCAGCGCCGAGGACCCCCGAACTGATCCGGAGCGTTCGTACAGCCGCGTTTCCTCTCTCCAAGAGAACACTCATGAAAACCTTCAGCGCCAAGCCGGCCGAAGTGGTGCACGAGTGGTTTGTGATCGACGCCACCGACAAGGTGCTCGGACGTGTTGCCAGTGAAGTGGCACTCCGACTGCGCGGCAAGCACAAGCCCATCTACACGCCCCACGTCGACACCGGTGATTTCATCGTCATCGTCAACGCCGACAAGATCCGCGTCACCGGCAACAAGGCCGAAGACAAGGTGTACTACCGTCATTCGGGGTACCCGGGCGGCATCTATGCGACCAAGTTCAAGGACATGCAGGCCAAGCACCCCGGCCGCGCCATCGAAAAGGCCGTCAAGGGCATGCTTCCGAAGGGTCCGCTGGGCTACGCGATGATCAAGAAGCTGAAGGTCTATGCCGGTGGAACCCACCCGCACGCCGCTCAGCAGCCCAAAGCGCTGGAAATCTAAGGAGCCGCGATGATCGGTAATTGGAACTACGGCACGGGCCGCCGCAAGTCGTCCGTCGCGCGCGTCTTCATGAAGAAGGGCGAAGGCAAGATCACCGTCAACGGCAAGACCGTCGACGAGTATTTCGGCCGTCAAACCTCGATCATGATCGTCAAGCAACCGCTGATGCTCACGAACAACGAACTCACGTTCGACATCAAGGTGAACGTGCACGGTGGCGGCGAGTCCGGCCAGGCCGGCGCCGTCCGCCACGGCATCACCCGCGCGCTGATCGACTACGACACCGCGCTGAAGCCCGATCTCAGCCGCGCCGGCTTCGTCACGCGCGACGCGCGTGAAGTCGAGCGCAAGAAGGTCGGCCTGCACGGCGCTCGCCGTCGCAAGCAGTTCAGCAAGCGCTAAACTGCATCACCCGGAGCACGCTGGTCGCGTTCCAGGTCTTGCCTCCACAAGGGCCGCTCTTTCAGCGGCCCTTCGCGTTTTCAGGCTCGCGTTTTCATTCTCTTACCCCGGGTAAGCCATGCGCTGGAAGCTGCTCCGACGTCGTCTGTCCACGCCCCGTGTCACGGTGCGCCGCCATCTGCCGTGGCCGATCCGCTGGCTCAGCGGCGCGCTGGTGCTGGGCTTCTCGGCGGCCATCGCGCTGTGGGCGTTCGAGACCGGCAAGGACCTGGCCGGCCTCGACCGCAGCGCCAAGGCCGAGCTGGCCCGGCTGCGCGACGAGCAGGACAAGCTCAGGGACGAGCGCGACAAGGCCCAGGCGCTGGCCAACACAGCCGAGAGCCTGCTCAAGACCGAGAAGGCGGCCGAGGACCAGCTGGCCTCCCAACTGCGCCAGAGCGAGGCCGACAAGCTGGCGCTGAAGGCCGACCTGGGCTTCTTCCAGCAGTTGATCCCGCAAGGCGGTGGCATGCCCGAGGGGCTGACGGTGCGCGGTTTCCAGGTGGAGGTCGCCGCACCTGGACACGTCCGTTACCAGCTCCTCGTCATGCAGGGCGGCCGCAACGCCGTACAGTTCAATGGCCGCTACGAGCTCACGCTCAGCGGCACGCTCGACGGCCAACCGTGGACGTCGCCGCCGTCGAAGTCGATTCAGGCGCTTCAAGTGAAGCAATACGCACGCGTCGAGGGGATGCTCGAGTGCCCGTCCTCTGTCGTGGTAAAAAGTGCGCAGGTCAAGGTCACCGACGCAGGCGGCGCGGTTCGCGCATTGCAGACCCTCAAGCTGTAATCTTCGGGCGGGACACTTCGAGCCAACTAAAACGATCGTTTGGGCCGCGTTGCGAGAGCCGCGCGGAAGCATCAGTCCGAGGAGTCTCACCATGTTCGGAAAGAGCAAGAAGCAACCCGCCATCCGCAGCCTGATCGGCGAAGGCACGCAGGTCCATGGCGAGTTGCGTTTCGACGCCGGCCTGCGCATCGACGGCGAGGTGCTGGGAGATGTCATCGCCACCGAGCCGTCCAGCCTGCTGGTCATCAGCGAGAAGGCGCGCGTGCAGGGCAAGGTGATGGCCGGGCACGTGATCATCAACGGCCAGGTGCAGGGGCCGGTCGTCGCGACGGCCCTGCTCGAGCTGCAGCCCAAGGCCCGCATCGTGGGCGACGTCCACTACGAAGCCCTTGAAATGCACCAGGGCGCCACCATCGATGGGGTGATGAAGCACGTCTCGAGCGTCGAGGCAGAGGCGGATCGCCCGCTGCTGAAGCTGGCAGCCGCCAACGAAGGCTGAAACCGGCCGAACGGCGCCGAACGTGGCGATTTGCGCCCGTCGGCGCGCTGCGAATATCCACAGCCGCCTCAGTTCCCGGCTTTTGTGGCCCAATGGAGGCCGTACCGAAATCGCAAGGAATCCCCATGAGCGCTGTCGCCGAACTGTCCCCTGCCACCACCGAGATCCCGGGCCCGCTGGTCTTCACCGACAGCGCCGCTGCCAAGGTCAAGGAGCTGGTCGACGAGGAAGGCAACCCCGAGCTGAAGCTGCGCGTGTTCGTGCAGGGCGGCG
>CAIMXF010000055.1 GCA_903845345.1 uncultured beta proteobacterium
GATGCTGCGCCTGACGCCCACGCCGCGCGTGAAGCGGATGTTGATCGAGCCCCTGTGCGTGGCCGCGCTGAACACGCCCTCGGCCGAAGCCAGCGCCGAAGTCTTCCTGGCGGTGATGCGCGACAGCCTGTTCGGCGCGCGCGACGCGTCCGACCTGCTGCTGCCGCAGCGTCCGCTTGCGCAATTGCTGCCGTTGCCTGCGCTGGCCTGGCTGCGCGCGCGCGGCGCAACCGTGCGCTTGCGCACGCGCGTGGCCGCGCTCGAATCGATTGCCGGCACGTGGCGCGTGGTTTCGAACCTCGACGCCAGCGACTTGCGCAAGCCGGACGATGCATTCGATCAAGTGATCCTCGCGACGTCGGCCACCGAGGCCGCGCGCCTGACGCAGTCGCTGGCGCCCGCGTGGTCCGCGATCGCCGCCAACCTCGCGCACGAGCCCATCGTCACGATCGCGCTGACGGCGCCGACGCGCGCTTGGCCCGCACCCATGCTCGCGCTGGACAGCGACGACGCGACCTCGCCCGCGCAGTTCGCGTTCAAGCTGGGCCAACAGGCCGCGCAGGTCGACCGCGTCACGCTGGTCGCGAGCGCGGCCGGCGGGTGGCTGGAGCGCGGCAGCGACGCCGTCGCCGCCGCGGCCGTCGCACAATATCGGCGCACGTTCGCCATCGGCGAGCGCGAGTCGGTCGAACTGGCCAGCGTCCGGGCCGACAAGCGCGCGACCTTTCGTTGCACGGCGGGTGTGGTCCGCCCGGCGCGCGACATCCTGCCGGGCCTGCGATGCGCCGCCGACTACGTCGCGGGCCCCTACCCGGCCACGCTGGAGTCAGCGGTGCTGGCCGGAGAGGCCGCCGCCCTCGGCTTGCGGACCTAGAGTCGCCATTGGGGAAATCGCAGCATGAATTGCGGTTTCACCATGCGAGAATGGAATCCCCCACCGCTCCAGGCCGACCCCATGTCCAAGTCAGACGGCTCCGGACCCACCATCCAGGTGCTCGCGCGCGCCTATGCGCTGCTCGACGTGCTGGCCGCGCATACCGACCCGGTGCCGTTGAAGGAGCTCAGCGCGCGCACCGGGCTGCACCCGTCCACGGCGCACCGCATCCTCAACGACCTCGCCGAAGGCCGCTTCGTCGAACGTCCCGAGGCCGGCAGCTACCGGCTGGGCATGCGGCTGCTGGAACTGGGCAACCTGGTCAAGGCACGGCTGGACGTGCGCGAGGCCGCCATCGGCCCGATGCGCGAGCTCCACAAGCTGACGCACCAGCCGGTCAACCTGTCGGTGCGCCAGGGCGACGAGATCGTCTACATCGAACGTACCTACAGCGAACGCTCGGGCATGCAGGTCGTGCGCGCCGTCGGGGGCCGCGCGCCGCTGCACCTCACCTCGGTGGGCAAGCTCTTCCTCGCCAACGACGAGCCCCAGCGCGTGCGCGCGTACGCGACGCGCACGGGCCTGACCGGCCACACGCGCAACAGCCTCACCGACCTGCCGATGCTCGAGCGCGAGCTCGACAAGATCCGCAAGACGGCGGTCTCTCGCGACGACGAGGAGCTCGAACTGGGCGTGCGCTGCATGGCCGCAGGCATCTACGACGACCAGGGTCGCCTGGTGGCCGGACTCTCCGTCTCGGCCCCCGCCGACCGGCTCGAGGAAAGCTGGCTGGATCGCGTCAAGGAAACCGCCGCTCGGATCTCGGCGGCGCTGGGGCACGGCGGCACGACCTGAGTGCGCTGCGACCTGCAAATCCAAGGCAGTAGCGTCCCGGCGCGCCCTTTGATTCGCTCCGCAAATTGAAAGGGCCACCCTTCGGCGATCCCTTTTAATTCGCTCCGCAAATTGAAAGGGCCACCCTTCGGCGATCCCTTTTAATTCGCTCCGCAAATTGAAAGGGCCAC
>CAIMXF010000056.1 GCA_903845345.1 uncultured beta proteobacterium
CGTCGGGCATCCAGTAGGCGTTGTCGAAGTGGCACAGCGCGCGCGTCATCACCGGGCCGGACAGGTCGGTGGAGAAGCCGGCGTTGGACACCATCTCGACGTCGCAGCCCAGCACGCGGCCCTCGTCGTCGAAGCCGACCTCGTAGGCGAAGTCGAAGCCGTGGCGGCGGCCGGTGATCATGAAGTCGTCGTCGCGGTCGGGGCGCAGCTTGACGGGGCAGTCGAGCTTGCGCGCGGCCACCGCGGCGATGCACGCGAAGAGGCCGGACTGCGATTCCTTGCCGCCGAAGCCGCCGCCCATGCGCCGGCATTCGACGTGCACGTGGTGCGACTGCACGTGCAGCGCATGCGCGACGAGGTGCTGCATCTCGCTCGGGTGCTGCGTGGAGCAGTAGACGTGCATGCCGTCGTCCTCGGTGGGCACGGCGTACGAGATCTGCCCTTCGAGATAGAACTGTTCCTGTCCGCCGAGCTCGATCGTGCCCGTCATCCTGTGCGGCGCCTTCGCCATCGCGGCCTGCGCGTCGCCGCGCACCAGATGCATCGGCGGCAGCACGTAGCTCTGCGCGGCATGCGCCTCGGCGGCCGTGACGAACGCGGGCAGCGGCTCGATCTCGAGCACGTGCTTCGCCTGCGCGGCCGCGCGGCGCGCGAGGTCGCGGTCGGTCGCGATCACCGCGAACACCGGCTGGCCGAGGAACTGCACCGTGCCGTCGGCCAGGATCGGGTCGTCGTGGACGATCGCGCCGCAGTCGTTGACGCCGGGGATGTCGGCGGCCGTGATCACGTCGACGACGCCCGGCATCGCGCGGATCTTCTCGATGGCGAACGACTTGATCGACCCGTGCGCCACCGGCGACAGCCCGAGCGCCGCGTGCAACGTGCCGGCGAGCTCGGGCATGTCGTCGATGTAGGTGGCCTGGCCGGCCACGTGCAGGTGCGCCGACTCGTGCTGGCGGCTGACGCCCACGCGCGCGCCGTCGCGCAGCAGTCCGGACTCGGCGTCGGCGTCGACGCGCGAGCGTGCGTTGCGCAGGTAGTCGGCGTAGGCCAGGTCGGGATCGAGCAGGAAGGGTTCGGTGAGCTTGTTTATGGCCTGTCCTCAGAGAGCGGGCGCGACGTGCGGCATGACGCTGAAGACGCTGACGTGGCGCGCCTCGAGCGGCGCGTCGCGGCGCGTCTCCATCCAGAAGCGGCGCAGCAGGTTGCGCGCGACGCGCGTGCGGTAGCCCGACGTGGCGCGCAGGTCGGTCATCGGCGTGTAGTCCGTCTCGATCGCGGCCATCGCAGCGTCGATCGTGGCCTGGGTCCACGGCTGGCCGACGACCGCTGCTTCGGCGTTGGCGGCGCGCCTGACGATGGCCGCCATGCCGCCGAACGCGAAGCGTGCGCTGCGGACGACGTCGCCATCGAGTTCGACCCGCAGGCCGGCGGCAACGGCGGAGATGTCACAGTCGAAGCGCTTGGACAGCTTGTACGCGCGCACCGCGCTCGCGGCGGTCGGCAGCGTCACGTCCAGCGCCTCGATGAATTCGCCGGGCTGCATCGCGTTCTTCATGTAGTCGAGGTAGAAGTCCTCCAGGCGCAGCGTGCGTTGCGACGCGCCGTGGCGCAGCACGACGTTCGTGCCGAGCGCCATCAGCACCGGCGCGCTGTCGCCGATGGGCGAGCCGTTGGCGATGCTGCCGCCCAGCGTGCCGGCGTTGCGCACGGGCAGCGAGGCGAAGCGCAGCCACATGTCGTGCAGCGCGGGCACGTGGGCGGCGAGCGTGGCCCAGGCGTCTTCCAGCGGCGCGGCGGCGCCGATGCGCAGCACGTCGTCGCGGCGCTCGATGCGGCGCAGCGCGTCGACGTTGCCGATGTAGAGGATGTCGCCCAGGTCGCGGAACTGCTTGTTGACCCACAGGCCGATGTCGGTGCTGCCGGCCAGCAGGCGCGCCTTGGGATGCTGCTCGCGCAGCGCGGCGAAGTCGTCGAGGCCGCGCGGGCCCCAGAAGCGGTCGGTGCGCGGCAGGCCGTCGACGTGCACCGCGGGATTCGGGGCTTCGTAGGCGAGGCCGGCGCCGCCGACGACATCCATCGCGTGCAGCGCCGCGATGACGGGCCGGGTGTCCAGCCGCGCGGGCGGCAGGTCGAACATGCGCTGGCCGGCATCGAGGATCGGGCGGTACCCCGTGCATCGGCACAGGTTGCCGGACAGGTCGTCGGCCAGCTGCTGGCGGCTCGGACGCGTGCCGGCCTCGCAGTGGCGTTCGTAGGTGGTGGCCAGCGACATCGCGAAGCCGGGCGTGCAGAAGCCGCACTGCGAGCCGTGGCACTCGACCAGCGCCCGCTGCACAGGATGCAGCTCGCCGCCGCCGATGCGCTTCAGGTCTTCCACCGTCAGCAGCGCCTTGCCGTCGAGCGTGGGCAGGAACTGGATGCACGCGTTGACGGTGCGCAGCGACAGCCCCCCGACGACGGTGGCCTGGGCCGACGGCGTGGCGATGCTGTCGGCGCGCTCGGCCAGCTCGGCCACGATCACCGTGCAGGCGCCGCAGTCGCCCTCGTTGCAGCCTTCCTTGGTGCCGCACGACTGCACGTCCTCGCGCAGCCAGTTCAGCACGGTGCGCGTGGGCGCGGCGTCGGAGATCTCGACGACCGCGCCGCGGCGGTGGTGATAGAAGCGGATGGGCCGGGTCTGCATGGCGGAGGGGATTTTCTTCATCGTGTGAACACTCCTAAGTTACTCCCGGGCCGGCCAGGGTCCTATACCGTTGAAGACATGCCATCCATTCGAGGGCTGATATGACAGAACGCGCCACATTCGACAAGATCGAGCTGTACCTCGTGAGGGTCTTCCATACCGTGATTGCGGAGAGAAGCATTTCCCGCGCCGCGATGCGGCTGCAGACCACGCAGCCGACCGTGAGCGTCCAGCTGAAGCGCCTGCGTGCGTTGACGGGCGACCCGTTGCTGGTGCGCGCCGGGCACGGCATGGTGCCGACGCCGGCGGCGCTCGCGCTGATGGAGCCGGCCGCCGACATCCTGCGCAGCGCGCAGCTGATGTTCGGCGCGCGCGCCCGCGGGCTCGACTTCGACCCCGCCACGTCCACGCTCAACTTCCGCGTCGCCGCCAGCGACTGGCTCGACCCGCTGCTGCTGCCCGAGCTGGTCGGCCGCATCAAGTCGCAGGCGCCGGGCATCGGCCTGGAGATCCTGCCGCTGACCGGCGAGTACGACTATCGCACGCGCCTGGCGCGCGCCGACGTCGACCTGGTGCTCGGCAACTGGCTGCAGCCGCCGGAGGAGCTGCACATCGGCCAGCTGTTCACCGACGAGGCCGTGTGCCTGGTCGCGGCCGACCACTCCGCCGTGCGCAACCCGCGCTGGTGGACGGCCGAGCGCTACATCGAGAGCGACCACGTCGCACCGATGCCGTTGCATGCGGGCGCGCGCGGCGTCATCGACGAGCACCTGGCCAGCGAGGGACTCGTGCGCAACGTTTCGGTGCGCACGCCGCACTTCGCGCTGGCGCCCATGATGGTCGCGCGCTCGCGTCTGGTGCTCACCACCGGGCGCCAGTTCTGCAGCCGCTGGGTCGACACCCTGCCGGTGCGCATCGTGCGCTGCCCGATCCGTTTTCCTTCCCTGACGTACTACCAGCTCTGGCACGAACTCAGCCACCACTCCAGCGCCGGGCGCTGGCTGCGCGAGCAGGTGCGCGAGGTGGCGCGTTCGCTGGCCCCGACGAAATGACCTTTCCTTCCATGACCACCGATACCCGCATCGCCTTGCGCGGCGACCTGCTCGATTTCACCGACGACCCCGGCTTCGCCGCGCCCGCCGGCGCGCCCGGCGTTCGCTTCCGCCCCGGCCACTTGTTGCTGGTCGACGGCGGC
>CAIMXF010000057.1 GCA_903845345.1 uncultured beta proteobacterium
CCGACGCGCTGATCGTCGTCCTGCCGGCCACCGGCGACCTGCCCAAGTTCGGCGGCGCCGTCGACGCGGCGCTAGAAGACGCGATCAAGGGGGGCGACCTGGAGCGCAAGGCCGGCAAGACGGTTTACCTGCCGCGCGTGGACGGCGTGAAGGCCGGCCGCGTGGTGCTGGCCGTCGCGCGCGACAGCACGGCCAAGGCCTTCAAGGCAGCGGTGGCGTCGGCGCTGGCCATCGTCAAGTCCAGCCCGGCCAGGCACCTGGCCGTCATCGGCGGCGAATCCACCGCGGCGCATGCCGAGGCGCTGGCCATCGCCGTGGGCGATGCCACGTATCACTACGCCAGGACCAAGCCGAGCGCCGCGCCGGCGCCGGCGCTGTCCAAGGTGTCCTACGTCGTGCCCAAGGCTGCCGCGGTCACCGCGAAGACCGGACTGGGTGTCGGCGCCGCCATCGTCTCGGGGATGAACCTGGCGCGCGAATGTGCCAACCTGCCCGCCAACTTCGCCACGCCCACCTACCTGGGCGAACAGGCGCTGGCGATGGTCAAGACGCACGGCCTGGACGTGGAAGTGCTCGATCGCAAGGCCTGCGAGAAGCTGGGCATGGGCTCGTTCCTGTCGGTCGCCCAGGGCTCCTATGAGCCGCCGAAGTTCATCGTCATGCAATACAAGGGCGGCGCCAGGAAGGACGCCCCGGTGGTGCTGGTGGGCAAGGGCATCACGTTCGATACCGGCGGCATCTCGCTCAAGCCGGGTCCCGAGATGGACGAGATGAAGTTCGACATGTGCGGCGCCGCCAGCGTGCTGGGCACGCTGCGCGCCGTGGCCGAACTCAAGCTCAAGGTCAACCTCGTGGGCCTGATCCCCACCTGCGACAACATGCCGTCCGGCCGCGCTACCAAGCCGGGCGATGTCGTCACCAGCATGTCGGGCCAGACCATCGAGATCCTCAACACCGACGCCGAAGGCCGCCTGATCCTGTGCGACGCGCTGACCTACGCGGAGCGCTTCAAGCCGGCCGCCGTCGTCGACATCGCCACGCTGACCGGCGCCATCGTCATCGCGCTGGGCAACCACAACAGCGGCCTTTTCTCGCCGGACGACGCGCTCGCCGCCGACCTGCTGGCCGCTTCGGCCGCCGGCCTGGACCCGGCCTGGCGCATGCCGCTGGACGACGAATACGACGATCTCCTCAAGAGCAACTTCGCCGACATGGCCAATATCGGCGGCCGCGCCGGCGGCTCCATCACGGCCGCGAAGTTCCTGCAGCGCTACACGGCCAAGTACCCGTGGGCCCACCTGGACATCGCCGGCACCGCGCACCGTTCGGGCGCCGCCAAGGGAGCGACCGGCCGGCCGGTGCCGCTGCTGACGCACTTCGTCATGTCGCGCGCCAAGTAAGAGCCGCCGCGCGTTGACCGACGTCGCCTTCCACACCGGCATCGCGAATCCGCTGGATTACGCGTGCCGGCTCCTGCGCAAGGCTTATCGGTCGGGCGCGCTCGTGGCCGTCCATGCCGAGCCGGTACTGCTGGATAGTCTGGATCAGGCGCTGTGGACCTTCGAGGCGCTCGAGTTCGTCCCGCACATCGTGTTGCCGCGCGACGGCGCCGACGCGCGCCGGCTGGCGCTGACGCCGGTCGTGCTGGTCAAGGACGCGGCGGTCGCGCCGCCGGCCTGCCGCATCGGCGTGACGCTGGCCGGACATCCGGTGGCCGACGTCGGCGCGTTCGACCGTCTGATCGCCATCGTCGGACTCGATCCCGAGCACCGCGAGGCCGGGCGCCAGCGCTGGCGCGAGTACGAGCGTGCGGGCCATGCGGTGAGCCACGTCGCCAAGCCCGCGGGCGGCGAGGGCTGATCGACCTTTTCGAGGCGGCCAGGCCCGCAAACTGCGCAGGAAGTCGCGCCAGGATTGCGATCCACCAATGAAAACGCCCGGCACGAGGCCGGGCGTTTTCTCATCTCGAGTCGCACCGCAAGCGGCGCGACTGCAAGAAGTCCGAAGATTACTTCGAAGCGGCCGAAGCGGCGGCCTTGGCCTTCGGGGCCTTCTTCTCGGCCTTCATCTTCTTGGCCATCGGGGCCGAAGCGGGAGCCGAAGCGGCATCAGCGGCGAAAGCGCCGACGGCGAAGGTGGAAACGATCAGGGCGGCCAGGAGCTTGGTCATTTTAAGGTACCTTAAAAAAGTTGAAATTGCTTGCCCGTCAAGGCGTAGCAGCCCTCAAACGCTTCCCCCTGTCGAGCGGTTGACAGATTTTTGTGAACTAGAATTTATTTTTGACGGGCGCCTCTTTGGTGCGCTCCGATCCCATAACAAACCCGGAGCAAGAGTCAATGAGCGAACATGTCACGGTGCCGGCGGGCGGGCAGAAGATCACGGTCAACGCCGACTTCTCGCTGAACGTGCCCGACCAGCCGATCATCCCGTACATCGAGGGTGACGGCACCGGCCTCGACATCACGCCGGTCATGCTCAAGGTGGTCGATGCCGCGGTCGCCAAGAGCTACGGCGGCCAGCGCAAGATCCACTGGATGGAGATCTTCGCGGGCGAGAAGGCCACCCGGGTCTACGGCCCGGACGTGTGGCTGCCGGACGAGACGCTCGAGATCGTCAGGGACTACATCATCTCCATCAAGGGCCCGCTGACCACCCCGGTGGGCGGCGGCATCCGCTCGCTGAACGTCACGCTGCGCCAGCAGCTCGACCTGTACGTCTGCCTGCGCCCGGTGCGCTACTTCAAGGGCGTGCCCTCGCCGGTGAAGGCACCCGAGAAGGTGGACATGGTCATCTTCCGCGAGAACTCGGAGGACATCTACGCCGGCATCGAGTACGAGGCCGGGAGCGAACAGGCCAGGAAGCTGATCAGGTTCCTCAAGGACGAGATGGGCGCCACCAAGATCCGCTTCCCGGAAACCTCGGCCATCGGCATCAAGCCGGTGTCCATCGAGGGCACCGAGCGCCTGGTGCGCAAGGCGATCCAGTACGCGATCGACAACGACCGCCCCTCCGTCACCCTGGTCCACAAGGGCAACATCATGAAGTTCACCGAAGGTGGCTTCCGTGACTGGGGCTACGCGCTCGCGCAGAAGGAATTCGGCGCCCAGCTGATCGACGGGGGCCCGTGGGCCAGGTTCAAGAACCCGAAGACCGGCCGCGACATCACCATCAAGGACGTCATCGCCGACGCCTTCCTGCAGCAGATCATCCTGCGTCCGGCCGAATACTCGGTCATCGCCACGCTGAACCTCAACGGCGACTACATCTCCGACGCGCTCGCCGCGCAGGTCGGCGGCATCGGCATCGCGCCGGGCGCCAACATGTCCGACACCGTCGCCATGTTCGAGGCCACCCACGGCACCGCGCCGAAGTACGCCGGCAAGGACTACGTCAATCCGGGCTCCGAGATCCTGTCGGCCGAGATGATGCTGCGCCACATGGGCTGGATCGAAGCGGCCGACCTGGTCATCGCGTCCATGGAGCGCGCGATCCTCAGCAAGAAGGTCACCTACGACTTCGCGCGCCAGATGGACGGCGCGACGCAGGTGTCCTGCTCGGGATTCGGTGACGTGATGATCGCCAACATGTGAGCATCGGCCGGCTGGCCGGTGTCGAATCTGCTTGAACAAGACGCCCCAGAGCCTTGATTGGCCTGGGGTTTTGCATTTCGGGTGGGGCGGTCCGCCTGTGGCGGCAGCAAGCGCCCCTGCTCCTGGTTCTCAACTTCGGCTTGAAGATCGGTGTGCAACTTGTTGATTCCCGGATATGGAGTCAGTCGACGGGAGCGGTCGGCGGGTATCCGGTTTCGATGATTCACAGCAAGAACTGGCCGCAAGCCCTTGTTCCGAAAAAGAAAGCAATGGGCCAAAGCTTGCTCTCCAGCACTCCGCTGCAGGCCTTCTCGATGACATCCGTCATGACGATGAACGGCGGCTCGTGCGGCGGCGCGTTGCCGGCGGCATCGGTCGCCGACGCCGGGTCAGCACTCCTCAAGGGGTCGCCGCCCGCCACCTTGTCGAGTTCTCGCCGCAACCGTGACGCAGTCCGGTGCGGCGGCCAGCGGCGGAGCGTGTCTCGCCACGCCGCCGCCGTAGACTGGCACATGCTCGAGCATTGCCCCAAGTGCAACCACCGCCCGCTGCCGGTCGACCAGGCGTTTCCGGCCGAGTGTCCGGCCTGCGGAGTGATCCTGGCCCGCGCCGGCGCCCCGGCGCCCGCGCGCGCGCCCGGGTTCGTGGCCGACCCGGCCGGGGCCGAGTCGCTGCTGTGGCACGTGCCGCAGCGGGTCGACGCGACCGCCTTCAAGGTGCGCGTCGGCCTGCTGGCCTTCTTCGCCGCCTGGGGCCTGCGCCTGTGCTGGCTGGACTACCGCGACGGCGAGATCATGGGCTCCTTCATCCATGCCCCGTTGCTGATCTTCCACGAGGCGGGCCACGTGGTCTTCCGGCTGTTCGGCCAGTGGGTGGCGGTGCTGGGCGGCACGCTCGGCCAGTTGCTGATGCCCGCCATCCTCGGCGGCGCGCTGCTGTGGAAGAACCGCGACCCGTTCGGGGCGGCCATCGGGCTGTGGCTGTTCGGCGTCTCCGTGCTGGATGTCGCGCCCTACATGTACGACGCCTGGGAGCCGCATCTGACGCTGCTGGGCGGGGGCACCGGCGACGACAGCTTCCACGACTGGATCTACCTGTTCGACTCGGTCAACCAGCTGCACCACGCGCAGCGCATCGGCGCGTTCACGCACGCGCTGGGTGTCGCGATCGTGCTGCTGGGGCTGGCCTGGGGCGCCGGCGTGCTGCGGCTGCAGCGCCGCCACCTTGCCGGCAACGTTCTGATCGAACGCTAGCGCCGCCTTAGAATGGAGGTCTGCTTCCGACCGACAGGCCCGCCTCGCGCGGGCCTTCGCGTCTTCCGACTCCCGCTCCGCTTTCCCGACACCGTGAACA
This sequence comes from uncultured beta proteobacterium, assembly GCA_903845345.1. Taxonomy (GTDB): domain Bacteria; phylum Pseudomonadota; class Gammaproteobacteria; order Burkholderiales; family Burkholderiaceae_C; genus Scleromatobacter. The sequence continues at coordinate 4,945 of CAIMXF010000057.1, forward strand.
TCGTCGTCCAAGAAGACCTCAAGACCTACATCGACCCGCTCACCCCGGACGAATACGACGCGCTGGAGCGCAGCCTGCTCGCGGAAGGGTGCCGCGACGCGCTGGTGCTGTGGGGCGACATCCTGGTGGACGGCCACAACCGCTATGCGCTGTGCCAGAAGCACGGCTTGCCGTTCAACACCGTGCAGAACACGCGCTTGCGCACGATAGCGGACGTGCACCTGTGGATGATCGACCAGCACCTGGGCCGGCGCAGCGTGTCGGACTTCCAGCGCGGCGTGCTGGCCTTGCGCAAGAAGGAGATCGTCGGGCAACGCCAGGCGGCGGCCCGGGCCGCGGCCAAGGACGCGACCCTGCGCGCCGAGGTGCTGGGCGAGGCGCGGCCGCCGTCGCCCATCGATGGCGAGCCGGCGGCGGTGGCCGAGCCGCCGCTGAAGTCGCGCGAGGACCTGGCCAGGGCCGCCAGGCTGACGCCCGGCCAGGTGACGATGATCGAGAAGATCCAGAAGCAGGCCGCGCCCGAGCTGGTGGCGGCGGTGCGCGCCGGCACGATGTCGCTGAATGCCGCGGCCGCCGTGGCGGGCCTGCCGCTCGAGGCACAGGTGGCGGCGGCCAGCGCCGGCACGGCCGAGCTCAAGGAGGCGGCCAGGCGAGCCCGCGAGTCGACGAAGAAGCCCCGCGTCGAGGCCAGCCAGAGGCCGACGACCGAGGTGCAGGCGCTGCAGGATCGCGTCGCGGCGCTGACCGCCGAGAACGAGTACCTGCGCGGGCAGGTGGCTGAACTGCAGGCGCGGCTCGGCGGCTGAGGCCGCCCGCGCCGGTCGACGTTTCGACCCTCCCGAAAAAAATGCGCGTCACGTCAGTGCAACACCGCCCCAACGCGGGCGCGAGGCGTGCTACCTTGGCGTCATGCGCCAACGTTTTTCGCGTCCCGCCAGTCCGGCCTTTCTGGATGGGGGCGGGCGTGGAAAAGTTGTCCAGTACGCTCGTCTTGAAATGAGGCGCGTCGTCCCGAAATGCGTGCTCTGAGCGAAGCTTGTCCCGCAATGCTCTTGACCCTGTCAGGGCGACGACGTGTCCCGTCGTACCTGGACGTGCGCGAGTCTATAGAATCAATTCATGCCCGAGGAAAACCCTCCACCGCCGCCGCCCGCGCTGCCCAAGCCGAGTCTCCCCGACTCCGGCCAGGGCTCCGTGGTGGCCGAACGCAAGGCTGCACGTACCAAGCCGCCCCGCATGTACCAGGTGGTGCTGCTCAATGACGACTTCACTCCGATGGAATTCGTCGTCATGGTGCTGCAGGAGTATTTCAAGTTGGACCTCGAAACCTCCACGCAGATCATGCTGAAGATTCATCATGAAGGGCGTGGCGTGTGCGGCCTGTTCACCAAGGACATCGCCGCCACCAAGGTCGAGCTGGTACTGGCCGCGGCACGTCGGTACGGACACCCGCTTCAATGCATTATGGAGGCCGCATGATTGCGCAAGAACTGGAAGTCAGCCTGCACATGGCGTTTGTCGAGGCGCGTCAGCAGCGGCATGAGTTCATCACCGTCGAGCACCTGCTGCTCGCGCTGCTGGACAACCCGTCTGCCGCCGAAGTGCTGCGCGCCTGCGCAGCCAACATCGAGGACCTGAGGAAGAGCCTGTCGACCTTCATCCGCGAGAACACGCCCACGGTGGGCGGCTCGGAAGAGGTCGACACGCAGCCCACGCTGGGATTCCAGCGGGTGATCCAGCGCGCGATCATGCACGTGCAGTCCACCGGCGGCGGCAAGAAGGAAGTGACCGGCGCCAACGTGCTCGTCGCGATCTTCGGCGAGAAGGATTCCCACGCCGTGTACTACCTGCACCAGCAGGGCGTCACGCGCCTGGACGTCGTCAACTACATCGCGCACGGCATCAAGAAGTCCGATCCGCCGGAGCCGCCGAAGGCGAGCGGCGAGACGGGGGGCGAGCAGGCCGAGAAGGACGACGGCGGCGAAGGCAAGGGCTCGCCGCTCGACCAGTTCACGCAGAACCTGAACCAGCAGGCCCGCGACGGCAAGATCGATCCGCTGATCGGCCGCGACCACGAGGTCGAGCGCGTCATCCAGATCCTGTGCCGCCGGCGCAAGAACAATCCGCTGCTGGTCGGCGAGGCCGGCGTCGGCAAGACCGCCATCGCCGAAGGCCTGGCCTGGCGCATCACGCAGAACGACGTGCCCGACGTGCTGGCCGACGCGGTCGTCTACTCGCTCGACATGGGCGCGCTGCTGGCAGGCACCAAGTACCGCGGCGACTTCGAGCAGCGTCTCAAGGGCGTGCTGAAGCAGCTCAAGGAGCAGCCGCGCGCCGTGCTGTTCATCGACGAGATCCACACGCTGATCGGCGCGGGCGCCGCTTCGGGCGGCACGCTCGACGCGAGCAACCTGCTCAAGCCGGCGCTGTCCAACGGCTCGATGAAGTGCATCGGCGCGACGACTTTCACCGAGTACCGCGGCATTTTCGAGAAGGATGCGGCGCTGTCGCGGCGCTTCCAGAAGGTCGATGTCAACGAGCCCACCGTGGAGCAGACCGTCGAGATCCTGAAGGGCCTGAAGTCGCGCTTCGAGGAGCACCACAGCGTCAAGTACGCCATCGGTGCGCTGCAGGCCGCGGCGGAGCTGTCGGCCAAGTACATCAATGACCGGCACCTGCCCGACAAGGCGATCGACGTCATCGACGAGGCCGGTGCCGCCCAGCGCATCCTGCCCAAGAGCCGCCAGAAGAAGACGATCACCCGCAACGAGGTCGAGGAGATCGTCGCCAAGATCGCGCGCATCCCGCCCGCGAGCGTCACCACCGACGACCGGGACAAGCTGCGCACCATCGACCGCGACCTCAAGAGCGTGGTGTTTGGCCAGGATCCGGCCATCGACGCGCTCGCCGCGGCCATCAAGATGGCGCGCTCCGGCCTCGGCAAGCCCGACAAGCCGATCGGCTCGTTCCTGTTCTCGGGCCCGACCGGCGTCGGCAAGACCGAGGTTGCCAAGCAGCTCGCGTTCATCCTGGGCATCGACCTGATCCGCTTCGACATGTCGGAGTACATGGAGCGCCACGCCGTCAGCCGGCTGATCGGCGCGCCTCCGGGCTACGTCGGCTTCGACCAGGGCGGCCTGCTCACCGAGCAGATCACCAAGAAGCCGCACTGCGTGCTGCTGCTCGACGAGATCGAGAAGGCGCA
>CAIMXF010000058.1 GCA_903845345.1 uncultured beta proteobacterium
GCACTGCACCACCTGCACCGGTTCGCCGTCGCCCAGGTCGCTCCAGAGCTTCTTCTGGAAGATCTTCGGGTTGAGGGCGATCACCTCGTTGGCGGCGCGCAGGATGGCGCCGGTGGAGCGGTAGTTCTGCTCCAGCGGGATCACCTTCAGCGTGGGGTACTCGGCCGGCAGCCGCGTCAGGTTGTCGATGGTGGCGCCGCGCCAGCCGTAGAGGCTCTGGTCGTCGTCGCCCACGGCCGTGAAGCGCGCGCGCCCGGGCTCGCCCACCAGTTGCTTGAGCAGTTCATACTGCACGGCGTTGGTGTCCTGGTACTCGTCGACCAGCAAGTGCTGGAACAGGTTCTGCCATTTCGCGCGCGCCTCGGCGTCGCGCTGCAGCAGCTTCAGCGGTAAGCCGATCAGGTCGTCGAAGTCGACCGCGCCGTAGGCGAGCAGCCGCTCCTCGTAGAGCTTCATCACCTTCGCGGCGACCTGCTCGTCGGCGTCCTTGGCCACGGACATCGCCATGTCGCTGGTGATGCCGGTGTTCTTCCAAAGGCTGATCGTCCACTGCCACTGGCGCGCGAGCTTGTTGTCGGAGGCGCCGCCGGCCTCCTTCAGCACGCCCAGCACGTCGTCGGAGTCGAGGATGGAGAACTGTTCCTTCAGGCCCAGGCGGGTGCCGTCCTCGCGCAGCATGCGCACGCCCAGCGAGTGGAAGGTGCTGATGGCGAGATCCTTGGCCGCCTTCGACCCGACGAGCTGCCTGGCGCGCTCGCGCATTTCCTGCGACGCCTTGTTCGTGAACGTGATGGCCGCGATGTTCTTCGGCGCCAGGCCGTGCTGCAGCAGGCGCACGATCTTGTAGGTGATCACCCGCGTCTTGCCCGAGCCCGCGCCGGCCAGCACCAGGCACGGGCTGTCGAGGTGGTGCACCGCCTCCATCTGGGCGTTGTTGAGCCCGGACGCGGCGACGTACGCGGCGTGCGGGGAGCGGGCATCGGAATGGGCGGCCATGGGCGGACGGGGACCTGGAAACGGCGAACGCAGGACGGTCGGAGAGACGGCGCGGCCGCCGCGCTCGGCCGCTCGGGAGCAAGGCCGCGCGCCCCTCGGGGGCACGCAGCGACATTTCGCTGACGGACGCGCGGATGACGCCGCTCGCCGGTGTTTCTCGATCATAGCCAACGGCGCCTGGCAGGCGCGCTCGCGGGATGTGCTAGACGGCTCGCCAATTGCCTGTCTGGCGCACGGGCGACCCGCGCGCGGCAAACGGCGGAGAAATCGCCCGATCCGCTCTCCGAAAGGCACCCCTCATGAAGACGCCATTGATCGCCCTCGCCTTCGCGGCCGCCGCGACGGCCGCCACCGCCCAGCTCGCCTCGCCGATCTCGCCCGGCGCGGGGCCGGGCGTGCGCGCGGACCCGTCCGACACGCAACCCGAGCGCGCCCAGCTGCGCGCCGACCGCGAGAAGGTGAAGGCCGACAAGGAGCGGCTGGCGGGTGCGCGCGGGGCGCACGACGACGACGCGATCCGCGCCGCGCAGGCCACGCTGCGCGCGGACATGGCCGCCTGGCACGCCGACCGCGAGCGCCTGGCCGACGCCAACAGCGGCGAGTCCCTCAAGCGCTGAGCGCCCACCGCCTGCGCAAGCTCGGCCTCGGGTTCGCGTGCAACGCAGGGAGACTGCGTGGCAACGCGTTGCGAGGCCTCGATCGTTGCCCGAAAATGCCGGTCGCACCGATTCCGGTCAGCGTTCCTGTGTTTTCTTCTTTCGCGTGAAAGAAAAATGCGGGCGCACGTAAACCGTTCGTGCCCAGGGCTCGTTAACCCGAGGTACCCCGCGCATATCCACTCTCCAAAGGTTCACCATGAAGAAGATTCTCGCCGCCGTCCTGTCGCTCGCCATCGGCGCCACCGCTTTCGCCCAAGGCACCCCGGCCCCGGCCGCCCAGACCGCCACGGCGTCGCCGGACGTCGCTTCGTCGGCCGTCGCCAAGAAGGCCGCCAAGAAAAAGGCCAAGAAGGCGAAGAAGGCTGCCAAGGCCGCTTCCGCTTCGTGATTCCGTGGCGTCGTGGCGCGGCCTGCGCCGCCCACGGCCTGGAATGAAGGAAACCGACCCGGTCGCCCGGGTCGGTTTTTTTTCGCCCGCCTGCGCGACGCCGACGCGGGCATGAAAAAGGGCGCTCGTCATGAGCGCCCTTGTCGTTGTGGACCGGCGCGGGCCCGACCCCGCGCCCATCCTGCCCGCCCGGCAGGCTCAGCCCAGGTTCACCGGGAAGAAGATGCGGTCGCCGTTGCGCCAGACCAGCAGCGCCACACGCTTGGGCTTGGACGCCAGGATCGCCTTGACCTCGTCGATCGACGCCACCGGCTTGCCGTTGACGGCCAGCACCACGTCGCCCTGCTGGACGCCGGCCTTCGCGGACGCGCCGTCGGCGTTCTCGACCAGCAGGCCGCCGGTGCCCACCTCGCTCTTCTCGTCGCGATTGAGCGGACGCAGCGCCAGCCCCAGCTTCTCGCCGCTGCTGGCGTCGCCGCCGTTGGAGGCGACATCGAGCTTGTCGGTGCTGGCGCCCAGCGTCGCGACGATGGTCTCGAAC
>CAIMXF010000059.1 GCA_903845345.1 uncultured beta proteobacterium
CCGGCACACGTGGAGCGCGTCCATCACGCGCTCCTGGCAATAGGCGCCGGGCTTGGGCGCGGCGTAGGCGACGCGGTCGCCGACCGCGAGGTGGGTGACGCCGTCGCCGACCGCCTCGATCACGCCCGCGCCCTCGCCGCCCGGCGTCAGCGGCAACGGGTTCTGGTAGAGCCCGGTGCGCTGGTAGACGTCGATGAAGTTGATGCCGCAGGCGTGGTGGCGCACGCGTACCTGGCCGGGGCCGGGATCGCCGACCGGGACGTCGACGAGACGCATCACGTCCGGGCCGCCGAATTCGTTGATCTGGATCGCCTGGCTCACGGGGGGTCTCCTGCACGTCGTTGCTGTGCGAGCGGTTTTAGCACGCGACGATTGACCTCGTGGGCTGGTCAGAAGCCGACGGCCTGGCCGTCGCGGCGCGAGTCGCTGGCGGCGACGTAGCCGTCGGCCGGGTCGTCGGACAGCCGCCAGATGAACTGGCCCGAACCGAAGTCCATGTACGGGTCGACGGTCGCCTCCGACCGGTGGCCCAGCGCGCGCAGGCCGGCGACGAGTGCCGGCGACATCGTGGGCTCGAAGTCGATCGCGAGCCCGGTCGCGACCTTCCAGCGCGGCGCGTCGCACGCGGCCTGCGGCTGCTGGCCATGGTGCAGCAGGCGCATCAGCGTCTGCACGTGGCCCTGCGGCTGCATGTTGCCGCCCATCACGCCGAAGCTCATCCGGGGCCGGCCGTCGGCATCGCAGAGGAAGCCCGGGATGATGGTGTGGAACGGCCGCTTGCCGCCCGCCACGACGTTCGGATGCGTCCGGTCCAGCGTGAAGCCCTGCCCGCGGTTCTGCAGGCTCACGCCGGTGCCCGGCACGACGACGCCGCTGCCGAAGCCCATGTAGTTCGACTGGATCAGGCTCACCATGCGGCCCTGCTCGTCGGCCGCGGTGAGGTAGACCGTGCCGCCCGACGGCGGCGTACCGTGCGCGAAGTCCTGCGCGCGAGCCGGGTCGATCAGGCGTGCGCGTCGTGCGAGGTAGTCGGGGTCGAGCAGATGGGCCGCGGTGACCTGCGTCATCGCGCGCGCGTCGGCCACCCAGCGATAGGTGTCGGCGAACGCCAGCTTCATCGCCTCGATCTGCAGGTGCTGCGACTCGACGCTGTCGACGGGAAAGTGCGCGAGGTCCAGCTTCTCCAGCATGCCCAGCGCCATCAGCGCCGCGATGCCCTGGCCGTTGGGCGGGATCTGGCGCACCGTGTGGCCGGCGAAGGCCATCGCGATGGGCTCGACCCATTCGGGCTGGAAGTTCGCGAGGTCGCTCGCCGTCATCGAACCGCCGTTGGCCGCGGCGTGCGCGACCAGCGTCGCTGCGACCTCGCCGCGATAGAACGACTCGCCGCGCGTCTGGGCGATCGCGCGCAGCGTGCGGCCCGCGGCCTCGAACACGAAGCGCTCGCCCGGCGCCGGCGCGCGGCCGCGCGGCATGAAGGCCTCGGCGAAGCCGGGCTGCGTGGCGAGCAAGGGCACCTGGCGCAGCCACTTGTCAGCCACGATGCAGGCGACGCCATGGCCGCGCTCGGCGAGTTCGATGGCCGGCTCCAGCAGGTCGGCGAACGGCAGCCGGCCGCAGCGCTGCGACAGCGCCGCCCAGCCCGCGACGGCGCCGGGCGTGGTGACGGTGTCCCAGCCGCGCAGGGGCATCGCGCCGCCGTGGCGCCGCTCGAAGTACGCCGGATCCCAGGCCGCCGGCGCGACGCCGGACGCGTTGAGACCCTGCAGCCGCTCGCCGTCCCACAGGATCGCGAACAGGTCGCTGCCCAGGCCGTTGGACACCGGCTCGACGATCGTCAACGCCGCCGCCGCGGCGATCGCCGCGTCGATCGCGTTGCCGCCCCTGGCCAGCATGCGCAGGCCGGCCTGCGACGCGAGCGGGTGCGAGGTCGAGACCACGTTGCGCGCGAAGACCGGGCTGCGCACGGTGGGATACGGGTTGTGCCAATCGAAGCTCATGTCGTTCCTTCGTCTTTCAAGTCTTGGGATGCGCCTTCGCCAGCAGCCAGATGCCGGTCAGCACGAACACCGTCCCCGCGACGATCCAGCCGGTCAACGGTTCGCCCAGGATCACGACGCCCATCAGGATCGTGCTGAGCGGGCCCACCATGCCTGTCTGCGCGGCGACGGTCGCGCCGACGCGCTCGATGGCCATCATCACCAGCAGCACCGGCAGGAAGGTGCAGAGCGTGGCGTTGAGCAGCGACAGCCACAGCACCTGCGGCGCGACGTGGGCCGCCGCCAGCGGTCGCACGAGCGCGAACTGCGCCAGGCAGAACAGGCAGGCAACGCTCGTCGCCAGGCCGGTCAGGCGCAGCGAGCCGAGGCGGCGCACCTCCTCGCCGCTGAACACGAGGTACAGCGCATAGCTCACCGCGCTGCCGAAGACGAGCGCCGCGCCGAGCGCCACATGCGGGCCGGCGGCGCGCATCTCGTGGCCGAACACCAGCAGCACGCCCGCGTAGCTCACGGCCAGCGCGAGCAGCTGCGCGCCCGCGACGCGTCGCTTGAAGACCACGCGGCCGATCAGCAGCACCAGCGTCGGATTGAGGTACAGCACCAGGCGCTCGAACGCGGCGCTGACGTAGGCCAGGCCGGCGAAGTCGAGGAAGCTCGCGAGGTAGTAGCCCGAGAAGCCGAGTCCGACGACGACGCGCCAGTCGCGCGCCTCGAGCGGCGGCCGGCCGCGCCCGGCCCACCACGCGAGGCCGAGGAACAGGGGCAGCGCGAACAGCATGCGGTACATGATCAGCGTGGCTGCGTCGACGCCGTGGCGGTAGGCGAGCTTGACGATGATCGCCTTGCCGGAAAACGCGATCGAGCCGGCGGTCGCGAGCGCGAGGCCGGGCCACAGGCGCTGCGGACGCGGCAGCGGCGTGGTGGTGTTCATCGTCGCCAGCGTGGTCGCGGCGGGTTCGGAGGCCATGCGCGAGCTTACCCGGCGCGGCGGCAAGCGACCGCCGCGCGTGGACAAGCGCCGCTTCGCGGGCGTGCAGGCAAGAAGAAAGCGCCGCGGGTGCGGCGCCTTGTCGCGGAGCGGTCGAGGCTCAGCCGCGACGGCGGCGAGCGACGGCGCCCAGCGCGGCGACGCCGGCCAGCATGAGCGCCAGGTTGCCGGGTTCGGGCACCGCGGAGACGCTGATGTTGTCCAGCAGCGAGCCGATGTTGTCGTGGCTGGCGTCCTGGAAGGCGATGTACAGCGACGTCCCGGTCGAATAGCCGGTGATCGTGATGGTCTGGGTCGAGGTCTCGCTCGACGGCGTGAACGTGGCCGTCGTGCTGCCCAGGGTCACGGTGGTCGCCTCGGTGCCGCCGTTGCGGAAGTTGCCGGCGAGTTCGAACGTCATCGAATACTCGCCGGCGACGGGCACGGCGATCGTCCGCGACAGCAGGCCCGCGGCGTTGGTGGAGCCGTCAAGGTCGACGTACTCGCCGTTGGCGACCGGCAGGAAATAGAACTGGCTGCCTTCGGGAACGATGTCCACCGTCCCGCCGCTCACGGTCCAGGTGTTGGCCGGGAAGACGAAGTTCAGCCCTCCGGCAGCGTATTCGTCGAAGTTCTCTATGAAGACCGGGCTGGACGCGTGCGCGGCCGCGGAAAGAAGCATCGCCGCAGCGACGGCAAGCATGCGGAATTTCATTTTCTGGATCCCCTCGAAGAAGTTTCGTGCACGGCTTCATTGTGGAGACCCGCCGGTGAGACGATGGATACGGGAAACCCCGAAGCCGCGGTGCGACGTCACCGGAATGGGTGAGGTTTTCGCCCCCTGTCGAGCACTTCAACCTAGGGGTGTCGGACGACGCTACTTGGACGCCCATTGCGGCGTGCAGCGCAACACCTCTTCCATGGTCGTCAGGCCCTCGGCCACCTTCATCAGGCCGGCCAGGCGCAGCGGGCGCATGCCTTCCAGCATGGCCTGGCGCTGCAGCCGGGCGACGTCCAGCGTCGGGTGCATCGCATCCTTCAGCGGCTCGGTGACGGGCATCAGCTCGTAGAGCGCCGCGCGGCCGCGATAGCCGGTGTTGCGGCAGGCCGCGCAGCCCACCGGCTTCATCGGCCGCAGGCGACCGCCGAGCTTCCACGGCTGCGCGAGTTCCTCCAGCAGCTTGGCGTTGTCGGCGGAATCGTCGGGCGCCTTGCACGCGACGCACAGCGTGCGCGCGAGACGCTGCGCCAGCACGCCGATGACGGTGGCCGAGATCAGGTACGGCGGCACCCCCAGATCGACCAGCCGCGTGATGGCCGACGGCGCGTCGTTGGTGTGCAGCGTCGAGAAGACGAGGTGGCCCGTCAGCGCGGCCTGGATCGCCATCTCGGCGGTCTCGAGGTCGCGGATCTCGCCCACCATGATGATGTCCGGATCCTGGCGCATCAGCGAGCGCAGGCCGGTGGCGAAATCGAGTTCGATGGACGACTGCACCTGCGTCTGGTTGAACGCCGGCTCGATCATTTCGATCGGGTCCTCGACGGTGCAGACGTTGACCTGCTCCGTGGCCAGCTTCTTGAGCGTGGAGTACAGCGTGGTCGTCTTGCCCGAGCCCGTGGGGCCGGTGACCAGGATGATGCCGTGCGCCTGGTTCATCAGCGACTGCCAGCGCTCGGCCTCGGCCGCGGAGAAGCCCAGCGCGTCGAACGGCTTGTCGACGGTGCCCGGATCGAAGATCCGCATCA
>CAIMXF010000060.1 GCA_903845345.1 uncultured beta proteobacterium
CACGTTGGCCAGGCCGTTGAGTTTCACGAACGCGACGAGCACGCCCAGCATGAACACCTCCACCATCACCCACGGCCGCACGGCCTGCATCGCGCGCAGCACGGCGTCGAAGGCGGGCGGCTGCTGCCCGGCGCGCAGCGGCAGCAGCACGTAGGCGACGGCGCCCATCTCGATCAGCGGATTGATCAAGGTCGTGAACAGGACGAGCAGGCTCATGAACCACGCGCCTTCGTCGTACAGCGTCCAGGCGGCCTCCCACAGCGTGGCGCTGCGTTGCTGGCCCTGGATCTCGATGGTCAGGATGTCGTTGGTGTGCGCGATGGTCAGCGCGACCAGCCCGGCCAGCGCGAGCGCCAGCGGCAGGTCGAACGTGGCGTGGCGCGCGAGGCCCAGCGTGGCGCCGCAGCGCCGGCATTCGTAGTGGCGGCCGGAGGGCACGACGTCGTCGCTGTCCTCGCCGACGCCGTCGACCGCGGAGCGCCGGTGCAACGCGTCGCATTCCTCGCAGGCGATCAGGTCGTCGCGCACCGTGGCCACCGGAATGCGCGGCGCGAGCGCGTCGACGCCGTCGTCCAGCGCGGCCTCGGCCAGGTGGCGGCGGGAGCCGTTGCCGGCGCGGGCGCGGCGCAGGCGGTCGAACATCTCAGCGTGCCGCGACGCAGCTCTGCGCGCGTTCGGCGGCGCTCGCGCGCAAGGCGGCGGCGACGTCGTCGGCCACCAGACGCAGCGTGTCGGAATGCGCGCGGGCGACGCGATCGAAGGGCTGCTGCGATGCATCGATGCTCGTGTTGGCGGCCGGCGCCGCGTTCGTCGCATCGCGCACGGCGCTGCGCACCAGGCGGTAGCGGCCGGCGTCGACCGTGCCCGCCTGCGCATTCGACGGCAGGCACTCGAGCGTCCAGCGCACCTGGTCGCTGATCGCCGGCGCGGGCGACAGCATCGAGTCGAAGCGCAGCACCTGCACGCGCACGCGCAGCGCCGCCGGGCGATCGAGGTCGGCGCCCGAGCCCGATCCCGTCGGGCCGGCGTCGGCCCACAGGCCGTCGGGCAGCGTGCCGCGATCGAGGTAGTCGGCCAGCGACTGCGCGATGTCGGCGCTCAGATCCTGCGTCCACAGCTGGTGGTCGTAGACCATCGCGCCGGTGTCGCCGGTGCGGATCACCCACTCGTCGCGCGCCAGCGACGCCGGCACCGTCACCGGGCCGATCGCCAGCACGTGCGTCGCGTCGCGTGCGCCCGCGGGCGCGGTGGCCGGGCGCAGCGTGTGGAAGTGGTCGGGCGGCGTGGCGCAACCGGCCACGAACGCGGCGGCGGCGAGGAAGGACAGGCGTGTCATCGTCATTTCGGATCCTCGGGCTTGCCCTTCAACAGCGACTCCGGATGGCGCTTCAGGTACTCGGCCAGGCCGTTCAGCGATGCCGCCGCCTTCGCCACCTCGCCCAGCGCGTTCGTGGCCTGCGGCCCGACGGCCTGGTCGACGGTGCCCAGCGTCTTGCGCAGGTCGTCGACGGCCTTGCGCGCGTCGGCCAGCGTCTTCTGCGCCTCGGGCACGACGCCGGTATCGAGGTGCTGCACCATGCCGTCCACGTGGTTGAGCGTGGCGTCGAGGTCGGTCAGGTCCTTGTGCAGGTCCTTCGAGAGCTGGTCGTACGGGATCGCGTCGAGCTTCCTGGCGATGGATTCGAGCGAGTCCTGCAGGCTCTGCAGGCTGCCGGGTGCCGTTGGCATGACAGGCGGCGTGGCGCTCCAGTCGATGTGATCGGCCGGAGCGTTCTTGATGAAGTCGAGCGCCACGAACAGTTGTCCGGTGAGCAGGCTGCTGCTGCGCAGCTGCGCACGGAAGCCGCGCCTGACCATCGGATCGATGCGCTTTTTCTGGTCGTCCAGGGTCATGTCCTCCGGGCCGGACTTGTTGATCGTCGGCAGCCGGCGCGGATACACGCGCACGTCGACCGCGATCTTGGGCTCGGGATTGGCCTCGCCGCCCGAGCCGTCGACCGCGATGCGCGTGACCTCGCCGATCGGCAGGCCGCGGTATTCCACCGGCGCGCCGACCGCGAGCCCGCGCACCGAGCTGGCGAACAGCAGGCGGTAGTCGAAGCCTTGCGAGTCGGGCAGCCTCAGCGCGTCGGCCATCTGCTCGTAGAGCGCGAACTGCGCGCCTTCGGCGGCCTCGGGCGGCGTGGCCGGCGTGGCGCCGTCGGGATCGGGCAGGTCCTGGAACGCGATGCCGCCGGCCAGCACGCTCACCACCGACTGCGTCTGCACGTGCAGGCCTTGCGCGCCGAGGTCGACGTCGACGCCGCTCGCATGCCAGAACCGGCTGTGCGCGCTGACGAAGCGGTCGTAGGGCGCGGTGATGAAGATCGTGAACTTGATGTGGCGGCCGTCGGGCTGCATCGCGTACGCGAGCACCTGGCCCACCGGCACGCGGCGCAGGTAGATCGGCGAGCCGATGTCGAGCGAGCCGAGATCCGTCGCCATCAGCGTGAACTGGCGGCCGGGGACGTCGGCGGTGATCGCGGGTTGCACGTCCAGGCCCTCGAACTCGCGCCTCTCGGTGGCGTTGCGGCCGGCGTCCATGCCGATGTAGGCGCCCGACAGCAGCGTGCCGAGCCCGCTCACGCCGGCGGCGCCGATGCGCGGGCGCTCGACCCAGAAGCGGGTGTCGGTCACCAGCAGGTTCTCGATGCCCGAGTTGCCGCGCATCTCCGCGGTGACCTCGACCTCGCGGTGATCCTTCGTGAGGTTGACGCGGCGCACGATGCCGACGTCGACGTCCTTGTACTTGATGTGCGTCTTGTTCGCCTCGATGCTCTCGGCGTTGTGGAAGTAGATCGTGATCGTCGGGCCGCGATTGAGGATGGAGCGCGCGCCCAGCGTCACGCCGATGATCACGGCGACGAGCGGCACCAGCCACACGAGCCACAGCGAGTAGTGCGCGCGGCGCGCGATGACGGGACGCGGCAGGTCGGGCGGCGTCGGCGGCGCGGGAACGGGCGCGGGCGCGTCGTCGCGCGGATCGTCAGGAGCACTCAAGGCGCGTCTCCGGCAGGGTCGGTGAGTCGTTGCGGCATCGGGGCGGTCTCGCCTTCGGGCTTGTCGAACAGCAGGCGCGGGTCGAAGCTGTGGGTGGACAGCATGGTCAGGACGACGACCGCGCCGAAGGCCATCGCGCCCGGGCCGGGCGTCAGTTCGGCCAGGCTTTCGACCTGGACGAGCGCAGCCAGGATGGTGATGGCGAAGATGTCCAGCATCGACCAGCGGCCGATGAATTCGAGCACCCTCCATGCCGCGAGCCGGCGCTTGGCCCAGCGGCGGTCATGGCGCTGCAGCGAGATCAGCAGCAGCGACAGCAGCAGCAGCTTGGTCATCGGCACCATGATGCTGGCGACGAACACGAGCACCGCGAGACCGTACGAGCCGTCCTTCCAGAAGTAGACGATGCCGCTGAAGATGGTGTCGTTCTGGCGCCCGCCGATGGACGAGGTGCTGGTGACGGGCAGCAGGTTGGCCGGCAGGTACAGCGCGGTGCCGGCCAGCAGGAACGCCCAGCTGCGGGCGATCGAATCGGGCAGGCGCGGATGGACGACGGCGTCGCAGCGCGGGCAGCGCGCGCGCCTGTGCGCGAGCGCCTCGGCCGGCGGAACGCAGACCGCATTGCAGCCGCGGCAACGCCAGAGTCCGGCTGCGAGCGCGGAGCAGGCAGGCGGGGCATCGTCGATGACGGGATCGGGGTCGGGAGCGGCCATTGTTGCGCTGGAGTCTAGCCCGGCCGTGGAGCAAGAACGGCGCCCGGCGCAAAAGCAATCGGCCCGCCAGGCGCGGGCCGATGGCGGGCCGGCGCCGGCCTCGCCTATTGCGCGGCGCCGCTGCTGAGGGACTTCAGCTCGAACGAGCTCACGTACAGCGCCTGCTGGCGGTCGTAGAACAGGTTGGAGTTGCGCGACTCGCCGGTGTCGGTGTACGGGAACCAGACGTCCATGCACTTCATCGGTCCGCCGACGAACACGCGGTACAGGATCGCATGGCTGCCGCGGTAGATGTTGACGTCCGGGCTGGCCTGGAAGTCGGCCGGCGGCATCTTCTTCTTCGGGTTGTAGTTCTTCCAGATGAACAGCGTGGGCTTGCCCGAGACGGCGCCGCCGTCGCGCGGCACGTCGACGTTGGTCAGGCCGATCAGGTTGCCGTTGACGGTGTCCGACCACGACGTGTTGTACAGGCCCGGCACGTAGTCGCTGAGCGGCAGGTCCTTCTGCGTGGCCAGCGACTTCACGCCGTTGGCCGTGCGCGGACGGTCGGAATTGCAGGTCGGCACGATCGGGCGGAATGCCTTGTTGCCGGCCGCGGCGCCGCCGCCGACGGTGCCGGCCGCGAAGTCGGGTGCGCTGGTGAGCGTGGCCGCGGGCACGCCGCCGAAGTCGACGAAGCCGGTGTTGGCCTTGGGCGCCTTCTTGCCCTTGGCGAGCACCGGCGAGACCGCCGCGACGTCGGGCAGCGGCACGTCGCTGGCGCGGTAGTACGCGAGCGTCTGGCGGCGCGAGGCGAGGAACTTGTGGAAGGCGGCGTCGTCGGTGAGGTCGACGATCTCGACGCGGCGATTGGCAGCGCGGCCGGCCTCGGTGTGGTTGTCGGCGATGGGCAAGGTTTCGCCGGCGCCCTGGTAGTACAGGTTGGCCGCGGCGACGCCCTCGCTCTGGAACACGCGCGCCACCGCGGAGGCGCGGCGTTCGGACAGGTTGGCGTTCTCGGTGCTGCCGCCGGTGTCGTCGGTATGGCCCACCAGCAGGATGCGCTTGGTCTTGAGCGCCTCGACCGCCGCCTTCTCGTCGTCGGTGGACGTGGCAGTCAGCCTGGCCTGCTGCTTCGGATACGAGTACTGGTCGGCGACCTCGCGGAACAGCGCCTCGGCATCGGGCGTGAGCTTGTCGGAGCCGGCGGCGAATTGCTTGCCGTTGTCGCGCAGCGTGACCGACAGGCCCGCCGTGGCGGTGTCGGAGCCGGCGGCGAACGGCGTGGCCGCGGCCGGCGAGACGTCGGTGGCCGCGACCGTGGCGGCCGGCGGGAGTTCGCCCTTGGGCACGATGACCGAGGCGACGTTCATCTCGGCGTTGTGTTCCTTGGCGATGGCGAACAGTGCGCAGCGGCGCTGGTCGATGTTGTAGCCGATGGCCGCGCCGATGCCCCCGCCCACGACGGTGCCCGCCACGCGGGCATCGGTGTTCTTGGTGACCTGCGAGCTGACGACCGCCCCCGCCACCGCGCCGAGCACGCCGCCGACCACCGTGGCCGTCTTGGCGCAAGGGTCGTCGCTGACCTTGATGCCGGCGATCGACTGCGCCCCCGTGTTCGGATCCGTGGCGCAGCCCTGGATCAACAGGGCGAGGGGGACGGCCGCGGCGAGCGGGTGGAGTCGGAAACTTTTCGTCGATGTCATGGCGGCGCTCTTCGATGAGATGTTGATTTCCCGCAGGCCGTCCCTACGCAGCATGATGTGCACGGCCTGGCGCCGCGGAACCTTCCGATGCCCCGCAGCCTATCCTCTATTCAATCATGGCTCGTGACAGGCCGCGATCGCCATTCCGGGGGATTTCCCTGTTGTCGAGCGCCGAAGGCGACTGAACGAGGCGCTCGCGCCACACTGCAGCCCGCGCAACCCGCCGGGCATGCGGCGTGCCGGCGCGCGGCCGCGTCGCGATCTCCGGCACCGACCCAACCGTCAGTGGTCGGTGCGCAGGTAGCTCGCGACCCTGGGCAGGCGCAGGCTGACCAGGAACACGATGGCCATCATCACGGTCACGTACCAGAAGAACGCCGATTCGACGTGCCAGTCCTTCAGCTGCAGCGCCACGTATTCGGCCGAGCCGCCGAAGATCGCGTTGGAGATCGCGTAGCCCACGCCCACGCCCAGCGCGCGCACCTGCGGCGGGAACATCTCGGCCTTCACGATGGCCGACACCGACGTGTACAGGCTCACGATGGCCAGCGCCACGCAGATCAGGACGCCGGCCATCACCGGGCTGCCGGCGCTGCCGATGGCCGTCATCAGCGGCACCGTCAGCAGCGTGCCGAGGCCGCCGAACCACATCATCGAGGCGCGCCGGCCGATGCGGTCGGACAGCGCCCCGAACAGCGGCTGCATGCACATGTAGACGAACAGCGTGACCAGCGAGATGTTGGTGGCCGTCGTCTTGGGCATGTGCGCGCTGGTGATCAGGTATTTCTGCATGTACGTGGTGTACGTGTAGAAGATCAGCGAGCCGCCGGCGGTGTAGCCCAGCACCGTGAGGAAGGCCGCGCGGTGGTCGCGCC
>CAIMXF010000061.1 GCA_903845345.1 uncultured beta proteobacterium
TCACGGAAAGCCTGCTGATGAAGAACGTCGACGATGCCATCAAGTGCCTTCGTCGTTTCCGCGAGGCGGGCATCGCGGTGTCCATCGACGATTTCGGAACCGGTTACTCGTCGCTAGGATACCTGCGCCAGTTCCCGATCGATGCACTGAAGATCGACCGGTCCTTCGTGAAGGACCTCCACCGTTCCGACGATGACGCGGCTATATGCGCGGCAATCATCGCGATGGCTCGTGAGCTGAAGTTGCGCGTGATTGCCGAGGGCGTGGAGAACGAGGAGCAGCTCTCATTCCTTACCCGCCATCGCTGCGATCTGGCGCAGGGATACTTCATCGGCCGCCCCGTGCCGGCCGAGAAGCTCAATGAGCTGCTCGCGGCGGATGTGCTGTCGCATCCGCCCGAACTCGACGACGCGCCGGCTTCCCGTTCGTCGCCCGGGCCGGGCGTGGCATCCGGCACCGCCGACCGACTGCTGGGCACGGCGGGCTAGCGCATCATGCTGTTGCCGGGTACCGCCTCCCTCGCCGGGGCCATGCGCAGGATGGTCGCATCGGCACTTGCCGGCGCGCTGGTGGCGGGAGGCATCGTACTGCTGGTTGGAGAGGTGGCAGCCGAGCGAGCGCGACTCGGGAGGCACCTCGTCGACCTCACTACGGTAGTCGCGCACACGATCGTCGTATCGTCGCGTCCGGAGGATGCGGAGGCGGCGAGGGTGTCGCTGCAGGCCTTGCGTGTAGATCCGGCGGCGAGCTCGGCAACTCTCTACGACGCCGTCGGCGACGTAGTCGCTGATGCCGATTTTTCGCAGCCCGACGCGGTACCCGCAGACCGACTCGGTGCCTGGGGCATAGACAACGTATGGAACGAGGCGGACCCGCTACGGTTTAGGGGCCTGACGGATGTACACGTGCATGTGCTCGTGACCCGCGGTACCGAGCGCGTTGGTGTGATCGATGTCGAGGGTAAGCTGAGGTCGCTCTACGCCACTGCCGCGTGGTCGGCGATGTCTCTGGCTGGCGTGCTGGGCGCGGCGGGCGCGCTGGCCTACGCACTATCGACGCGCAAGCGCCGGCGGATCGTCGCGCCGGCCACCAGCCTCGTGGCCGCCACGCGGGACATACTAGAGACCAAGCGCTATTCCACGCGGTTGGATCCGGAGTCCGACGACGAGATCGGCGTGCTGGCCGGCTACTTCAACGCGCTGTGCGGCGAGGTCGCGACACGCGAGCGCGGCCTGCATGTCTTCCAGAACGAATTCGAGAGCCGGGTACGTCAGTGCACACTGCAACTCGACGCCGCCGTCGCGCAGGCACAGGAGGCGGCGGCCCGGGCCGAGGGGGCGAGCCGAGCAAAAAGCGATTTCCTGGCGCGCATGAGCCACGAGATCCGCACGCCCATGAATGGCATGCTCGGCATGGCGGAGCTCTTGGGGGACTCGCCGACCCTCGACGACCGTCAGCGCCGGTATGCGGTGACCATCCAGCAGTCGGGTGCGACACTGCTACAGATTATCAACGACATACTGGATTTCTCGAAGGTCGAGGCCGGCAAGCTCGAACTGGATCGTTCTCCGTTTTGCGTCAGAGAGATCGTCGAAGACGCGGTCGAGATCCTCGCCGAGCGTGCCCATGGCAAGGGTCTGGAACTGGTCTGCGACGTGCCGGCGTCGCTAGAAACGGCCGTGATAGGCGACGGTTTGCGTCTGCGCCAGGTGATCATCAATTTGATCAGCAATGCGGTGAAATTCACCGAGACTGGCGAGATCCGCGTCAAAGTTCAATGCAGCAACTGGGGTTTTCTGGACTCGACGTTTCATTTCGAGGTCACTGATACCGGAATCGGCATTAAGCCGGAGAATTGCGCCGGCATCTTCGACGCTTTCGCCCAGGAGGACAGTTCAACGACGCGGGTGTACGGCGGCACGGGGCTCGGACTCGCGATCTGTCGCCAGCTTGTGGAACTCATGGGCGGCAAGATCGGTGTGCGCAGCACGCCCGGCGTCGGATCTACGTTTCATTTCGACGTGCCGCTGGCGGCAGATACGACGATCGAGGCCGACCAGCGTCGGTCCGCGCTCAATGGCGCCCGAATGCTCGTCGTGGACGACAATCCATCCAGCCGTTCGACGCTGCGTCAGCAGCTCGCGGCGTGGGGTGTAAAGGTGACCGAGGCCGCGTCCGCACGGCACGCTCTGGACTTGCTGGACGAGGCGTTTGGAGCGGAGTTTGATGCGATCATCGCCGACGGACAGATGCCCGAGATGCCAGGCGTCGAGCTTGCCGCCGCGGTGCGTACGCGGTGGGCATTCGCCGAGATGCCGGTCATCCTGATGCACAAGGGGCTGTCGCCGCCAACGGTCGACACGGCCGGCGCGCCCGGGCGCACGGTGTGGATCGGCAAGCCGATTCGGGTGGCGCTGCTGCGCGCGAGCCTGGTCGCTCTGTTGCCGCGCAGCCCGCAGGGCAGGCCCGCGGATGCGTCCTCGCGCGCGCCCGCACACCCGCCGCAGGCACGTGCGCCGGTGCGGCGCGTGCTCGTCGTGGAGGACAACCCGGTGAACCAGGAGGTCGCACTCGCGATGCTTCATGAGCTGGGCGTCGCGGCGGCGAGCGCGTGGACGGGTGAGGAGGCGCTCGCGATGTTGGCCAGGGACCGATTCGACGCCGTGCTGATGGATTGCCAGATGCCCAAGCTCGACGGCTACGAGACGACCCGTCGGCTGCGGGCCTGGGAACGGGAGCGTCAGCAGCCGCGCACGCCGGTGCTTGCCCTCACGGCCAATGCGCTCAGCGGCGACGCTGAGAAATGCTACGCGGCGGGAATGGATGGCTACCTCGGCAAGCCGTTCACGAAGCAGCAGTTGCTCGAGTTACTGGGTGCACCGCAGGTTGCTGGCGGCGCGACCGTTGAACCCGTGGCGCCGGGCGAGGCGACAGCGCCTGATACGGAGGACAGGGTGTTGGACCGCAGGGCGCTGGAGCACGTGCGTTCGCTCACTCGGCCTGGTGGCGGCGATGTGTACGGCAGGCTCGTCGAGCTTTACGGCGCGAGTTCACGAGGGCTCGTCGAGGACCTGCGCGCGGCGGCGCTGGCCGCCGATGTCGAAGGTCTGGAGCACGCGGCTCACGCGCTGCGCTCGAGCAGCGCCAGTGTCGGGGCGATGCGGCTGGCGACGATGTGCCGCGCCGCCGAGGCCGCGGCGACGGAGAGCAAATGGGACATCGCGCGCTCGCTGGTGCAGAGCATCGTCCAGGAGCACGAACAGGTGCTGGGGGCGCTCGCCGGCGAGGGAATAGCGGCCTGACGGGGTCGGATGGCACCCGCTGTGCTCGCGTCCGATCGCCGTTCAGGCGTCGGTACGGCGTGGGTGAGGCTGCGGTCCATCCGGCGTCACCACACCGATAGAAAATCCCCAGCGCGGTTCGCGGGCGTCCGGGACGGCAACGGCAGTCACAGCGACCGCTCGGGCCGGCCCCGTCGCCCCGCGCAGCATCAGGTCCAGCAGCGTCGCCGCCTCGCGGGCCACCATTTGTTTCGCCATCGCGCCGAGATCGGCGTCGGTGAATTCGAGCCAGTAGGCGATCGAGCGGCCGGTGACGTCGCCGCGCGTCTGCGCCCCGACCAATTCCAGAAACGCCCGATTCGCATATTCGATGCGCAGCCCCTCATCGGTCACTACGAAGCCGGTAGCGCTCGTGTCCAGCGTATCGAGCAGAGCCGGCGCACCCTCGCGCGGCACGGTTTCCGGCGACCCGCGCACCGACAGGCGCAGCAACAGGAATTCAGCGCCAGCGGCATGGAAAGTCGATAGCGCGGCCATCAGCGGCTGTTCGCCTGCGCGCGATTCCACCGCCAACGGGGTCGCAGCAAAGAGCTGTCGGGCGACCGCGGCGGCGTCGGCAAGCGCGATCGCGCAGGAATCATGGAAGGCCGCGAGCCAGTCCGTGCCAAGCATCGTCGCGGGTTCTACCGCCAGCAGTCGTGCGGCCGCCGGGTTGATTTGCGCGATGCGCCCGGTGGCATGGTCGACCACGACCACGGCAACTCGCGATGCCGCGAACAGCCAGCGTACCGGAAGCACCGCACTGTTCGCCGGCGCGGAGTCCTTGCGGTTGCGCTGCGCCTTCATCCAAGCACCGAAGGGGCATTGCAAAGCTGGGCCGCGAAGATTGCGCGGTACACACATCGACGCTCGCTGCCCGATGAGCGGTCGCGCCGACGGCTGTGCGGTCTGGGCGACAAGGTGAGGCGCGACAATTTAGTTTTCCCGCAAGGGGTTAACGCAGCCGTAGCGGTGATCTGTGGTTCCCGCCCGACTGACAGCGTAGTCCCGGTGACGTTTGGCGAATAGTCCCGAATACCGGACGGTGCATTACCGGGTAACCGGTATGCGCGCTGATCACAGCGAAACTATGCCCTCCCGGATCGCGTGCTTGGTCAACTCCGCAACCGTACGCAGGCCAAGCTTGCGCATGATGTTGCGACGGTGCACCTCGACGGTCGCAACGGTTATATGCAGACGCGTGGCGATTTCGGGCGACCGGATGCCCTCGGCGATCAGGCGCAGGACCTCGCGTTCGCGACGTGCCAGCGGCAGCGCGTCGCCGGCATTGGGGCGCTGGCGCACCTCGGCGACCAGCGCGCCGGCGATCTCGGGCGAAAAATAGCCCTGCCCGGCCGCGACTGCGCGTATTGCACGCACCAGTTCCGATCCGGCCGCCGATTTGGTCACGTAACCCGATGCACCGGAGCGCACCATTTCGGTAACGAAGCGCTTGTCCGAGAACGCCGACAACGCGACGATCTTCGCCGTGCTGCCCGCGTCGCGCAGGCGGGCAGCTACTTCGATCCCGTTCAGGTCCGGAAGTCGTATGTCGAGCACGATGACGTCCGGTGCCAGGTCCAATGCCTGCACGAGTCCATCGTGCGCGTTGCCGGCCTCGCCGACGACCTCGACGTCCGGGACTTTCGTGAGGACCTCGCGCAGTGCCTCGCGCACCATCCGGTGATCTTCCACCAGCAGCACCCGGATGGTCATGGCGCGGGCTTTCGCTTCGTTGCGGTAGCGTCGATCATCGGCACGGTCAGTACGCCCACGGTGCCGTCACCTGGGGTGGAGTTGATCTCGGCGGTCCCGCCGAGCAGGGACAGGCGTTCACGCACGCTGATGAGGCCCAGGCCGCGTTGTGGCCCGGTGATCACCGCCGCAGGGTCGTAGCCGAGCCCCTCGTCGGATACCCGGACCACAAAAAAGTCACCGCGCCGCTCGGATTCGACACGCGCTGCATCGGTTCTCGCGTGCTTTGCCACGTTAATCAGCAGTTCGCGCACGGCGCGATACACGATGCTGCGGGCTTCCTGGCGCAGCGGCTTGGGCTTGCCGTCGTCGATCACCGTTACCTTCAGGCCGAAGGTCCGCTCGATTTCCTCGCCAAGCCAGTCGAGCGCTGCGGCGATGCCGAGCTCGTTGAGCACCGCCGGCGCGAGCTGAGTGGCCAGCGAGCGGATCGACCGGCTCGCCGCGTCGATCAGGGCACCGACATCGTTGGCCTTGGCCTGGACGTCCGCCCGCGGGTCGTCGCACAAGGCCGCGAGGCGTATGCGCGCAGCGGCGAGCGTCTGGCCGAGGTCGTCGTGCAGATCGCGTGCGATCTGGCGCCGCTCGCGGTCCTCGGCCGCCTCGAGATCCGCTGCAAGCCCGCGCAGCTGCTCGGTCCGCTGCGCCACGCGTCGCTCGAGTTCCTCCGCCATGGCCCGAGCGGCTTCGAACGCGCGATCGCGCCTGGCGTTGTCGATGCTCTTCAGGACGCTCTCGAGCAGTACCACTCGCAGTGCCTCGGCGGCCTCCAGATCGACCGCCGACCACGGTGCCGCCTGCAGTCTCGTCACT
This sequence comes from uncultured beta proteobacterium, assembly GCA_903845345.1. Classification (GTDB taxonomy): domain Bacteria; phylum Pseudomonadota; class Gammaproteobacteria; order Burkholderiales; family Burkholderiaceae_C; genus Scleromatobacter. The sequence continues at coordinate 5,889 of CAIMXF010000061.1, forward strand.
TGCAGCCACTCGGCGAACGAACCCCGCGGTGTCAGGCGCGCACCGTGCCGGTCGACCTTGGTTGGCTTGTTCGGATCACCCGCCCAGCGCACGGTGCGACCGATCTCCGGTCGGAACCAGATCACATAGTCGCGTGGCTCGCGTGACAGTCCCACGGCTAGCAGGCCGCTGGCGATGCCGGCGTAGGCCGCCGCCGGCGGGTACTGGGCGCTGAGCTGCTCGGTCGCGACCAGTGGCCGGTTCAGCGTCGTGAGCCATGCGACCAGCGCGGCGACTTCGTCGGCACGCGGCGTGATGCCAACGACATGCAGGCTTCCTTCCAGTTGCACGACCGCACCCGTCGCGCCGACATACTGCAACAGGTCCCACGCGGCGATCACTGCGCCGATGTCACCGGCGCCGGTGAGTGTCGCGACCAGCTCTTCACGCGTGGTGCGCGCCTGCAGGCGCCGCACGGAGGTTTCCGTCTGCGCCTTCGCATCGACGTGGAGCGAGAAAATCTGCGCGAAGGTCTCGCACGCCACCCGCAGGTCAGCCGACACGTAGTGCGGCGCGTAGTGGTGCATGACGAGCATGCCCCAGAGCTTGTCCTGACAAACGATCGATGCCGACAGAGAGGCGCACACACCCATGTTACGCAGGTACTCGACGTGGATCGGGGACACGCTGCGCAGTGCGCAGTCGCTCATGTCGATCGTGGCGCCGGTGCGGGGGTTCAACGGCGGTGTCAGCGGCGCCGGCACGTAGTTGATGTCCGGGATCGTGCGAAGCCAGTTGCGCTTGTAGAGCTCGCGCGCCTGCTTTGGAATGTCGGACGCCGGGTAATGCAGGCCCAGAAAGGACTCGAGCCCGTCTTTGGCATCCTCGGCAACCACCTGGCCACTCTCATCCGGCAGGAAACGGTAAACCATCGCCCGGTCAAAGCCGGTCGCGGCGCGCAGCGCGCGGGCAGCCGCGGCACAGCACGCCTCCACGCTCGCGGTGAGCTGTACGGCCGATAGAAGCCCCTTGAGCTGGGCAATCGGGTCGCTGGTGACGGCGCTTCCACCGGCGCCGCTGCGGCGCGCCCGCTCAAGCTCGAGCACGGCGGTACGGCCCGTCGCGTGCAGGGTCACGTCGGTCGCCTGATCGGTCCGGCGAGGCCGAACGCTCAGCCGCATTGCGGGCGCGACGTATTGCACAGGGGCGCCCAGCTGCGTGGTGACGAACTCAGTACCGTCCGCATCCAGCAGCGCAGCGACAGGCAGCCCGAGCACCGCGTCAATGTTCAAGCCCAGTAGCGCGTCAATGTTGCCCGCAACTTGTTCCACACGCAGGGTCTCGCGATCTAACACGAGCAAGATACCGTGCGGCTGGATTGACCCCGGGATGTGAATCGGCTCGCGGTCACAGGTCGTCAGATCGGCCTCGCCGAACTTCACAGGGTCTGGCGTTACGTCGGGCATCCGCAAAGCCAGCCCTCCAGTGCAGTGAACGTTGCCACCGCCGCCGCCGCCGCGCGTGCGCGTTGGGCATTGTCGCGGCATTGCAGGTCTACGGCCGCTCCGAACGAACGCCACATCGCGCCAACCGCCTCACCGTAGCTGCATAGAAAGGCCGCACCTCGCTCCGCGGTCAGCCCGAGTCTAGACTGCACCAACGGCATGAGCGTGCGACCGCCCAGCGTTGCGCCCTCAAGTACATACGCACAACCTAGCGCAGCTGCGGTGTCATCGCAGTATGGAGCGGAAGCACAGCGCGGCAATGCGTCAACCGCCTTATCCGTCACCCCCAGGGCAAGCAGGTCGAGCCTGAGCAGCGGTAGCTTGCGGCGCAGGTCGAAATCCGCGAGTGCGCCCCCGTTGATGCCCGATCCTATTCGCGGTTCGAGCACGGCATAGAAACCCCACATCCGCTCGATGTGAGCACGGTAGGCCGTGGCGCTGGCGATGCGCGCCTTGAAATCGATTCGCTTTTCCAGTCTTTGATGCGACGGCCATGTTGCGGCGCGCAAATCCGCGATCGCGCTGCTGCCGGTGTTCATGGCATGGATAGCCGGCAACTGGCACGGCCACAACCGTGACGCCGCAGCGGCCCGGCGGAGCGGTCGGCATGAGGGGCGCGATACACGTTTCGTCTCTCCCGACGGCGGCTGTGGGACGCAAATGGCCGGTCGGTCGCGTCGCGCAAGGGCCTGCGTAAAGGACGCCCTTTACGGGAGGACAGTATAGCCGCGGCGTGACGCCGGACAACACCGCCTAGGGGCCCGCAGCGCAGAATGGGAGGTGGTGGGGGCCGCCTGTGGCGGCGCCCGGTCGCAGGCCTTTGCAGGCTTAGTCGCGCCGACGTGCGTAACGGTCGCTGCTTCCGCTGCCGCGCAGCTCCAGTAGCATCAGATGCAGCGCATTGAGACCGAGTCTTACCTGCGCGTCATCGCAATCTTCCTGCTCCCAGAGTGCGACGAGGCGGCGCGCGGTGGGTGCGAGCAATTCGACGCAGATCCGGTCGAGCGGCGCGCCTCGCTGGCGAACAGCGTCGACGAAGTCCAGTCCGACCTCGGGGCCATGGGCCAGCAAGACGCGCGCCAATTCCGCGACGTCGGCGCTGTCAGCGGCGCCGCCGTCCTCATCGCCGGGAACGTTGGCCAGCTGCGGAAGCCTCGCGACCATCAGCAGACGCGGAATGATCTCGCCTTCGATCGTGCGCAGCAGTACCGCGGGCCGGCACTCCTCGCCTGACGCCGTTGCCGCGCCTGCGGTTGAGGCGGTCGCGTGCTGATCGATGCCAGAGCGGCTGTTGCGCGCGTTCATCGAGGCCGCCACGGCGGCTTGCCGGTGCTAAGGCGGCACGCAGCCTTCCCGGGCTGCTGCGTCGCTGCCATGGCCGAGCCAAAGCGACTGTGACTTCCCGCAGGCATGCGTACGAACTCCCGTCCGAGACCCTGGTTCGCTGACCGATCGACCTGTGCGCCGGACAATCGGTAAAAGACAGTACCGGTAAACCGGTAATGCTACAAGACGGTTTCCCCGTACTGCATTGCGGGATCGCGGCGCGAGGTCAGCGGCGGTGCCCAAGGGGAGGGCACGGGTATTGCCGGATGATGCAGATTTAGAACGCCCCGAACCGCCCTCCGGCAACGTCGGGTCGTAGCCCGCCGAGCAGGTTAGCTACTGGTCGGCCCGTCTTCGTGCTCGAGTTCGGTCCAGATTTCACTGATCCAAGTCTTCATGGTCAGTGCCTCCGCCCACCGGTCGGACAGCTCAAGGCCCTGTGCATCGGTGATCGCGTACCCCGGCGGGCCAAGCTCGCAAAGAAACACGCAGGTCGCGTCTGGTGCGTTGCGCCGGCGCCAGCTGCGAAGTCCGTCGCGCCACAACTCCTTGAACAATGCAACCCAAGGCTGATGCTGTGGGAAGGCGAGTTGAATCTGGATCTGTTCACGGGAGGCAACGCGGCCTTGGAAGCAATCCGAGCGGTCGTGTATGCGGTCGAGAAAGCCGCGGTCGCGGTGACTGAGCGGCAGCTGGAACTCCCGCTCGAGCACAAAATGGGACAGGTCCGCCGTGAGCATCAGTTCCGGTACCGCGTCGAGCACTTCCAAGGTGAAATACAAATCGTTCAGAAGGCTGTCGCGGTGCGTCTCAAACAACAGTTCGACACCCAAATCTTCGGCATCTTTCAACCAGCGGTACACGAGCGGAATGGCGCCGGCAACGCTCACGGGCATCACCTGAGCGATCGCGTTCACCTTGACCGCACGGACTTGCTTCGCGAATTCCAGCAGGGGCCGCATCTCCCGGACGCGACGCGGGAACAGATTGACCATGCTCTTCAGCCGGTATAGGTCGAACAGCGGCACGGTCTCGCGATAGGTGTCTAGATCCGACATCGCCGGGTCGAGACAAACACCGTCGAACCCCGCCTCGGCGATCATCTGGAAATTCTCCGCGTGAGTCCGCTCGGGGATCGTCGGGTGCCTCCGCTCCATGCCCCACAGTGACTGAAAGATCTCTAGCTTTTGCACGGACTCTGGCCTTGAGTCAGAACGGCGTCAGGAACGATACAGCGTTGCCGCCGCTCGCGATGCCGAGGCGGGCCTGGCGGAGAAATTCGGGCCCGACCACGGTGGATGTGTCACTCAGTACGCGCGAGACGCGGTAGCGGTGGAAGCTGCGCAACTGCGCACTGAACGGAATCACGCCGCTCGGGTCCGTGCCAAACAACTCCCGGTGAAGGTCGGGTAACCTGTACCAGGGCGTTGAAGGTCTGGCGTGATGTGCGTTGTGAAAGCCGAAATTCAGAACCAGAAGATTGGTCCATATGCGGCGAACCGACAGCGGATTGCTGAACGTGTGTGCTTGCTCGTAGGCACGGTCGCCGCGATGCGGCGGCACCACGGTCTTGTCAAACAGCACCGGCGTGCCGTCATAGTCATGCTGTAACGCGTCCATGAAGCGCAGTATCGTGATCATCAGCATATAGGCGAGCACGTAGCCCAATGCCACGCGCGGATACCGCCAAGCGACACAGCCGAAGACGAGTCCTCGCACCGCGAGTACCGCCAGATTGCGCAACCTTTGGGACCGTTTCGCCGGGATCGCGAAGGCGCTGACTGTAAGCAGCCCGTGCATCAGCAGGTCGTGGGCCGGGATGTAACACCACTCCAGCAGCAGCACCAGCCGAGCAAGCCGCGGATGTTGCCCAAGCCACTGGCGCGAGTCGAACCACATGATGTCGGCGTTGTCGGCATGGTGGCGGAAATGCTTGTGGCGAACGTCCTCGTACGTGCCATAGCAGCTGCCGCTAATCCACATACAAAGCATGCCCAGACGTGCGTTGTGGACATTGGTGCGAAAGACCGTGTGGTGCGCGCATTCGTGCAACAGGTACGCCGCGATCGTCAGCGCATGGCCGAGCAGCAGGACGCCGCCGATAAACGCCACCGTGGTGCCCTGCAGCAAAGCGGCGACGCCCAGCGCATAGCCGCCGAGCACGTAAGCCATTGCCAGGCCGGTATACAGCGCGCCTGCCTCGTCCTTGAACCACTTTGACGTCATCCGCCCTGCGCCTCGCGATTTCGACCTTATTCGTGGACTGCCGGCTCGAGCCGCGAGGTCAGCGCTGGCTCGCCATCATAGTAGTATCAGTAATATTTCGTCGCA
>CAIMXF010000062.1 GCA_903845345.1 uncultured beta proteobacterium
GCCGCCACCGCCGCCGCCGGAACGGCCACCGCCGCCGTACGGGCTGCGCGGCGCGCCGCTGAAGCCGCCCGGACGCTCTTCGCGCGGACGTGCTTCGTTGACGACCAGGGGACGGCCTTCGAGGGGTTGGCCGTTCATGCCGTTGATGGCTGCTTGCGCTTCCGGATCCGAGCTCATTTCCACGAAGCCGAAGCCCTTGGAACGACCCGTTTCACGGTCCATCATGACCTTGGCGGACGTGACGGTGCCGAACTGGCTGAAAGACTCTTGCAGTGAATCGTCGCGGACGCTGTAGGCCAGATTGCCTACGTACAGTTTGTTTCCCACGGGGGAAGCCCTTTCAAAGATAAAAAACCATGTGGAGCTTCAACCCAGCGTGATCCATCAAGCGAAGGCGCCGCGTCCAGACACAGCATCAACGAGCGACAGTCGCGCGAAGCAACCGCTGCCCTGGAATGATTATGAGCCTAACAAATCACGAAATGCAAAGCGCAGTCAAGGAAATTGTTGTTTTGTCGTTTCCGGACGCTGAACCCCCCCTCTTCGAGGTGAAAGAAGCCCGTTTCGCGCATTTCGCCAGGGTTTGAACCAACGGGTTTTCCCGCAATGAACGATGCTGCCGGGAACGGACCAGGGAACTTCGTTGCGCGAATCGACTCGGCCGCGGCGAGAATCGCTTCATGGATCTGCACCCGCTCAAACCGCTCGTGGCCTTGCTGGCCATCGTGAACCCGATCGGCGCGATCCCGTTCTTCCTGCATTTCACGCAGAACCTGACGCGCGAGCAGCGCAAGCGCACCATCCGGGTGGCGGCGGTCGCCTCGTTCACGGTGGTCGCGATGAGCGCCGTCGCCGGGGCGCAGATCATCGAGTTCTTCGGCATCACCATCGCCTCGTTCCAGGTGGGCGGCGGGCTGCTGCTGCTGATCTCGTCGCTGAACATGCTCAACGCGCAGCAGGCCGAGAGCCGCGGCTCGGACGTCGGCGACGGCCAGGCCAAGGCCGACGCCGGGGATTCGATCGCCATCGTGCCGCTGACGATCCCGCTGCTGACCGGCCCCGCCACGATCTCGACGATGGTGATCTACGCGGACAAGACGCGCACCCTGCTCGAGCACGCCGTGCTGGTCGGCTACGGCGTGGTCATCGGCCTTGCCACGTTCGCCGCGTTCTCCGCCGCCACCCGCATCGCCAAGCTGCTCGGGCGCACCGGCATCAACGTGATGACGCGGCTGATGGGCCTGATCCTCGCGGCGATGGCCGTCGAGCTGCTGTCCGACGGGTTGCTCAAGCTGTTCCCGGCGCTGTCGGGCGTGTCGGCCAACTGAGTGAGTCCGCGCATCCTGCTCCTGGAGGACGATCCGGCCATCGCCGGCACCGTCGCCTTCGCGTTGCAGCGCGAGGGCTTGGCCGTCGACCACGTGCTGCTGGTCGGCGCCGCGCGCGCGGGCGCGGCGGCGGCACTGCCGGCGCTCGCGATCCTGGACGTCGGCCTGCCGGACGGCAGCGGCCTGGATTTGTGCCGCGAGTGGCGCCAGTCCGGCGACGACGCGCTGCGCGCGTTGCCGATCCTGATGCTGACCGCGCGCGCCGAGGAGCTGGACCGCGTCGTCGGCCTCGAGCTGGGCGCCGACGACTACCTCACCAAGCCGTTCAGCCCGCGCGAGCTGGTGGCCCGCGTGCGCGCGCTGCTGCGGCGCGCCGCGCTCGCGCCGCCCGTCGCGCCGACGGCCGAGTCCGCGCTGTTCGAGCTGGACGCCGGCGGGCAGCGCATCCGCTTTTCCGGACAGTGGCTGGCGCTGACGCGGCTCGAGTTCGGCCTGCTGCGCGCGCTGCTGCGCACGCCCGGGCGCATCCGCTCGCGCGAGGCTTTGCTCGACGAAGTCTGGGGCGCCGACGGCGAGGCCACCGACCGCACCGTCGACACCCACGTGAAGACGCTGCGCGCCAAACTGCGCGCCGTGCGGCCCGAGCTGGAACCGATCGCCACGCATCGGGGCATGGGCTACTCCCTCGAACTCGTGTCTCGCTGATCCTTCGATGCGCCTCGGCCTGCGACTGCTGTTCGCGTTCTTCGTCATCACCGGCCTGGCCGGCTTCTTCGCGCTGCAGGTGTTCCAGAGCGAGGTCAAGCCGAGCGCGCGCGAGGTGATGGAGGACGCACTGGTCGACACCGCCAACCTGATCGCCGAGCAGGCCGCCGCCGACCTGCGCGCGATGCCGCCCGGCGGCACGCTGCAGGACTCGCGCCTCGCGCAGGAGGTGGCGGCGTATCGCCGGCGTCCGGTGGACATCCAGATCTGGGGCCTGCACAAGCGCACGCTCGACCTGCGCGTCTACGTGACCGACGCCACCGGCCGCGTCGTGCTCGACTCCGGCTTCGGGCCGGACGCCGCGGCGTCGCCGGCCGCGGCAGCGAGCAACGCGCTGGGCGCCGACTATTCGAGATGGCGCGACGTCTCCCTGACACTGCGCGGCCAGTACGGCGCCCGCGCCACGCGCAGCGTGCCCGGCGACGACGCGAGCTCGGTGATGTACGTCGCCGCCCCGGTGCGCGACGGCGCGCGCGTGATCGGCGTGGTCACCGTCGGCAAGCCGCTGGCCACGGTGCAGCAGTTCATCGACCGCGCGCAGCGCCGCATCCTGGTCGGCGGCTTCTGGCTGCTGGGCCTGTCGGCCGCCGTGGGCGTCCTGGTGACGATCTGGATGGTGCGCGCCGTGCGCCAGCTGAAGACGTACGCGACCCACGTGCATGCGGGCGAGCGCGTGCCGGTGCCGCAGCTGCCGGGCGAGCTGGGCGACCTGGCCGTGGCCGTCGACGAGATGCGTGAACGTCTCGAGGATCGCGAACGCCTGGAGCACACCGTGCGCGCGCTGACCCACGAGCTGAAGAGCCCGCTGACCGCGATCCAGGGCGCCGCCGAGCTGCTGGGCGACGAGTTGCCGCCGGACGATCGCGAACGCTTCGCGCGGCAGATCCAGGAGCAGTCGCTGCGGCTGCGCGACCTGGTCGACCGCATGCTGGAGCTGTCGCGCCTCGAAGGCCAGCGCGCGATCGCGAACCCGCGGCCCGTCGAGCTGCTCGCGTTGATCGACGAGGTCGCGACGTCGCACGTGCCGCTGGCGATCCAGCGCGGCGTCGGCCTGGTGTGGGAGGCGCGCGGCGACGTCACGCTCACGGGCGAGGCCGAGTCGCTGCTGCTGCTGTTCTCCAACCTGTGGGCCAACGCGCTGGACTTCGCGCCCGAAGGCACGTCCATCACAGTTTCCCTGCGGCGCATCGGGGCGGAGGCGATGTTCACGATGCGCGACGCGGGGCCCGGCGTGTCGGACTTCGCGCTGCCGCAGCTGGGCCAGCGCTTCTTCTCGCTGCCGCGCCCGCGCGACGGGCGCCGCGGCAGCGGGCTGGGACTGGCGATCGTGCGCCAGGCCGCGGCGCTGCATGGCGGCAGCGTCGCGTTCGAGCAGGCGTCGCCGGGGCTGTCGGTCGTCGTCCGGCTCCCGCTCTGACTTCACCCTCGCCACACAAACCTCATCACGCCCTCACCGCGCGCCGGCATCGTCCCGGCTAGCGCGCCGCTCATGGCGCGACAAGAGGAGCGAGAGATGAAGTTTCCATTGCTGGCGAAGGTGGGCGCGATCGTGCTCGTGGCACTGATGCTGATGGTCGTGCTGGCGCGCATCGAAGGGCTCGTGGGCGAGCGCAAGGGCCGCGGCGAGGAGGCGGTGCGCGGCGTCGAGCGCTCGCATGCGGCGGCGCAGTCCGTGCTGGGGCCGCTGCTGCAGCGCGACTGCGTCGAACGCTGGGACGACGTCACCGACACCGACAAGGGCCACGTCGTCACGCCGGCCAGGCGTGAGTTCTCGTTGATGCAGGTGCCCAACCAGCTCGCGGTGGACGGCCGCGTGAAGGCCGATCCGCTGTGGCGCGGCCTGTACAAGATCAACGCGTACGGCGGCCACTTCACGGTGGCGGCCGACTTCGCGTCGCTCGCGCCGCTGCAGCCCCACGCCGAACACGACGGCGGCAAGCTGCAGTGCGGCGCGCCGGTGCTGCTGCTGGCGCTGAGCGACGTGCGCGGCGTGCGCGCGGCCAGCGTGACGGCCGACGGCCAGGGCGTGCCCGTCGAGTCGGGCACGCCCAGCGGCGCCTACCCGCACGGCTTCCACGCGACGCTCGCGCCGGGCCGCGCCGAGGGTGACGCCGCCGCGCATCCGCTGTCGGTGCGAATCGAGCTCGACCTCATCGGCACCGGCCAGATCGGCTGGGTGCCCGCCGCCGACGCCACGCGCTGGACGCTGAATTCCGATTGGCCCAGCCCGTCCTTCGGCGGCCAGTTCTCGCCGGCGGACCGCACGGTGCGTGCCGACGGCTTCACCTCCACCTGGAACCTGTCGTCGCTGGCCACGAGCGCGCCGGCCGACATTGCCAAGGGACTCGCGCTGTGCACGCCGATGCCCACCAGCGCCAACGACGCGTCCGACGATCCCGCAGCGAAGTCCGACAAGTGCCTCGACCTGATGAACGTCGCCTTCATCGACCCCGTCAACCCGTACGTGCTCAGCGACCGCGCGGTGAAGTACGACCTGCTGTTCGTCGTGCTCACGTTCATCGCCGTCGGCCTGGTCGAGGTGCTGTCGGGCCGGCGCGTGCACCCGGTGCAGTACGGCCTGGTCGGACTTGCCCTGTCGCTGTTCTTCCTGCTGCTGCTGTCGTTGTCGGAACACCTGCCGTTCGAGCAGGCCTACGCCGCTGCGGCCGCCGCCTGCGCCGTGCTGCTGGGCGCGTACGCGATGTCGATGCTGGGCCGCAGGATCGCCGGGCTGGTGTTCGGACTCGGCATCGCGCTGCTCTACTGCATGCTCTACGCGCTGCTGCAGATGGAGCAGAACGCGCTGGTCATCGGCTCGGTGATGCTGTTCGCGGCGCTGGCGGCGGTGATGATGCTGACGCGGCGGATCGACTGGTATGCCTTGTTCGCGCAACTGCGGCGGAGCGCGCCGTGATGGCGCGCGAGGCCAGGGCCGGTGATCGCGACTGGTGGATGGCGCATGTTCTGATCGTGATCTTCGTGGTGCTGGTCGCGGCGATCCTGCGTGCCGTGCCCGGCTGGTCGGCCCCGCTGCACGCGTGGATCGCGCTGGCCGGCGGTGCGATCTCGCTGCTGGCGGCGCATGCCTGCATCCGCGCCGGCGCGTTTGCGCTGCGAAGCCGCAGCCGCGACGCGCTCGTCGCGCTGCTGCTCGCCGCGACGTTGGGTGTCGCGGCGACGGCGCTGATGACGTACGGGCGCGCGCACACGGTCACGCTGGAGGACGCGCCTGTCGACGACACGCCCGCGGCGTTGCCCCGATGACGTCGTCGTTCTTCCTGCTTCGGCGACCGCCCTGGATCCGCTCGGGCCTGGCCGTTGCCCTCATCCTGTCCGCTGCGATCGTCAGCCGCCGCTACGGTTGCGGCGAAGAATGGCCGATCGCCTACCTTTTTGCGGTCGCCGGCGTGCAATTGCCGAGTGCGGCACTTTCGCTCGGCCTGGCCCTGGTCGCGGCGATCCGGTGTGGCTGGCGCGAGGCACTCGGCGAGGCGGTTGTCTGCGTCCTCATGCTGTTGGCGATCGTCGCGGCGGTTGCCGCCGCGCTGTTTTTCGAGCCCGGAGCCTGCGAGTGACGGCGGCTCCCTGCCGGCGCGACGCGTCCTGGCTCGACACCTGGTTCACCCTCTGGTCCAACGAGCACGACAAGGACTCCCCCACCTCGCTAAGATGCGCCCCCATGCACCTCGGCGATCCGTTCGACTTCATCGTGATCGGCGCCGGCACGGCCGGTTGCCTGCTGGCCAATCGGCTGTCGGCCGATCCGCGGCACCGCGTGCTGCTGGTCGAGGCCGGCGGACGCGACGACTACCCCTGGATCCACATCCCGGTGGGCTACCTGTACTGCATCGGCAACCCGCGCACCGACTGGCTGTACAAGACCGAGCCCGACCCGGGCCTCAACGGCCGCGTGATGCGCTACCCGCGCGGCAAGGTGCTGGGCGGCTGTTCCAGCATCAACGGCATGATCTACATGCGCGGCCAGGCGCGCGACTACGACGGCTGGGCCGAGCGTACGGGCGATCCGGCCTGGGAATGGGCGCAGTGCCTGCCGTATTTCCTGCGCCACGAGGATCACTGGAACGGCGACGAGACCGGCACGCAGCCGATGCACGCCGGCCCGGGCCACGACGCCTCGGGACGCCGCAGCGGAGGCGAGTGGCGCGTGGAGAAGCAGCGGCTGTCGTGGCCCATCCTGGACGCGTTCGCCAAGGCCGCGGTGCAGGCCGGCATCCCGGCCACCGGGGACTTCAACCGCGGCGACAACGAAGGCGTCGGCTACTTCGAGGTGAACCAGCGCCGCGGCGTGCGCTGGAACGCGGCCAAGGCATTCCTGCGGCCGGCGTTGAAGCGCGGCAACCTGCGGGTGCTGACGGGCGCGCACGTCACGCGGCTGATCCTGGAGGACGCGCCCGCCGGCTGGACCGAGAAGCTGGTCGCGCGCGGCGTCGAGCTGCGCATCGGCAGCGACGCGCCGGTGCAGGTGCGCTGCCGCGGCGAGGTGCTGCTGTCGGCTGGCGCCGTCGGCTCGCCGCAGATCCTGCAGCTGTCGGGCATCGGCGACGGCGCGCGGCTGAAGGCCGTGGGCGTGACGCCGCACCATGAGCTGCCGGGCGTCGGCGGCAACCTGCAGGACCATCTGCAGGTGCGCGCCGTGTTCGCCGTCGACAACACGCGCACGCTCAACACCTTGTCGGCCACGCTGGTGGGCAAGGCGCGCATCGCGGCCGAATATGCGCTGTCGCGCAGCGGTCCGATGAGCATGGCGCCGTCGCAGCTGGGCGCGTTCACGCGATCCGATCCGACCCGGCCGTGGGCCAACCTGGAATATCACGTGCAGCCGCTGTCGCTCGACGCCTTCGGCGAGCCGCTGCACGCGTTCGAGGCGTTCACGGCCAGCGTGTGCAACCTGAACCCGGAGTCGCGCGGCGAGGTGCACATCCAGTCGGCCGACCCCGCGCAGGCGCCCAGGATCGCGCCGCGCTACCTGGCCACCGAGGGCGACCGCCGCGTCGCCGCCGACTCGCTGCGCCTGACGCGCCGCATCGTGGGGCAGCCGGCGCTGGCGGCGTTCCATCCGCGCGAGGTCAAGCCCGGGCTGCAGTACCAGACCGACGACGAACTCGCGCGCCTGGCCGGCGACATCGGCACGACGATCTTCCATCCTGTCGGCACCTGCCGCATGGGCCGCGACGACGAGCCCGACGCCGTGCTCGACGCGCGCCTGCGCGTGCGCGGCGTCGCCGGCCTGCGCGTGGTGGACGCCAGCGTGATGCCCACCATCACCAGCGGCAACACCAACTCGCCCACGCTGATGGTCGCCGAGCGCGCCGCCGAGTGGACCCTGGCGGCGGCCCTCGAAAGGATCACCGCATGAATGCCGGATGAATGCGGCGTGAACAATGTTGGTGCATCAGGATAGCGGGAAACCCCCGATGGGCAGCGCAACAACGCTCCCATACAGTGCAGTCACTTTCTTGTCACATGCACCCACAAGGTGCACATGACTCTGAAGGGGGTACGAGGAGACATAAACGCCGGCTCGAACGCTTATCGAGCCAGGCAGGCGGCGCTGGAGTCAGCGACTGCCAGACAAAACAAGACGAAGGGCGCAGCCAACAGGCCGCGCCCTTTTGTCCTTTGATGGCGCTATTCGTGCGTCGTCCGCGCTGAGACGGCCCATTGCGGGTGCTCATCGATAATCCGGCCATGATCGATCTTGTCATCGTGGCGCTGGCTTCCGGCCTGGCCGGCTTCGTGGATGCGGTGGTGGGCGGCGGCGGGCTGGTGCTCGTGCCGGCCCTCTTCGCGACTTATCCGACCGCGGTGCCCGCGACCCTGTTCGGCACCAACAAGGGCGGCGCCATCTGGGGCACGGCCTGGGCGGCGGTGCAGTTCGCGCGCCGCGTGACGCTCGCGCGCGCGACCATGGCCTGGGGCATGGCCGGCGCGCTGATCGGCAGCTTTGGCGGCGCGTACGCGGTGACGCTGGTCAGCGCGGGTCCGCTCAAGCGGGCGCTGCCGTTCGTGCTGCTGGCGATCCTCGTCTACACGGTCGCCAGGAAGCACCTGGGGCGCGACCACACGCCGCGCCTGCAGGGCCACGCCGAATCGCGAGCCGCCGGCCTCATCGGCCTGGCCATCGGCTTCTACGACGGCTTCTTCGGTCCCGGCACCGGCAGCTTCTTCGTGTTCCTGTTCGTGCGCATCCTCGGCTACGACTTCCTGCACGCGTCCGCGGCCGCCAAGCGACTGAACACCGCCACCAACTTCGCGGCGCTCGTGCTGTTCGCGTGGACGGGCCACGTGTGGTGGCACATCGCGGCGGTGCTGGCCGTCGCCAACGTGCTGGGCAGCCTGCTCGGCACGCGCCTCGCGCTCGCGCGCGGGGCGGGCTTCGTGCGCGTCGTGTTCATCGTGGTGGTGTCGGCGTTGATCCTGAAGACGGCGTATGACGCGTTCTTTCCGCACTGAATCTCCGGGAGTCCCTCGTGGCTGACGGCTCGTCGGTTCCGGGTGACGCGTCCAATTTTGTCGACGCGGAGTTGCCCGGCGACGTGACCGCCCTGCTCGAGGCCTGCCAAGGCAGACGCGATCCACACGGCGAGGCATTGGCGTGGTCCGTGGTCGAGCTCCGCGCGCGCAATCATGGAATGCGAACGACGCCAGCGTTTCGAAGTCTGTACATGCCATTCGACCACTTGCTGTTCTTCGGCAACAGCGGCAATGGCGACCTGTTTGCCTTGGCGATCGACGCGGACGGCAAGATTCGGCGAAGCGATGTCTTTCGCTGGGATCACGAGACCGACGCTCGCCTCTGGTTCGCGAGCGGCCCGAGCCAGTACATCGCCAACAGGCTGGCTTCGACAGAATGAAAAACGGCCCGCATCGCGGGCCGTTGTCATTGACGCAGCAGCGATCAGCCCTGCTCGTCGATCGGGTGCAGCGCATGCCCCTCGATGTTCACGCGCTGCCCCACGTTCGGGACGGTCGATTGGCGCACCGTCCGGATCGACCCGTCGGCCATGCGCACGCGCACGTCGTACTCGGTGACCGTGCGCTGGTGCGTCTCGATCGCGTTGCCCAGCAGGCCGCCGCCGATGGCGCCGACGACGCCGCCCAGCGTGTGGTTGCTGCGGCCGGCGATCTGGCTGCCCACCAGCGCGCCGCCCAGGCCGCCGGCGACCGCGCCGACGCCGTTGTTCTGGCCCTGCACCTTCACGATGCTGTAGCCGTCGACCACGCCGCAGGTCGTGCAGACCGCGGCGGCAACCTCTTGCGGCGGATCGTCGCGCGCGCTCTCGTGGCGCACCGGCGGCGGCGCGTAGTGGACGGGGCGCGCCGACTCGTTGATCGGCGGCGCGGCCTGCGTGCCGGCCGGGTTGGCGACCGAGGGCTGCTCGCTCGCCGGCGTCGTATTGGCGGCGACCAGCGGGGCGGTCGAGGTGCTCGTCGCGGCCGTGGTCGCCGGGTCGGTCAGCGCGTCGTTGTTCTTCACGACCAGCGTGGTCGCGAGCGCGACGATCGTCAGGGCCATCAGGCCGCCGCCGATCCAGACGCCGCGATGGATGCCGCTGGCGGTGGAACGGGTGGGGTTCGGGGTGTTGGTGTTCATGTCGTAGTCCTCTTCGTGCCCGTGTTGTCGGGCTGACACCGATTAAACGTGCGGGACGCCGTCCGCGCTGTCAGCCAACGTGCCGAGTTGCGTCAGAACGTGAGAACGCACGCGGGTTCCGGGTTGGACCGACGCGGCGGCGTCCGTCTGTCCTACAGAAAGGGACGGCGGCCACGGTCGGGTACGCTTCGCGCCATGCTCAAGGACGTCTCGCTCTCGGCCATCGTCGCCGGCTGTATCTCGGTGCTGGTCGGCTTCACGAGCTCCGTGGCGATCGTGTTCGCCGCGGCGCAGAGCCTGGGCGCGACGCCGGCGCAGATCACGTCCTGGATCTGGGCGCTGGGGCTGGGCACCGGGCTGACGAGCATCGTCCTGTCGCTCTGGTATCGCCAGCCGGTGCTCATCGCCTGGTCGACGCCGGGCTCCGCGCTGCTGGCGGCCACGCACGGGGTGTCGCTGCAGGCGGCCACCGGCGCGTTCATCGTGTCGGCGGTGCTGATCATCGTCGCGGGTGCGTCGGGGCTGTTCGAGCGGCTGATGGATCGCGTGCCGGTGGCGATCGCCGCGGCCTTGCTGGCGGGCGTGCTGACGCGCTTCGGGCTCGACGCCGCGCTGGCCGCGCACGACGCCCCGCTGCTCGTGGGCCTGATGGCGCTGGCGTTCGTGGTCGGCCGACGCTGGTGGCCGCGCTTGGCCGTGCCCGGCGTCCTCGCGGCGGGCATCGCGATCGTGATTGCGCAGGGCGGCGTCTCGCTGGCCAGCGTGCAGTGGGGCTGGGCGCGGCCGGTGTTCGTGATGCCCGAGTTCAGCGTCGCCGCCGCCATCGGCCTGGGCCTGCCGCTGTTCCTCGTGACGATGGCGTCGCAGAACCTGCCTGGCGTGGCCGCGCAGCGGGCCGCGGGGGTGACGGTGCCGATCTCGCCGGTGATCACCACCACCGGCGTCGCCACGCTGCTGCTGGCGCCGTTCGGCTCGTTCGGCCTCAACCTGGCCGCCATCACCGCGGCCATCTGCATGGGCCCGGAAGCGCATCCCGATCCGAAGCGCCGCTACATCGCCCCCGTGACCGCCGGCGTGCTCTACATGCTGATCGGCCTGGGCGGCGGCGCGGTGGTCGGGCTGATGGCCGCGTTCCCCCACGCGCTGGTCGTGGCCGTGGCCGGACTCGCGCTGCTGGGCACGATCGCGGGGGCGTTGTCGTCGGCGCTGGGCGTCGAGAAGCACCGCGACGCCGCGGCGCTGACCTTCCTCATTGCGCTGTCGGGCGTCACGCTCGGCGGCATCGGCGCGCCGTTCTGGGCCGTCGTGGCCGGCGCGCTCGCGCTGGGTGTGCAACACTTCCGGTCTGCCACGCCGCCCGCGCGCTGAAAAGCCCTGCCGACGCGACGTCGGCGGCCGCGCGCGATCATCCCGTGTCGCAGCCGTCGCGAGCCGGGATCCCGGCCCGCCGGCGTCCACTTTCCCCGCCCGCGCGTCACGCGCGCGCACACGCCACCCAGGTGTCTCCATGAAGCTGCTGTTCGTCGCCGACCCGCTCGATACGTTCAAGATCTACAAGGACTCGACCTACGCGATGATGCGCGAGGCGGCCAGGCGCGGCCACGCGCTGTGGGCCACGCAGCCGGTCGACTTGAGCTGGCAGCGCGGCGGCCGCGTGCAGGCGCGCGCGCTGCCGATCGTGCTCACGGACGTCGACCGCCACAGCCACGACCCCTGGTACACGAGCACCGGCGCCGAGACGGTCGTCCTGGCCGAATTCGACGCCGTGCTGATGCGCAAGGATCCGCCGTTCGACAGCGAATTCTTCTACGCCACGCACATGCTGACGCACGCCGAGCGCGACGGCGCGCTGGTGCTGAACTCGCCGGCGGCGCTGCGCGAGCATCCCGAGAAGCTGGCCATCCTCGAGTTCCCGCAGTTCATCGCGCCCACGCTCGTCACGCGCTCGGCCGCCGACGTGCGCGCCTTCCATGCGGAGCATCGCGACATCATCCTCAAGCCGCTGGACGGCATGGGCGGCGCCGGCATCTTCCGGGTGACCGACAACGGCATGAACCTGGGCAGCATCGTCGAGACGCTCAACGTCGGCGGCGCGCAGACGATCATGGTGCAGAAGTTCGTGCCCGAGATCGTCGACGGCGACAAGCGCGTGCTCGTCATAGCCGGCAAGGCGGTGCCGCATACCCTTGCCCGTATCCCGCAAGGCGGCGAGGTGCGCGGCAATCTCGCCGCCGGCGGCAAGGGCGAGGCGCGCGAGATCACGGCGCGCGAGCGCGAGATCGCCGGCGTCATCGGCCCCAAGCTCGCCAGGCGCGGGCTGCTGCTGATCGGCCTCGACGTGATCGGCGACACGCTCACCGAGATCAACGTCACCAGCCCGACCTGTTTCCAGGAAATCACCGACCAGACCGGTTTCGACGTGGCGAAGATGTTCGTCGACGCGCTCGAGGCCAGCGTCAACCGCGCACGCGGCAACCCAACGACTGAAGGCAATGACCCTTTCTGACCGCACGGCGATCGAGACCCGCTGATGGCCCTGCTGACCCTCACCAATGCCCACCTCGCGTTCGGACACGTCGCGTTGCTGGATGGCGCCGACTTCGCGCTGGAGAGCGCCGAACGCGTCGCGCTGATCGGGCGCAACGGCACCGGCAAGTCCAGCATGCTCAAGATCCTGGCCGGCCTCGACAAGCCCGACGACGGCATGCTGCAGGTCGAACGCGGCCTGCGCCGCACCTACGTCCCGCAGGAGCCGCAGTTCGCGCCGGGCATCAGCGTGTTCGACGCGGTGAGCGAAGGCGTGCGCGAGGCCAAGGACACGCGCGAGCAGTACGAGAACCACGACGGCGTCGACCACGACGAGATGGACCGGCTGCAGACGCGGCTGGAAGCGCTCGGCGGCTGGGACTGGGAGCGCCGCGTCGACGAGACGCTGCATCGCCTCGACCTCGATCCGCAGGTGCTGGTGGAAAAGCTCTCGGGCGGCGTTCGCAAGCGCGTCGCGCTCGCGCAGGCGCTGGTCGCGACGCCCGACGTGCTGCTGCTCGACGAGCCCACCAACCACCTGGATCTGGACGCGATCGACTGGCTCGCCGACCTGCTCAAGAGCTATCGCGGCTCGCTGATCCTGATCTCGCACGACCGCGCGTTCATCGACGCCACGGCCACGCGCATCGTCGAACTCGATCGCGGCCGGCTGCGCAGCTATCCCGGCAACTTCACCGCCTACGAGACGACCAAGCAGCGCGAGATGGCCGACGAGGCGCTGGCCAACGCGCGCGCCGACAAGCTGCTCGCGCAGGAGGAGATCTGGATCCGCAAGGGCGTCGAGGCGCGCCGCACGCGCAGCGTCGCGCGGATCGGCCGGCTGGAGGCGCTGCGCGCCACGCGGGCTTCGCGGCGCGACCAGGTGGGCCAGGTCAAGCTGGAAGTGGCCACGGGCGGGCAGTCGGGCAAGATCGTCGCGGCACTCGACAACGTCACGATGCGCTACGGCGACCGCGTGCTGATCGACCAGTTCACCACCACCGTGCTGCGCGGCGACAAGATCGGCCTGATCGGTCCCAACGGCTGCGGCAAGACGACGCTGCTCAAGCTGATCCTCGGCCAGCTGCAGCCGACGTCGGGCGACATCAAGCTCGGCACGATGCTCAACGTCGCCTACTTCGACCAGATGCGCGCCGGCCTCAAGCTCGACGCGACGCTGGCCGACACGATCAGCCCCGGCAGCGAGTGGGTGGAGATCGGCAATTCGCGCAAGCACATCATGAGCTACCTGAGCGACTTCCTGTTCGCGCCGGAGCGCGCGAACGCGAAGGTGATGTCGCTGTCCGGCGGCGAGCGCAACCGGCTGCTGCTTGCCCGATTGTTCGCGCTGCCCGCCAACGTGCTGGTGCTGGACGAGCCGACCAACGACCTCGACATCGACACCCTCGACCTGCTCGAGGAACTGCTCGC